>JADHOR010000027.1 GCA_016778895.1 Candidatus Puniceispirillum sp.
AGCGCACCGCCGCTTAGAAGGATAAGGTCATCGGCATGTGCTGCCAAATCATCTAGCAAACAGGCCGGATCACTCACCGCATCAGCCTCAAGCAAGGTTTTGGACAGTAATTTTGACAGATTCATATAGCCAAGATCGCTTTTCGCCAAAAGCACAACCTCGCCCTGACCTTGGGCATCCTTAAGGTTGATCTGAGTTCCCATTATCGGCTGAACGCCAGCGCTGACCAGTGTTTGGGCAAATTCAAGCGCGCCGAACATATTGTTTGTATCGGTTATCGCCGCGGCAGGCTGCTGATCATCTGCAATTAATGAACACAGCGATTTGATGCGCAGCGTTGATTCGGCCAGTGAATAGGCACTATGCAGTCTGAGATGGACAAAACTGGCGGGCATTAGAGGCTTTCAGCAATCGAAAAATGAAGCCCTAGACACTACCCCAAAGCTGCGCCGTAAATCTAGCCAATTGAAATGATTTTACCATCGACAATCGTCAGAACCGAGTCCATCTTTAGAGCAAGTTGTTGATTATGCGTAACCACTAATGCCGCGGTACCAGTTGCCCGCGTAATGGTCGAGAGATGATGAAAAACATCTTTTGCCGTATCAGGATCAAGATTACCGGTCGGCTCATCAGCAAGCAGCACCCGCGGCGCATTCGCCACCGCACGAGAAATCGCCACACGCTGCTGCTCTCCACCTGATAACAGACCCGGTCGATGGTTTGCGCGCGCCTGCAGCCCAACCATGGCAAGCAATTGCTCGGCGCGCGTGGCAGCTTCATCACGATCGAGCCCGTTCAGCATCTGCGGTATCATTACATTTTCCAGAGCGGAAAATTCAGGCAATAGACGATGGAACTGAAATACGAAACCGATATGGGTTCGCCGCAATCGTCCCCATCTTGACCGGCTGAGCTTGCCAGTTTCCATTCCATCAATAAGCACCGCACCCGCATCTGGTCGTTCTAACAGACCGGCAATATTTAATAATGTCGATTTACCTGATCCTGAGGGACCAACCAGGGCCTTCATTTCGCCGGTATGGACCGCCAGGCTGGCGTTATTCAGAACATCGAGTTTAACCGTGCCTTGGAAATAACTGCGCTGGATATTGCGTAATTCCAGCAAAGGTTCCGATGATTTTACCGCTGGGATTTCACTCATAGCGCAACGCCTCGGCCGGGGCAACCCTGGACGCCCGCCATGCCGGATAGAGGCTGGCAACGAATGATAGCCCCAATGCCATCAGTACGACCATCAAAACTTCCTGCGGGTCAATTTTGGCGGGGAGGTTAGACAGGAAGTATATTTCCGCCGCAAACAACTCAGCTCCCGACAGATTTTCAATCGCCTGTTTGATCGTATCAATATTCCAACAGAACAGCATCCCCACCAGCGTACCAGTTGTGGTGCCAACAATGCCAATGCTTGCCCCCGTCATCAGAAATATGCGCATGATGCTGCCGCCACTGGCCCCCATGGTTCGCAATACGGCGATATCAGCATTTTTTGACCGGACCAGCATGATCATTGACGAAATAATATTAAATGCCGCAACAAGAATGATCAGCGTCAAAATCAGGAACATGACGTTGCGCTCGACCCTTAAGGCATTCAAAAAGCTGCGGTTCCGTTCGACCCAGTCAAAAACGCGCAGATCATCGCCTGCAGCCTGTTTTACAGATTGGCGAAGCGCTGCAATCTGTTCCGGCGCTGACACATAGATTTCAAGACCCGATACGGTGTTTTCATACCCTAAAAAGTCAGCTGAAAGGTCAAGAGGCATAAAGATAAAGGTGGAATCGTACTCGTACATACCAACATTGAAGATACCGACAATTTTGAATTTACGGCGGGTCGGTACAGTGCCAAATGCTGTTGCCTTGCCCCTGGCGGTGGTCAAGGTCAGGCTATCGCCAGATTTCACCCCAAGTTTGAACGCCATTTCACGGCCGATCAACACCCCGCCGCCGTCCCGGAACCCAGTGATCTCAGCCTCGCCAAGCGAATTCCACAACGGTTTGCGCACCGCAAGATCAGACCAGCGCACACCGCGCACGACGGCGCCGACACTAACCCTGCTTTGCGTTGCCATCACCTGACCTTCGATTTGCGGCGTAACCGCGATTACATCACGTATATCGGTTAGTTTAAGAGCCAGCTGATCAAAATCAGCGATTCCGCCGGGCTTGGCTGAATAAACGGCAACATGACCGTTTAGCCCAAGTATCCGGCTAACCAGCTCGGCCCGAAACCCGTTCATCACTGACATAACAACGATCAGCGTTGCGACACCAAGAGTGATGCCTGCAAGCGAGAACCAGGCAATTACCGAAATAAACCCTTCGGCGCGGCGTGATCGCATATAGCGAAACGCTAACATCCGTTCAACCGGAGAGAAAAGAAATCCCATTAAATAGCCCTTTTCGCCGCTGCCTGAATTGCTAGCAATCCTATAGTTTCAAGCCTACCATGGTTAGTGCCAATTCTGCCGAAACTTCTCTGGTTTCACCAGATTTACGCCGCTTTACCTCGACTACGCCATTTTCCATGCCGCGCGGTCCAACAACAATCTGCCATGGAATTCCAATCAAATCCATCGCCGCGAGCTTGGCTCCCGGGCGGTCGTCACGATCATCAAGAAGCGGGTCATGCCCTGCCGCCGCCAAGGAATCATATAATGACTGGCAGGTTGCATCACAAATGGCATCCCCCGGCTTTAGATTGACCACCGCAACACCGAATGGTGCCACTGAATCTGGCCAGATTATGCCCTTATCATCATGGCTGGCCTCAATGATACCGCCAACCAGACGAGAAACGCCAATACCATACGACCCCATATGCACCGGTAAATTCTTACCATCAGGGCCGCTGACCGTAGCTCCCATAGCTGCTGAATATTTTGTGCCAAAATAGAATATGTGCCCAATCTCAATGCCGCGCATAGTCATCAGATCATCATTGGCAACCGGACAATTAGTCGGATCATGCTTTTCATCTGCACGCGCATAGATCGATGTAAATCTATCAACAAAAGGCTGCAAATCGGCATCATAATTGATGTCAGCAAGAAGGTCTGTTTTCAGCCAGTCTTTATGAAAATAAACACCGCTCTCGCCGGTCTCCGCCAAAATGATAAATTCATGGCTCATATCACCGCCGATCGGGCCAGTATCTGCCTCCATCGGGATCGCCGTCAGCCCCATCCGCGCAAAGGTTTTCAGGTAAGACACGAACATCTTGTTATAGGCGATGCGTGCGCCCTCGCCATCCAAATCAAAGGAATAGGCGTCCTTCATCAGAAATTCACGTCCCCGCATAATGCCGAAACGCGGCCGTACCTCATCACGAAATTTCCACTGAATATGAAAAAGATTCAGCGGCAACGCCTTATAGCTGCGGACGTGCGAGCGAAAAATATCGGTAACCTGTTCCTCATTGGTAGGTCCATAAAGCATGTCGCGCTTGTGGCGGTCTTGAATACGCAGCATCTCTGCACCATAATCGTCATACCGGCCGGATTCCTGCCAGATTTCTGCTGGTTGCAGCGTGGGCATCAAGATTTCAAGGGCTCCAGCGCGATCCTGTTCTTCGCGGACAATGGCGGCGATCTTATCCAGAACACGCTTGCCAAGCGGCAGCCATGAATAAATACCGGCACTGGATTGCTGGATCATCCCCGCGCGCAGCATCAGGCGATGCGAGGCGATCTGGGCCTCTTTCGGGGTTTCTTTCAAAACAGGTAAAAAATACTGGCTTAAACGCATCTGTTTTCCTTCTTTAGAAGATAGCGCATTGATCGTTTATCGGCTGAATTAAACCGCAATCCCTAACCCAGCTATAAGAGCGCCAAATTAGGATGAGATTGGCATTAACACAAGGGCGGCACCCCATCTTCGTTAAAAAGATCGTCCAATAACGACTTAGCCACCAATTGTAGACGCTCTGGCGACCATTTTGGGGCGTTATCGCGGTCAACCAGAACCGCACGAACCCCTTCGACAAAGTCGGTACGCCGAATCATTCGCATAGCAAGGTGAAAATCCAGCGACAGCGCCTCCTTCACCGAAGTTATGTGATCGGCCTCATGCAACAAACGCCAAAACAGCTTTATCGACACGGGACATCGGCTGGCAAAAGCCTCGTTTAAATGCTGTACCAGCTTGTCGTTGGGGCGCAACTGGGCCAGGTCTCGTGCGCGTTCCTGCATTTCTTCCGGCGTCACATCGCCTGCAAAAACATGGTTAATTACCGGCATGTGATGGTTTAATGCGGGCACACCCGGGTCGGTCTCAAAATGCCTGATCACATCATCAATATCGGCCGTTGCACAGGCCAAAAGCGCGGCTTTTACCCCGTCAATGTCGACGGATTGCACCATCGATGTGGCTAGCCCTAGCATCAAGCAATCGGCGCCTTGGATAATATATCCCGTCATGCCAAGCAACCGCGCAACCGGCAATGGACAGCGTCCAAGAAACAGGCTAGCCCCGACATCAGGGAACAGACCAATGCTGGTTTCCGGCATCGCGAAGCGTGTCGTCTCGGTCATGATAATATGCGAGCAATGCTCGGCAATCCCTGCCCCACCGCCCATCACCACCCCGTCACAAAGCGCGATAATAGGTTTGCCAAATTCAGCGATTGCAAGATCAACCAGATACTCATCCCGGAAAAACGCGTCCACCTGATCAATGCCACCGGCCAGAATAGTATCACGAGCCTGCCGGATATCGCCGCCCGCACAAAAGGCGCGGGTTGAACTGCTGGCGATCACGACATGGCCGATCGACGGATCATGACGCCAGGCAATTAAAATTGCCCGGATTTCTGCTACCATCTCAGCCGACAGAGCGTTTAGCGCCTTAGGACGATCAAGCATGATCAAGCCCGCAACGCCGTTGACGTCATTGTGAATATGCGTCTGTGCCATTGCAGAAACGTTCCCAGATCGTTATGAATAGTTGGTCTTTAGATCAGATACGGATAACCAGCCCATGAGCCGAGGTCAATACCCATCCACGAGAATGCGGCGCAATCGTAATCGCGCATTTTCACGCCGCCTTGTTGCCGAAAATCGTTTGGAAACCGCCGATCTGATCTGGCCGCTTTTTGTTATTGAAGGCCATGATATTGCCGAACCAGTTGCGGCAATGCCCGATGTTTTCAGATATTCGATTGACCGGCTTTTACAGCAGGCCGCCAAGGCGGTTGAGCTGACCATCCCCGCAATTGCTATTTTCCCATCCATTGATGCGGCCTTGAAAGACGACGCCGGCAGCCTTGCCCGTGACGGTGACAACCTTGTTTGCCGTGCGGTTGCGGCGGTGAAATCTGCCTATCCCGACCTTGGTGTTATCTGTGATGTTGCGCTTGATCCCTTTACCACTCACGGACATGACGGATTGCTGGATCAGGGCGAAATTCTGAATGATGAAACCGTCGAAGTTCTTTGCGAGCAGGCCGTCTGTCAGGCGAATGCTGGCTGCGACATCATCGCCCCATCAGACATGATGGACGGCCGTGTTGGCGCGATCCGCGCCGCGCTTGATGCAGCCGGCCACCAGAATGTTCAGATTATGGCCTATGCAGCAAAATATGCGTCGGGGTTTTACGGGCCGTTTCGTGATGCGGTTCGGGCCGGGGCATCGCTTGGCAAGGCAGAGAAATCGACCTATCAGATGGATCCGGCAAATAGTGATGAAGCGATGCATGAAATCGCGCTTGATCTGGCCGAAGGTGCTGACATGGTTATTATCAAACCAGGAATGCCCTATCTTGACATTCTGGCGCGGGCGAAGGCTGAATTTGGTGTTCCCTGCATTGCCTATCAAGTTTCCGGCGAATATTCGATGCTATGCGCGTCATTTGAACAGGGGTGGCTCGATCGTGAACGCACGATTTTAGAGGCGATGATTTGTTTCAAACGCGCCGGTGCCGATGCCATCCTAACGTATTTTGCACCCAAAATTGCCGTCCTGCTTCGGCGCTAACCGGCTTTTTCGCTTTTCCTCATGCTTTCGTGACGATATGGCAATTGGTCGCAATGGATGGCAAGCGCGTTTTATTATCAGTCGTTATCAGGCAATCACCGCCTGCATGATGGAGATAGGTAACGACAATCGGCGTTAGTCGCTGATAGGATTAAGTCCTTAACGGGCACAAAAGACAATCCATCATTATCGTCTCTTGAGCCTGATTGCCATAAGGGGGAACAATTCATGGCGATAAGCGCTAATCAAATCCGGCAGACGGCTGATCTACTTAGTGGGCGGGTTATTCGCACTCCTATGCTAAAAGCGCCAATGTTGTCGCGCAATCTTGGCTGCGATCTTTATCTTAAGCTGGAATGTCTGCAACATACCTCATCATTCAAAACACGCGGTGCGCTAAATGCGATGCTCGGCCTGACCGATGAACAGCGCCAACGTGGAGTTATTGCCATGTCGGCAGGCAATCACGCACAGGCAGTGGCATATCATGCTGAACATATGGACATCCCCGCGACCATTGTCATGCCTGCCCAAACGCCTTTTGCCAAGGTTGCCCGCACTCGTGCGTTTGGAGCGAGGGTTGTCCTTGAGGGACGCAACCTGAATGAGTGTGAAGGAACAGTAAATGAATTGGTAAAGGCCGACGGTCTGACGCTGATCCATCCTTATGACAATGAACTGGTGATGATGGGGCAAGGCACTGCCGGTCTTGAAATGCTTACCGATCAGCCGGATTTGGATATTCTGGTTGTGCCGATTGGCGGCGGCGGCCTAATTGGCGGCATTGCCACCATTGCCCGCGATATGCGACCGAATATAAAGATTTATGGTGTGCAGACCGAACTTTACCCCAGCATGAAACTGGCCGTTGCAGGCGAAGACATCAATTGTGGCGGGGAAACCCTGGCTGAAGGCATTGCAGTCAAAAAACCCGGTTGGGTCACTTTGCCGGTTGTTGAAGCGTTGGTCGATGACATCCTGCTGGTGGATGAACGCGCATTGGAATGGGCTGTTGGCGCGCTAATCGAGCAGCAGCGGATTGTTGCAGAAGGCGCCGGTGCCGCGGGTATCGCTGCAATTTATGCTAATCCCGGCTTATTCGCTGGCAAAAAAGTTGGCACAGTGATTTGCGGTGGCAATATTGATCCACGCCTGCTGGCATCGATTCTGAATCGGAACATGGCGGTTGACGGCAGGATCGCGCGATTGCGCATTGATATATCCGATGAGCCCGGAATGCTGGCGGCAATATCGACCAGTATTGGCAAATGTGGCGGCAATATTGTCGAGATTTACCATCAAAGGCTGTTCTTTGATGTACCAGCAAAGCTGGCGAAGATCGACGCAGTTGTCGAAACCCGCGGACCTGATCATGTTGACGAAATTATCGCCGCACTCCGAGCCGCCAATTTTCAGGTGCGCCAGCTCGAAGATAGCGCCAGCTGATTAATTGAGCCTTTGCTTGTGTGATTGGCCTTGATTTGCGCTTGGCCTTTTGGGCAATCTAGCGAGATGGATCAGGATAAACGGTTACACCGAAAAATGCCGCTTTCGATGCGGCTAAGCATGCGCAGTGACTGCCCCTATATCGAGGGTCAGACTGAACAGCGCATCGCGGTTGATATAACGGAAAACCCGCGTTGTCATGACGGGCTGGCCCGCGCCGGCTTTCGGCGTGTGGAAAATTGGGTTTACCGACCTGCCTGCCCGCAATGCAATGCCTGCTTGCCGTGGCGGGTTGACGTGAATCAATTTATCCCCAGCCGCAATATGGCTCGGATAATCAGGAAAAATAACGATTTAACCCGGCGCATATCGAGCCCCGAGCCAACAAATGCGCATTATCGCCTGTTCAAATCCTATGTTACAAAACGGCATGATGATGGGCAAATGGCACGGATGGATCAGCGTGATTTTTCCAGCATGATCAATAATAGCCCCATCGAAACCGTGCTGATCAGCTATTATGATAGTGCTGAAATGCTGATTGGAGCTGTCTTAGCCGATCTTCAATCTGATGGATTAAGTGCTGTATATAGTTTTTTTGATGTGGCGCAGAGTGAGCGTTCGCTTGGCACCTTCATGGTGATTGATATGATGGATATAGCCAAGGATTTGTCGCTGACATGGCTTTATCTTGGCTATTATGTCGCCGAAAGTCATAAGATGGCCTATAAGGCGCGCTTTGGCCCTGCCGAAATTTTCAAAGATGGCTTTTGGCAAGCTGCCAATGGCGCCCTCACCGCTTCGGCCTGATACGTGCGGCTTCATTCAAAAGGAGATTATCGTGGAGACGTCTTATGAACAATTATGCGTAGCCGATCAGCGTGCAGTTCGTGCAAAAATCAGATCGGGTTCCTATTGCGATCACACGTCTGGCCTTGCAAACGGCTTTTTGCAGGCGAATCTCGTGATTCTGGATCAATCCCATGCGCTAGATTTCATGCGGTTTTGCCAGCGTAATCCAAAGCCATGCCCGCTTGTTGGCGTTACCGATACCGGATCACCTTTCATACCAACGCTTGGCGCCGATATTGATATTCGTTCAGACATACCATCTTACCATATTTACCGGCATGGCGTGCTTGATGAAACGGTTAGCGATATTACCGCGCTTTGGGATGATCAGATGGTCGGGTTTGCGCTCGGCTGCTCGTTTACCTTTGAGCATGCTTTGATCCGAGCCGGTATAAAGGTTTGGCATATCGACAATGATCGCACTGTGCCGATGTTCAAGACTAACATCAAAACCATTGAAGCTGGCCCCTTTTCAGGCCCCATGGTGGTAAGCATGCGGGCAATCCCGCAGGACAAGCTGGATATGGTGTTTGCAATATCTGCAAAGTTTCCGATGGCGCATGGGACACCGATTCATTGGGGCGACCCAGCAGGGATTGGCATTGATGATGTTAATGCGCCTGACTGGGGTGATCCTGCGCCGGTTGAGGATGGTGAAATTGCGGTTTTCTGGGCCTGCGGTGTGACCCCGCAAGCTGCCATTCTGCACGCCAAACCAGCAATATCAATTACCCACAAGCCAGGGCAGATGCTGATTACCGACGTCGCCGAGGATGCTGGAACACCTATCGCCACTGGGGCACGATAAGGCCTAAATGGAGATATTTCCCTGCGTTTTGGTGAATTTTTCCGGCATAGTGATAATCTGGCTAATGCGCCGCACAATTAATCACGGCGAAAAAATGCTAGGTAAATTTTGCTGGGCGTGGAAAGCCGTTTGGCGGTAATTTCCCCACCCCACCTCGGCGTGCCAGCCACGTCGATAGGTTAGTTTCGGTGCGCATACGCCCGCCGCCAGCCTGCCAACTTAGCCCCTTTTCCCGGTCAAAAACCGTAATATCGGCAAGGCCACCATCTTTAAATCTCTGTAAAATAACGCCTTTTCCTCTTCCCATTTCAGGGACCTCATCAAGACCGAAAATAATCAGTTTTCGGTTAACACCAACCGACGCAACCATATCACCCGCAACAACCGCACAAGCGACAGCCCGTGCAGTCCCCGAAAGATTAAGAACCTGCTTGCCATTACGGGTCTGCGCCAATGCGCCCTGCATATCGACCACAAGACCATGGCCAGTGCTAGCCGCAACGAGCATTTTTCCGTCACCGGCACACAATAGTTTGACGATATCGTAATCGGCCGGCAGATCGACCATTAGGCTGACAGGCTCACCAAAACCGCGTCCACGTGGTAATTTATCGCCCGACAAGGTGTAGAAACGACCATTGTCAGCAAATAGCAGGATTTTATCAGTGGTTTCGGCATGTAGCACATGACCTGCCGTGTCACCTTCCTTGTATTTGAAATCACTGTCCAAATCCTGGTGGCCACGCATCGCCCTGATCCAGCCATTTGCCGAACAAATCACGGTAATCGGTTCACGTTCAACCAGAATTTCCGTCGGATCAAAATCAATTTTTGGCGCGACAGCAAGGATGGTTTTACGCTTATCCAGTTTAACAAAGCTTTCTTTCATTTCCCTGATTTGTTTGGAAATAAATGACCATTGCTTTGTTTCATCACCAAGCAGGTTATTTAGCTCTGCCTGCTCCGCTAACAGCTTATCACGTTCCGAGCGAAGTGCCACTTCCTCAAGCCGGCGAAGCGAGCGAAGACGCATATCCAACACCGCATTAGCCTGATTTTCGGTCAGTTCAAAACGGCGCATCAATTCGTCGCGCGGATGATCCGCCTCGCGGATAATGGCAATCACCTCGTCAATATTCAAAAAGACGATCAGGTACCCATCGAGTGCTTCAAGCCGACTGGCGATTTTGGCAAGCCGATGGTGCGACCGACGCTGCAGCACAACACGGCGGTGCGCCAACCACGCGTTTAGGGCCATCCGCAAATCCATCACAATTGGCCGGCCATCAGCATCAAGAACGTTTAAATTCAGCGGTACCCGAACTTCCAGATCGGAAAGTTTAAACAGGCTTTCCATAACCACTTCAGCCTCAAGCCGCCGCGATTTTGGCTCCAGCACAATGCGAATATCCTCGGCCGACTCATCACGAATATCGGCCAGCACCGGCAGGCGTTTTGCTTGCAGCATTTCGGCAAGTCGCTCGATCAGCCGTGATTTCTGCACCTGATAGGGGATCTCAGTTACGACAATTTGCCATGCGCCACCCTTTTCGGTCTCGACCTCCCATTTAGCCCGAACCCGAAAGCCCCCACGCCCCGTTGAGTAGGCTTCCTTGATTGATGCCTCAGGTTCGATCAACAGCCCGCCGGTTGGGAAATCAGGCCCTTTGACATAAGTCATCAGAGTGTCAATTGAGGCGTTAGGATGTTTGATCAAATGTAATGAGGCATCGGCAAGTTCGATAATATTATGCGGTGGAACTGATGTCGCCATGCCAACCGCAATGCCTTGCGCACCATTCGCCAGCAAATTTGGAATCCCAG
This sequence comes from Candidatus Puniceispirillum sp., assembly GCA_016778895.1. Lineage (GTDB taxonomy): Bacteria > Pseudomonadota > Alphaproteobacteria > Puniceispirillales > Puniceispirillaceae > UBA3439. The sequence continues at coordinate 10,928 of JADHOR010000027.1, forward strand.
CGGGCAACAGACAAGGTTCTTCCGCCTCACCATCATAAGTTGGCCGGAAATCGACCGCATCTTCGTCAATCCCATCCAGCAAAAGACGTGCCACCTCGGTCATCCGCGCCTCGGTATAACGCATCGCCGCCGCATTATCGCCATCAATATTGCCGAAATTTCCCTGTCCTTCGACAAGGCAATAGCGCATGGCAAATTCCTGTGCCAAACGCACCATTGCGTCATAAATCGCTGCATCACCATGTGGATGGAATTTACCCATCACATCGCCGACAACACGTGCCGACTTCTTAAATCCCTGACCCGGATCCAGCTTTAGCTGGCGCATCGCAAACAATAGCCGGCGGTGAACCGGCTTAAGCCCGTCACGCACATCAGGGAGCGAGCGCGAGGTTATGGTTGATAGTGCATAGGCAAGATAGCGTTCTGACAAGGCATCAGAAAAAGCGGTTGGTTCAATACGTCCACCAACGGGAATTTCAACATCATCATGCATAAACTGGCCTCATCACTTCGTCACCTGCCGTTATAACGACTATCAACCATATCGGCTAGACGTTTACGTTGAGCTGGCAAGTCTAAATTATACGCAGCAAAAACCCGCTTTGACAGAAAATGTCCAGTCAGATCCAATCCGGCAATCCAGTCATGCTTGGCGCAGGCAACACCGCCCAGGAATGTCGGCAGCGCCAGCATCCGGCTGGCAAAGCTGCCAGCCTGATACTGTGCCACTGCGCCGCCCGATTTCGGGCTTACATAGGCTAAATCATTAGTCTGCCCGCTAGCGACACATCGGGCCAGATCAAGCCGGTATCCAACCGCGGCTAGCAGTCCCAATTCCCAGCGCACATACCCCTCAATCCAGCCTGCGTTATCATCATCGAGAACAATCAGTTCAAGCAGCGCAGCGCTTCCCTCATAGAGAGCGGGCTGTGACTCACGCTCGGGCAACGCGTCATCAAGCAATGCACACATGGAGGCAACACCTGACAGACGGAGCGGCGAGTCCAACAATAACGCCGGAATTGATTGGATCAATTCAACCTGCATCTGGCCAAGCTGTTCGCTGAGCCGCGCGCGCCAGCTGATCCGCACACGGTTTCCCGGCTGCATAACGCCGCGCATCTTTGCTGAGACGCCGCCGCGAACCAGACCGGCGTGTCGACCATAATCAGCAGTCAAAACTGATACAATAGCGCTGCCCTCGCCATGGGGGCGAACCGAAAGAATGATGGCTTCAGCTTGCCAATCAGGCATTATAGTCAAGATCCCACAAATTATAGCGCGCCGAGTCATCCATCCAGTCTTTGCGGTATTTAACGTGCGAGAAAAGATGCACCCGGCGTTCTAGCGCCAGTTCCAGCTCTTTGCGCGCGGCAGTACCAATGCGGCGCATGGTCTGCCCACCCTTGCCAAGAATGATGCCGCGATGCCCCTCACGGGCGACATAGATCGACAAATGAACCTCGACACTGCCATCATCACGATCGTCCCAGCTTTCAGTTTCCACGGTCAATTGATAGGGCAGTTCCTGATGAAGGTTCAAAAACAGCTTTTCGCGCAGAGTTTCAGCCGCCAGCAGTCTCAGTGGCATATCCGATAAGTCGTCTGGATCGAACAAGAAGGGACTTCTAGGCATTTGGTTGGCCAGCCAGGATTTTAAATCATTAACGCCATTTCCGGTTTCGGCCGAAACCATGAAAATTCGGTCAAACGCATAAATTTTTGACATTTCGCCAGCGCGTTCCAGCAAACGCTCCTGCGGTGCCAGATCAATTTTGTTTAAAACCAGCGAAGCCCGCCGCCCGGACACCGCCAACTTATCAAGAATATTACTTGTATCATTGTCAATCACGCGCCGCGCACAATCATGCAAAAGCAACAGGACATCGCCGCCCTCGGCACCTTGCCACGCGGCCTGAACCATCGCCCGATCCAACCGGCGTTTTGGGGTGAAAATACCCGGTGTATCGACAAAAACCATCTGCACATTGTCATGCATCGCAATGCCCCGAATACGGCTTCTCGTGGTCTGCACTTTAGGCGTTACAATTGACACTTTATGGCCGACCATAGCGTTCATTAATGTTGATTTTCCCGCGTTAGGTGCGCCAATCAACGCGACAAACCCGGCCTTTGTCTCGATAGGTGACAGCCCTGCCGTCACCGGGATTTTGGTATCGTCCGGGGTTTTAGTATCGTCGTTGTGATCGCTCATGAAACTTGAGTCCTTTCTTGCAGCTTTTTCAGCAAGGCTGCGGCTGCGGTTTGTTCGGCGATTTTGCGACTGCCAGCGGTCGCGGTAACGCTATCATGGCCATTGATTTTAACTTCATAGGTCATTTTCGGCGCGTGGTCAGGGCCGGATTTCGCCACTTGCCGATAAACCGGCAAGCCGAGGCCGCGTTGCAGACTCCATTCCTGCAAACTGGATTTGGCGTCTTTTTCATGGCGCGCATCAGCCGCGCTGTTCAGCGGCCAGTGGCGGTAAAGGAAGCCACGTGCCGGTGTAAGTCCCGCATCAAGATAGATTGCCGCCATCAGACTTTCGACGACATCTGCCAGCACCCCGTCATTCTGCGCGATATCAAACCCGTTCTGAGATTTGATATAATCGGCAAGATGCAGATTTTTGGCAATTTCTGCCAAGGTCGACATGCGCGCCTCGCCATGCAGCCGCAATGACAATGCGCCCTCATCATCGTCGGGAAACGCCGCATAGAAATGATCCGCCAGCAAAAGCCCCAAAACGCGGTCACCCAGAAATTCTAACCGCTCGTAACTTATTGAAGATCCGGTAAAGCTTGAATGGCTCAATGCCTCATGCAGAAATTGTCGGTCAGCGAATTGATAGCCCATGGCCTGTTCAAGCTTTTCCAGCGGGTCCACAGTCATTAAATAATGCCATCTCCGATGCGGCCATAACGGATTGCGAATGGCCATTTCCAGAATTCCCAGATCCGCGCGGCGCCATTATGACTGAAAAACAGACGGTCTGCCCGGCCCACCAAATGTGTTGCCGGAACCATGCCAACTGCGGTGGTGCGGCTATCGCGTGAATTGTCCCGATTATCACCCATCATGAAATAATGTTGCTCAGGTACCTGAAAAACCGGAGTATTATCGTAATAGTCTGTGTCTGAACGCTCTTGAATCAAATGGCGCGATCCGTTTGGTAGCGTTTCCTCATATACCTTAAAACTCATCACATCATAGCCGTTGCTGGCCGATGCCTGCCCCAGATATGTCCGCATTACTGCAACATCATTGATATGCAGGACGCCATCTCGAACTTGAATCCGGTCACCGGGCAAGCCCACAACGCGCTTGATAAAGGCAACATCAGGATCAGTTGGCTGGCGGAACACAGCAACGTCACCGCGCTCTGGCACATCCTCGAAAACACGCCCATCAAACGGCGCGATTCCAAACGGAAACGAATAGCGCGAATAACCATATGAGTATTTCGAGACAAATAGGTAATCACCAACCAGCAACGTTGGCACCATCGACCCAGACGGAATATTAAAGGGCTCGAAAAGAAACGACCGGAACCCAAGCGCGATAAGGCCAGCAAACAATACGGTTTTGATAAGTTCAAACTTGCTTTCTTGGCGCTTTTTACTCATTTGATTTGATCCATTCAGCTGGTACGGCGCTAATCACGATAAATGCCATGGCATAAGGCGGCTCGTCGCTGAGCGACACCGCAAGACTGGCCTTATACCCATCCGGCGTCATTGTCTCAAGCGCCGTTTTACAGCGGCCGGTCAATTTCACTATTGGCGCACCTGACATGGCCGATAGGATTTCTGCATCGCGCCAGCCACATCCCGTAACTCCAGACCCGCTCAACGCCTTGTAGACAGCTTCTTTTGCAGCAAAGCGTTTGGCCAGATAATTGGCCGCATTGCTGGTCTTTTCGGCGGCGTCTATCTCGGCATTAGTAAACACCCGCGTGACAAATTTACAAGGGTGCCTATCCATTGCCGTTTGAATCCGACGACTATCAACAAGGTCGGTGCCAATGCCAAGGATCATCTAATCGTCCGCTTTTGTGCGTCGGTGCGCGCCGCATCCATCACGCGCCGCATTTTAGCTATCGTGGCCTCGAGACCACAAAAAACACTCTCACCGATCAGGAAATGACCAATATTTAACTCCTCAATTTCCGCAATCGCTGCTATCGCGCCAACCGTATTAAAGCCAAGGCCATGTCCGGCATGGGTTTCGATGCCAATGCTCCAGCTATGCCGCGCCGCATTTTCGATCCGCGCTAACTCAGCTAGACGGCCAGCAGCATCATGGCAATAACGTCCAGTATGAAGCTCGACAATATCGGCGCCAATCGCCTTGGCTGCGTCAATATCGGCTGGATTAGCCTCAATAAATAGTGACAAACGAATGCCAGCTTGCTTTAGCGGGCCAAGCATATCAGCAAGCCTATCTTCATGCCCAACAACAGCAAGCCCACCCTCGGTAGTAACCTCTTCCCGTCTTTCTGGCACAATGCAGGCGGCATTTGGCTTGGTTTTAATGGCGATTGCCACCATTTCATCGGTTGCCGCCATTTCAAAATTCAATGGAGCGTCAATAGCTTGTCTAATCGCGGCGATATCATCATCACGAATATGGCGCCGATCTTCGCGCAGATGCGCTGTGATACCGTCGGCACCGCCCTTAATTGCTAACATGGCTGCCGCAACCGGGTCTGGATGCACACCGCCACGAGCATTCCGCAAGGTTGCGACATGGTCGATATTCACGCCAAGACGTAATGGCTTAAATTGATGTAGCAAAATACCCTCGTCATTCATCGTTAAACTCGTCATGCCCGCTACCGGGCAACATGATCTTTTCTCGCCAAAGCAGCTCGTGCTGCGGCTTTTTCCAGTCGTCTCGCACGATGCAGCCGCCAGCCCTTTACCACCCACAGCGTTATTAAAAAGGAGACAAGTCCGGCGACCGCGCCAAGCACAGTACCACCGATTAGTAGCGGCATGAACACTTGTTCAAGGTCACGCGACATTTCAGCCCAGCTAATCGCGCCAGAAAATGACATGAACTTCAGCGCGTTGCCCATGATATCACCCAGTTCCTCGATTGATAAAACATGGAGATCAGCGCCATAATTAAGGCTGTGGATGATGCCAAGCCCAACTTCGTAATCCGCCAGCCAAATGAGAATGAATGTCCATGGATTACCAAAAAAAGTGCCAATTGCAGAGGCCAGAACATTACCTCGAAGCAGCATTGCCAACGCCGCTGCAAGGATGAAATGCAGCCCGAGGAACGGAGTAAATGACGCCGCAACACCTGCAGCAAAGCCACTTGCAATTGACGCCGGTGAACCGGGTAGCCGGATAATCCTCTGGAATAGGTACGAAAACAGGCGCCTAAAGCCGCGTTCCGGCCAAATAAATGCGCGCATCTGGTTAAGTGTGCTTAATGGTTTACGGCGTCGAAACATTCTAGCTACCTATGATATCGGCAAGCTCAAGCCTAGACATTGCTTTTACGCTCAACCCGTTCTACGAAATTATTTGCCTGAAGTGCCGCAATGACGCTGCGCATATGCTCAACATCCTTCACCTCAAGATCAAGCTGAAAACTAAAAAAATCTGCATTTCGGTTAGTTAGGTGAATATTCGAGATATTACCTCCCTGCTGACAGATAATTGTAGCCACTGCGGCCAGTGCGCCGGGCTCGTTTGACAGCACCGTATTTAACCGCCCCATAACGCGCTTTGGCCCTTCATCTTCCCAACCGACATCCATCCATAATTCAGGCATATCGCCGAAATCTACAAGGGTGCCGCAATCGGCACGGTGCACCGTCACCCCTTTCCCAGTGGTAAAAATACCGACAATATCCTCGCCCGGCAGCGGGTGACAACAGCGCGCTATGGTAATGGCAATTCCAGAATTACCGCCTTGTATTTTTAAAATTGGTCTACCCGATTTTGCCCGGTCACGATTGGTTTCGCCGATTGGCCGAACCCGCTTTTTGCTTTTTGCAAGATCCGGGAACATTTTTTCGAGTACTAGTTCGGGCTGCATACGCCCCTCGCCAACCAGCGCAAACAGATCTTCAGGTTTCTGCACGCCAAAAATTACTGGAATCTTCTCCAAAGCCCGTTTTTGTAGCGGTTTATTCACCTCGGCAAATGCTTTGTGTAAAATTGATTTACCAACCCGGCTGAACTCAACCGCCCGCTCGGCCCGAACTGCACGCCGTATACCCGACCTAGCCCGACCGGTTTTGACAAAGTTTTCCCATTCAGCGAGAGGGTGTGCCGAGGCTTTGGTAATAATGTCAACCTGATCACCATTTTCCAGTTCGGTCGCCAGTTGGCGGATTTTCCCGTTAATCCGGACCCCACAGCATTTCTGCCCCACTTTGGAATGAACCGCATAGGCAAAATCAACCGCCGTAGCGCCTTTTGGTAAGGCGATAAGGTCACCACGCGGGGTAAAGCAGAAGACCTGGTCGTGATACAAATCCATTTTTGTATGTTCAAGGAATTCCTCGGCGCCATCTTCTTCATCTAAAATACCAACTAATTCCTGTATCCATCTGAATTTAAGTACATTTTTATTTGAAATTGGATCTTTATAATTCCAATGAGCCGCCACACCATACTCGGCGATCTTATGCATTTCAGGTGTGCGCACCTGAATTTCAATTTTGTGATTTTCCGGCCCGATAACGCCTGTATGAAGCGATTGATAGCCGTTGCGCTTTGGCGTTGAGATATAGTCCTTAAACCGTCCCATGACATTGGGATAGGCCGCATGAATACTTCCAAGCGCACGATAGCAGTCTTCAGTACTCGGCACCAAAACCCGAAAGGCCATAATGTCCGAAAGCTGATCCATCGTGACTTTTTTACGCTGCATTTTGCGCCAGATCGAATAGACCGATTTTAGCCGACCGCTGACACTACATTCAACGCCACCACGCTCAACAACATCCTGTAACTCAACGCCAATCATCGGAATTACGATTTCTGATTCCTGCACCATGAAATCAAGACGCGCGCTGATGGTTTCCGCCATTTCTTCGTGCAATACAACGAACGCAGCATTCTCCAGCGATTGCTGGAGGTTTGTGACGCCAATTCGTTCTGCCAATGGTGCATAGATTTCTAACGTCTCACGGGCAATTCGCGCACGTTTTTCCGGTTTTGGAATATGCGATATCGTCGCCATATTATGCGTGCGGTCAGCCAACTTGACCAGCAGCACCCGGACATCCTCACTCATTGCCAGCAATAGTTTACGGAAATTCTCAGCCTGAATATTATTTTGTCCAGTTTGCAGACCAATCCGGCTCAGCTTTGTCACACCATCAACAAGCTGCGCAACACTGCTGCCAAACGCATCGCCAAGCATGCCAAGCGTCACATCACAATCTTCAACGGTATCATGCAACAGCGCGGTGATAACTGTATCAAGATCAAGGCGCATATCCACCAGAATATTCGCAACCGCAATAGGATGTGAGTAATAGGGCTCACCAGAGGCACGGGTCTGGCCATCATGCGCCTCCATACCAAAGACGAAGGCACGACGCAGCCGGTCCCCGTCCACCGACGGATCATAGGCTTTTATTTTTTCATAGAGATCGTACACTGCTTCAATCATGATGCTGCCAAGCCGATAAACTTTTTCCAGCCGGCAGATCCCTCAAGACGGATATCGTGTCGTGCTGGCCCTGAGCCTAATCTTCACCCTGCATTTCAGACAGGTCAACATCTTCAAAGCCTGATGGCTCCAATTCTTCAGCACTGGCAATTTGCATGCCGCTTTTTTCGCCATCATCATCGCTGTAATCGCCAATCAATTCCGACAAATCAACCTCGGCCGCGATCGCCGCGTCATCAGGGGTTTCCTGTTCTTCACGGATCGCCACACGCTGAAGTTTCTTGATCAAACCTTCACCAAGCACACCAAGGTCAACCGTTTCCGCGGCAATTTCACGAAGTGCAATAACCGGGTTCTTGTCATTGTCACGATCGATTGTCGGCAAATCGCCCTTTAAGATGCCACGCGCGCGCTGCCCAGCAGTCAACACAAGGTCAAACCGGTTGGGGATTTTTTCGATACAATCTTCAACGGTAACGCGTGCCATGATTATCTCCTTTTGGTGAGTGGATGGTGGGTGACAAAATGACTGATCCAAATCGCATCACGCCATTTTTATGCGATTCCTAGCCTAACATCGCAGACGTTAAACGCCACTCAACCCCTAAATTCCATAAAACTATGCGGGGTTTAGCGCAAATTTGCAATCTGGACAAGCAAAAAGCGGCATTCATGGCGCCCAAATCATCGCCGACTAATCAGCAAGCCTGATTTGCTGTTCGGCAGGAATATCTTTGATTAAAGCCGCAATGCTAGTACCGGTAACAGGATGAACCCAATCGGGACATAATTCGCTTAGCGGCAACAACACGAAAGCACGTTCATGAAGTCTTGGATGCGGCAGCGATAACACATCGCTTTCATGTACCAATCCAGCAAAATCCAGCAAATCAAGGTCCAGCACACGCGCCGCGTTGCGCACACCGCGCACTCGGCCAAACCGGCGCTCAATCCGGTGCAGTGCCGCCAATGTGTTCGCCGCGTCAAGTTCGGTTTCCGCAGCAGCAACAGCATTTAGATACCAAGGCTGATCAGTCAATGGCACCGGCGCTGACTCGTACCAATTTGATATTGCCGCAAGCCGGACCCCCTCATTAGCAAGTGCGGCAGCGGCGGCGATACAACCAGCGCGCGGACTTTCATAGCCCTTCGGTGCTAAATTTGCCCCCAAACCGATAAATAGTCGCGAACTCATCCATTATCCTTACATCTTTTTTTTAATAGCGCCTGTAACAGAGGTGTTTGCCTTACCGTGGTTAGCATAAATAACCACGCTGATCAGCCACCAAATACCCGATATGACAAGACCAGAAATTCGCGGAAACCGAAGCATAGAGAGTGTAAAAGCTTCTATTTTACGCGCTTTTTTCTTGAAAAACCCGAATTGGTAAGGTTCGATACAAGGATTAAGCTTAGGTATGAAATTGTGATTTATCAATTTATGGAATCGACATATGAAATTTGAAAAAACAGCACTTTTTATTGATGGCTCTAACTTTTACGCCGCAACAAGACTACTAAATATGGAAATCGACTACGCTAGACTGCATCAGTATTTTAGCGAAGATGCCAATCTGATCAGGGCCTATTATTACACTGCCCTGCCCGAAGATCAGGAATTTTCTCCATTGCGGCCGTTGATTGACTGGCTTGATTACAATGGGTTTGCCGTCGTTAGCAAATTAACCCGTGAATTCACCGACCCGGAGACCGGCAAAAAGCGCACCAAGGGCAATATGGATATGGAACTGGCGCTTGATATGCTAAAGCTGGCACCGCATATCGACCATGCGATCCTGTTTTCCGGTGATGGTGATTTCTGCAGGCTTCTTGAGGATGTGCAAGGGATGGGTGTTCGGGTTACGGTTGTCTCGACAACCAAAACATCACCACCGATGGCAGCTGACTCCCTGCGGCGGATGGCCGATGTTTTTATCGAAATGGATAATATTCGAGATCAGATCGAGCGGCCACCGCGGGCAAATGAGGCGGTGTCGGCCTAGCCACATATTAAAATGCTAGCTATTGCGGATTCGTAAAAGGCGTGCCTTATCGCGGCTCCATGTCCGGTCTTTGTCGGCCTGCCGCTTATCCTGCTTTTTGCGCCCTTTTGCCAAACCAATTTGGATTTTGGCAACGCCGCGATCATTGAAATACATCGCTAGAGGAACCAGGGTCATACCCTCGCGCCGGATTAGCCCCAGCATACGGTTGCGTTCACGGACCTTAACCAGCAATTCGCGCGGGCGTTTTGGCTCATGATTGACACGCGCAGGCTCATAAATCGGGATATTGGCGTTGAACAGCACCAAACGCCCCCGATCTTCACCAGCGTAGGATTCTGCAATGCTGGCACGACCATTGCGTAAAGACTTGACCTCACTTCCGAGCAAGATCAGTCCAGCTTCGACCTTTTCCTCAATCTGATACTCATGCCGGGCCTTGCGGTTTTCCGCAAT
>JADHOR010000028.1 GCA_016778895.1 Candidatus Puniceispirillum sp.
GATGGTTATGCCTGGCGATAACATTGCGATGACCGTAACTCTGATCGCGCCAATTGCGATGGATGAGGGTCTGCGCTTTGCGATCCGTGAAGGTGGCCGCACCGTCGGCGCCGGCGTCGTCGCTTCGGTCATTAAGTAAGGGCGCCTTTTGTCGAACGGTGATTTGTGTGCCACCTTAACTTGGACACCGGTCATTTAGGAGTGTAGCTCAATTGGTAGAGCACCGGTCTCCAAAACCGGGGGCTGGGGGTTCGAGCCCCTCCACTCCTGCCAGATAAAGCTGCTGTGTATACAGCAGTAAAACCCCTCGCAGCCATAGCCGGTTGCGGGGGCTTTTTGTTTGTCACATCATAGTTTTCCTGACATGGTTTTAATCTCAGGCGTGATTTATTGTCAGCGGCCAGAGGTTTGTCCTAAACTTGGCGCTGGTTCCGACGTTAAGCCCAATAAGCCTGACAATGTTAAGTCCAGCCGCATTTGATGCCGGCGAAAAGGATGACTGAATAGATGCGCGCGCGTAACAGGGATAATCAAGCTGATACCGGTTTTTGCCGGTGTTGGCTGCTGCGTTGGCAATGGCGCCACGTGACCCGGATGGCTGTAGTGATATTTGCTCTTGTTTCATCGCCCGCAACCGCACAATATCCGGGTTCTAGCAGTGACGCATCATTAGGGTCGGTTAGCACTGACGATGACAGCGCCTCGGTGAGTAGCCTTGATAGTGGCGGTGATAGCCAGAATGGGAAAAGCGCTTCTGGTAAGGCTGCCAGTGATGTTGCCAGTGATTATGGACGTAATGACGGCGCGGCGGGATCTGCGGCGGTATCTGATGGTGATAACAATTTAGCGTGGTCGAAGAATAGGCTGCAGAGTGCAGCGCGGCAGAAAACCCGTCAGCGTTATTTTGTCCGCAAACTTCGGCTCGAATTCGCTGGTATGGAATTGATTGAACGCAAAACTGGCCTGCCATTTTCACGCGATGATGTGCCGCGTTACCTCAGCGAACTGCGCGCCGAACTTGCGATGATGGGCGCTGCAGACGCGCTGGCGTTGCAGAGCCTTGCTGTTGATGCACGGCATATTGAGACCGAGACAGACCAACATATAGACCAGTTACTTGAGATGATTGACGCGCCCAAAAACGGGTCATCCGGTCTCGCCAATGGATTCTTTGCGCCCAGCCCGCCATTAGCAAAAACTGTCGATGCCGTGACCGCAAAAATGGCGGCCTTATCGTTGAAGTATGAATTAATGGAATATGGCGAGAGAGCCTTGCAAGCGATGGGGGTGCGCCCTTGACACCTGCTAAAATAATCCCCGCCAAAATATTTGGCGATGGAGCAAAACAGGGTCATGATTTGGCCGGATTGACCATTTCATAAAGACCGGTGTGATCGGCATTATCGCCAAGCTGGTCAACAGCAACCGCCAGATAATCATTTAATGCTGTTGTTATTGGTGCATCAAATCCGGCATTTTTGATTAATGCGCTGGCAATACCGACATCTTTTGCCATCAGGCGCAGGAAAAAGCCAGAGTCGTATCGGCGAGAAATGATGAACGGCTCAAGTTTGACCTCGGTGGTATTGTTGCGGCCGGTAGATCCGTTAATCACCTTGGTAAATGTCTCAGCGGCGATGCCAAATGACTCCGCCGTTGCGAGTGCCTGCATGCTGGTCAGCAATCCGGCGGCCGAAACATAGTTATTGAGCGCCTTCATCGCATGACCGGCAGCCAATGGCCCCACATGGGCGACAGTGCCAAAACAATCAAGCAGCTTGCCAGCCTTCTCCAGATCGACAGCAGCGCCGCCAGCCATCACCATTAATGTGCCGACTGCGGCCTTTTTGCGCCCGCCTGACACCGGCGCGTCAATCAGCCGAATGCCGCGCTCGCCAAGCTGCTTCCCAAGGGCGATGGTGCCTTCTGGTTGGCTGGACGACATATCAATCATCAGGCCGGAAAAGCCAGCATCAGCGAGGCTAGTGGCAACGCTTGTAACAACGCTGCCGTCGGGAAGCATCAAGACGATTGCATCGCAGCCGGCAAGATCATCTAGCTGGTTTGCCATGATCACGCCGGTTTCATCGTCAAGCCGCGCCGCAGGATCAAATCCGGATACGCTAAAACCTGCTTGAACGGGCAACGGCGCCATAACTGATCCCATTGCACCCAATCCAACAAAGCCGATTGATTTCATGTTAAATAATTCCCTTTTTCGGCTTGCCCAGCCAGTCGGTTTGAGCAGGCAATGGTTTTTGATAAAAGACAGTCGATAGCTTACGCTAGCCTATTTTTATATCGCTGGTAAACGCTGTTTTGCGGTTTTATTTGCGGCTTTTCGAGAGGGTCATGCACGTCAATTCGGCTTGATCTTTCCGGTGCCTGTCGCCAAGATGCAGATCCTTCGAAATTTTGCTTACTGTAGCGCTAAACCGGCAACATCTGGTCAAGTGAGACGTTGATATGACAGCGCGAAAAGACGCTCGTCCAAGAGAGGTTTTTAATGAGTGAAATCACTGTTTGGGGACGTAAATCCTCGGTTAATGTTCAATTGGTGTTATGGGCGCTTGACGAGATGAGCCGGCCATATCAGCGCCACGATGCTGGATTTATCTATGGGGTGGTGGATACTGACGAATTTCGGGCAATGAACCCTAATGGACGGGTACCGGTATTGATTGATGGCGATGCGCCGCCGGTTTTTGAGTCTGCGGCGATTTTGCGTTATCTTGCCAGCCAATATGGGGATGAGAGCTTTTGGCCATCGGCGGCGGTGGCGCGGGCGCAGGTTGATAAGTGGGCCGAATGGGCAAAATGGAACTTCGGTCACGCTTTTATCATGACGACATTCTGGAAATTGGTACGCACGTCGGCTGATAAGATTGATCATGATACGGTTAGATCAGCGCTGGCCGCTGTCGAGGAGATTTTGGCGCTGGCCGATGCTAAACTTGCGACCAGCACCTACCTTGCCAACGATGAATTTACCCTTGCTGATATCGCTTTTGGCTATTGCCTTTACCGCTATTATGATATTGACGTGGTGCGGCGTGATTTGCCGCATTTGCGACGCTATTACGAGTTGCTATGTCGTCGACCAGCCTATCGAAAAAATATCATGGTGTCGTATGACGAGTTGCGGGCGTAATTGGTTTGATCCATCGGCGGCCTGGTTGCCTTGAAATTGTCGTCGAGGCAAGCTTGAGGTAAATCTCGCGTCTTGATTCGAGGCGTCAGCTTCTGGGCGTCAGTTTCTGGTGGTGTCTTGTTTTGGGGCGCCCTGTCTGGCTAGATTTCTTCGGGTTTTCTATTGGATCGGAAGCCGTTTTCTGTGGAGTTCTCATGTCGCAATCTGCCCCGTCTGCCGACAAGGTATCGTCTGTGAGGTTGCCACCGATTGGCGTGCTGATTCTGGCGGCTTCCAGCGCCAATCTTGGTTTGTCGATATTATCGCCGGTTATCACCGGTCTTCGTGAGGATCTTGACGCCTCGGCCGATCAGGCACAGCTGGTGCTCAGTGCCTTCATGCTGTCGGTTGCGATCAGCCAGCTGATTAGTGGGTCGCTGTCTGACCGGTTTGGCCGGAGACGGGTTCTTCTTGGCGGCGCGGTTATCTTTGCTGTTGGCGGCTTTGGTGCGCTGTTATCCGGCGATATTGATATGCTGATCTGGTGTCGCGTTCTGCAAGGGATTGGGGCTGCCGCCTGTATGACGATGGGGCGGGTGATCGTAAATGATGTCTATCAGGGGGCCGAAGCGGCACGTAAATTGTCCATTGTCAGCAGCGCACAGGCCATTGTTCCCGCATTAAGTTTTGCCTTTGGCGGGGTGATTGCCGAATTTATCGGATGGCGTGGCAGCATTGGCATCATGGTCATGGGCGCGCTGTTGATCACCTTCATGTCCTATCTGTTTATTGACGAATCGCGTCACCGAGACCCTGCCCCAACCGTTCCAATATCGTTGCTTGCCTCCTATTTGCAGCTGCTGCGCTCACCGGGGGTGATGTTTAACGGGCTAACCGGCGGTCTGGCGGTTGGGATGTTTTTCGCCATGGGCGGCGCGATGCCGTATGAATTTGACCGCATGGGTGTTGGCCCGTTGGAATATGGGCTGTTTTTTGCAATGACCTCGGTTGGCTATGTTTTTGGGAATTTTGTTAATCGCCAATTAGTTGGTTCTGTTGGCGTTGTCCGAATGGCGTTTTTTGGCAGCCTGCTGACGGTTCTGGTGCCTTTGACGATGCTGGCAGTGGCGCTTGGCGGGGTTATGACGCCATTGCTGCTGTCTTTTTTATGTTTCTGCTTTGGCTGCTGTAATGGTTTGGTGATTGCAAATTCGATGATTTGCAGCATGCAGGCAGCGGGCAAAAACAGTGGGGCGGGGGCGGGTATTCTCGGCGCAATGCAGATGCTGTTTGGCGCGGTTGCGGGCGTTGTGATTATTGCACTTGGTGGTGCTGATCAATTTGCCGTCACTGCAAGCGGTCTGTTGATCATGTCGGTATGCGCGGCATTGTCATCTTTTCTGGCGCCGAACTCACGATAAATGGTTGCCTTCCTGTGGTGGTTTTGATAGAAGCCCTCATCCAAGGATGTGCGACCAGCCTTTCACGGTACAAATAGCCAGAACCTTTTCACAGGGTGGCGGCCATTAGCCTGATAGAAAACCCACGAAAAACCGTTGGGTGTTGATTGTCATGTCTTGAGTAAATTTGAACTTGAATTGGCAGATATCGATGGCTAGAGTGTCGCCCGCACAATTTGTTAGACAGGTCCGTCAGGAAATCAACAGGATTTCCTGGGCTTCTAAGCGTGAGACGGGCACGGCTACAATAACTGTGTTTATTATGACAACAATTGCCGCGTTATTTTTTCTGTTGGTTGATTGGGTATTGTCAAATGGTGTCCAATTTGTTCTTGGCCTTGGTGGCTAAGGGCGCATTGGTTTTTTGTCGTTTCGCCGTGGCGAATTGCATCGGGAAAGAATGGTAATGGCCAAGCGCTGGTATGTCCTTCATGTATTCTCAGGATCTGAGAAAAAGGTCGCGCAGTCTATCCGTGAGCAAGCAGCTAAGCATGGATTGGAAGATCAGATCGAAGACGTCATGGTTCCGACTGAAAACGTGGTCGAGGTCAAGCGCGGTGTCCGCGTTGAGGGTGAGCGTAAGTTTTTCCCCGGTTACATTCTGGTGAAATTGGAATTGAGTGACGAAGCGTGGCAGATGGTAACAAGCCAGCCGCGCGTCACTGGTTTCCTTGGTGGTAAGGGCCGCCCGATCCCGATCACCGACAAGGAAGCCGAGCGGCTTATCCGGCAAGTCAGCGAAGGGGTTGAGCGTCCGCGGACAACTATCACCTTTGATATCGGCGAGCACGTGCGCGTGTCTGACGGGCCATTTGCATCATTTAATGGCTATGTCGAAGAGGCCGATGACGACAAGGCGCGCTTAAAAGTGGCGGTTTCGATCTTTGGCCGTTCAACGCCGGTTGAGCTGGAATATAGTCAGGTCGAAAAAATATAGATTAAAACGTGCCGTTCTCGGTGGGCGGCAATGAACATCGCGCCTGTCGATTACAGGCGGTACCTATGTCAAGGAAGCATTAAGATGGCAAAGAAGATCCAAGGTTACATCAAGCTGAATATTCCGGCAGGCGCGGCCAATCCGTCGCCACCAGTTGGTCCGGCATTGGGCCAGCGCGGTGTAAACATCATGGAATTCTGTAAGGCGTTCAACGCGGCAACAGACTCACTGGAAAAGAATATGCCAGTGCCGGTTGTCATTACCGTCTACCAGGACAAGTCATTCTCATTTGTCACTAAAACAGCACCGGTGAGCTATTTTCTAAAGAAGGCTGCAGGTCTGAAGGGGGGCTCAAAAGAGCCAGGCCGTTCGGTCGCCGGCAAGGTAACAATGGCGCAGGTGCGCGAAATCGCCGATCAGAAGATGGGAGATATGAATGCTATTGACGTTGAAGGTGCAATACAAATGGTGATCGGGTCTGCCCGTGCCATGGGCCTCGAAGTCGTGGAGGGCTAAAGAGATGGCAAGAAATAGTAAGAATTTGAAAGCAGCTTACGCGGCTGTTGACCGGAACAAGGCTTATGAGCTTGCCGAAGCTGTGGCGCTGGTCAAGAGCAATGCCAAAGCAAAATTTGACGAGACTATCGAAATTTCGATGAATCTTGGGGTTGACCCACGCCATGCAGACCAGATGGTTCGCGGTGTTGTTGCGATGCCAAACGGCACTGGCAAGACCATGAGGGTTGCGGTGTTTGCAAAAGACGCCAAGGCGGATGAGGCAAAGGCAGCCGGTGCTGATCTTGTTGGTGCGGAAGATCTGGCTGAATCCATCCAGAACGGCGAGTCAGGCTTTGACCGGGTGATTGCCACACCGGACATGATGGGTGTTGTCGGTCGTCTTGGTAAGGTTCTTGGCCCCCGTGGCCTGATGCCAAACCCGAAACTGGGAACTGTGACCGCCGATGTTGCCGCCGCGGTAAGCGCTGCCAAGGCTGGTGAAGTGCAGTATCGCGCTGAAAAGGCCGGTGTGGTTCATGCCGGTATTGGCAAAGCCAGCTTTGACGAGGCCAAAATCGTTGAGAATGCATCAGCATTTATTGATGCGGTTCGCAAAGCCCGTCCATCTGGTGCCAAAGGCCAGTATGTGAAAAAGATCACCCTTTCATCGACAATGGGCGCAGGTGTGTTCGTTGAGGAAGTAACCGGCCAGTAAGGCGGGGATCAAAAGAATTCTCTAGCCTACGCCATTGGCCGGGCTAAAGATCAGGGGCAAATGTGTTTACGCAATTGCCCCGCACCTGTCCAAGACTACGGGGGTTCTGCCGGTGGCAGGACTTAATAACCCGTAATAGACGGGGAGCAAGGGCGAAGAGTTTCGCTTGAACTTCTTATGGGCAGGCCAGCGGACTGGCGGTATCCGTCGGTCCATTTTGCAACTAGGCAGACCGTGGTTAACCCACGCTGCCCAATCGAGAGCGGAGACGATCGGTGAATAGAACAGAAAAAGCCGAACTGATCGAAACGCTGCAATCAGCCTTCAATGCGTCGGCAACAATTGTTGTGGCGCATCAGGTTGGTATGACCGTTGCGGAAAGCGGTGACCTGCGCAAAAAAATGCGGGACGCCGGTGCTGGCTTCAAGGTAACCAAAAATCGGATTGCCAAGCTAGCGCTTAAAGGCACGCGCTTCGAAGATCTTGACAGCCTGTTTACTGGACCGACAGCCGTTGGTATGTCGCAAGACCCAGTTTCAGCCGCCAAGACCCTCGTTGATTTTGCCAAGGGAAATACAAAGCTGACCATTATTGGCGGCAGCATGGACGGGAAAACTCTCGACAAAGCTGGCGTAGAAGCGTTGGCCAAAATGCCTTCTCTTGACGAATTGCGTGGCAAGCTTGTCGGGCTTATTCAGGCTCCGGCAGCCAAAATTGCACGGGTTACGCAGGCTCCGGCCGGCAAACTAGCTCGTGTAGTCAAGGCACGCGAAGACCAATTGCAGCAAGGGGCGTAATGCCCACAATCAGAAGTTCAAGCCTTAATGGAGTATACAATGGCTGATATCGCAAAAATCGCAGAAGACCTTTCTAACCTGACAGTTCTTGAAGCTGCTGAATTGGCAACCATGCTAGAAGAGAAGTGGGGCGTTTCTGCCGCTGCTGCTCCTATGGCCGTTGCAATGCCTGCTGGTGGTGACGCCGGCGGCGCAGTTGAAGAACAGACTGAATTTGATGTTGTTTTGACGTCCGCAGGCGCATCAAAGATCAACGTCATTAAAGAAGTACGCAGCATCACCGGCCTTGGTTTGAAAGAAGCCAAAGATTTGGTTGAAGGTGCACCAAAGGCTGTTAAGGAAGGCGTGTCTAAGGACGAAGCTGACCAGCTCAAAGCAAAGCTTGAAGAAGCTGGTGCAACTGTCGAAGTTAAATAACTTGGTATGCCAGCTGGTTTTAGCTGTCTAAAATATTTGCACCGGGCTGTTTCGGCTGCCCGGTGCAAGGTCGTTTATTAATCGGCGGTTTTTGACCGGTCCGAAACCCAATTTAAAAGCGCCCATGGCTTGTGAACTTTGCCACCGGCAGCTTGCGTTATGACGAGGGATCACTGATGGTATCACATGTAAGCACTCTGGACAGCCGCAAACGGGTACGTCGCACTTTCGGTCAACTTGAAGAAGTGACCCCAATGCCCAACCTTATTGATGTTCAGCGCTCAAGCTACGATACTTTTTTGCAGATGGATGTGGCTGCGCATGAACGGGCTGATCTTGGCTTGCAGGAAACCTTCAAATCGGTATTTCCCATCGAGGATTTTGCCGGTCGGTCAATTCTGGAATTTGTTTCCTATGACCTTGAAACTCCAAAATATGACGTCGAAGAATGTCAGCAGCGCGGTTTAACCTTTGCGTCGCCGCTGCGCGTCACTCTTCGTCTGGTTGTCTGGGAAGAAAATGAAGACACCGGATCGCGTTCAATTCGGGATATCAAAGAACAGGATGTCTACATGGGCGACATGCCTTTGATGACATCGAACGGTACCTTCATCGTGAACGGTACCGAGCGTGTGATTGTATCGCAGATGCACCGTTCACCGGGGGTATTTTTTGACCATGATCGCGGCAAAACCCATGCGTCTGGCAAATTGCTGTTTGCTGCACGGGTCATTCCTTATCGCGGCTCCTGGCTGGATTTTGAATTTGACGCCAAAGATATTCTGAACGTGCGGATCGATCGCAAGCGCAAACTGCCGGCAACAACCTTTATGATGGCGCTGCCTGATGAGGACTCGCTTGCTTATATGACAGCTTGTGAGAACAGCGGCGAGGCTGTTGATCCAAGGCGGATCGTTGGAATGAGCCGTGAAGAAATTCTGGGTAATTTCTACAAGGCAGTGAATTATCGTCGCCAAGGTGACGGCTGGGCCTATGATTTCGATGTCGAAGCATTGAAAGGCAGCAAGCTGATCCGTGATCTGGTCGATGCGAAAACCAAAAAAGTTATTGCCAGTGCTGGCGCCAAAATGACGCCACGGTCTTTGAACAAGCTGGCCGAAGCCGGGGTGAAGGCGGTTCTGGTTGGTGATTCTGATCTGCTTGGCCGTTTTGCCGCTGAAGACGTTGTTAATCTTAAAACCGGCGAAGTTTTTGCCGAGGCTGGTGACGAGATCACCGAGGATCTTCTTGCCAAGCTTGACGCCATTGGCATCAAGGAAATCAGCATTCTGTTCATCGACAATGTCAATTTCGGCCCACATCTACGCAACACGCTTGCGGCTGATCGTAATACCTGCCGGGAAGAGGCGTTGGTTGACATTTACCGGGTCATGCGCCCGGGTGAGCCGCCGACATTGGAAAGCTCACATGGCCTGTTCCAGAGCCTGTTCTTCAATTCTGATCGTTATGATCTATCATCAGTTGGCCGGGTGAAGATGAACTCGCGCCTTGACCTTGAAACCGACGACAGCCTCCGCATCCTGCGCAAGCAGGACATTATGGCACTCTTGAAAGTGCTCGTCGGTCTGAAAGATGGTCAGGGCGACATCGATGATATTGACCATCTTGGCAACCGCCGCGTGCGGTCGGTAGGGGAATTGATGGAAAATCAGTATCGGATTGGCCTGCTGCGGATGGAGCGCGCTATTCGTGAGCGTATGGGATCAGTTGAAATCGATACGGTCATGCCTGCCGATCTGATTAATGCCAAGCCGGCCGCCGCGGCGGTTCGTGAATTCTTTGGCTCATCGCAATTGTCACAGTTTATGGATCAGACAAACCCATTGTCTGAGATTACCCATAAACGCCGTGTTTCAGCCCTTGGGCCGGGAGGCCTTACCCGCGAGCGTGCGGGCTTTGAGGTACGCGATGTGCATCCAACTCATTATGGCCGTATCTGCCCAATCGAAACGCCTGAAGGGCCAAATATTGGTTTGATCAACTCGTTGGCAACCTTTGCTAAGATCAACCGCTATGGCTTTATCGAAACACCGTATCGCAAGGTTGTTGACGGTCAGGTGACTGCTGAAGTGCGGTATATTTCAGCGATGGAAGAGGGCCGTTACACAATTGCTCAGGCGAACGCCGAATTGGATGCCAATAATAAATTTGTTGGCGAGTTGATCCCGGTTCGTCGTGCTGGTGATATTGGTCTTGCCCGTCCAACTGATATTGAATTGATGGATGTATCCCCAAAACAGCTGGTCTCAGTTGCGGCGGCCTTGATCCCGTTCCTTGAGAATGATGACGCCAACCGTGCCCTTATGGGTTCAAACATGCAGCGTCAGGCGGTGCCGCTTTTGCGTGCCGAAGCGCCAATCGTCGGCACCGGTATGGAGGCGCGTGTGGCCCGGGATTCTGGCGTGACAATCGTTGCCCACCGTGCTGGTGTTATCGATCAGGTTGACGCAACCCGTATCGTGGTTCGCGCCAGTGAAGACACGGAGGGCAACGTATCGCCGGTTGATATCTACAGCCTATTGAAATTCCAGCGGTCAAACCAGAACACAACTGTAAACCAGCGTCCTTTGGTGAAGGTTGGTGATACGGTTCGCCGTGGTGACATTATCGCCGATGGCCCCTCTACCGAAGATGGTGAATTGGCTCTTGGCCGCAACGTGCTGGTCGCGTTTATGCCTTGGAATGGTTATAACTTTGAGGATTCAATCCTGATTTCCGAGCGTATTGTTCGTGATGACGTCTTCACCTCGATCCATATTGAGGAATATGAGGTCATGGCGCGTGATACCAAGCTTGGGCAGGAAGAAATCACGCGCGATATTCCGAATGTGGGTGAAGAGGCTCTTAAAAACCTCGATGAGGCCGGTATTGTCTATGTTGGTGCCGAGGTCGGGCCGGGTGATATTCTTGTCGGAAAGGTAACGCCAAAGGGCGAGTCACCGATGACACCCGAAGAAAAGCTGCTTCGGGCGATTTTCGGTGAAAAAGCGTCTGATGTGCGTGACACATCACTCAAGCTGCCACCAGGCGGGTCTGGTACAATTGTCGAAGTAAGGGTGTTCTCGCGCCGCGGCGTTGAAAAGGACGAGCGGGCTTTGGCCATTGACCGGGCGGAAATTGACCGTCTTGGCAAGGATCGTGATGACGAGCGAGCAATTCTGGAGCGTGGTTTTGATGGCCGGATGAGGGAGCTGCTTGAGGGACAAACCGTTGCGAGTGGGCCAAAGGGCATGAAAGCCGGCACGGTGCTGACGCAGGAAATTCTCGATGAATTGCCAAGGTCGCAATGGCAGCAGATTGCTGTCGAGGATGATAATGTACAAAAGTTGGTCGAGGCGCAGATTGCCAACTTTGACTCGGCTGTGACGGCATTGCAGGCACGCTTTACCGACAAGGTGGACAAGCTGCAGGGAGGCGATGAATTGTTGCCTGGCGTGATGAAGATGGTCAAAGTCTTTGTGGCGATTAAGCGCAAGCTTCAGCCCGGTGATAAAATGGCTGGCCGTCATGGTAACAAGGGGGTTATTTCACGTATTGTGCCAATGGAAGACATGCCGTATCTGGATGACGGTACGCCAGTCGATATCGTGCTGAACCCGCTTGGGGTGCCGTCGCGAATGAACGTGGGTCAGATCCTTGAAACGCATCTTGGCTGGGCAGCTCGTGGCCTTGGTAAAAAGATTGGAGCCGCCGCTGAGGCTGCTCGTGCCAATCTAGACACCAAACCGATCCGCACGATGCTGGCGGACGTCTATAGTGACGAGCAATATGGCTCCGAGCTGGCGGTGATGGATGATGATCAGATCATCGAGCAAGCCGGTATTTTGGCACGCGGCGTTCCGATGGGAACACCTGTATTTGATGGCGCGCGCGAGGCTGATGTCATTTCGCTTCTGGAAAAGGCTGGTCTCAGCAAAACCGGACAGGAATGGTTGACTGATGGCCGTACCGGCGAGGTCTTTGATCGTCAGGTAACCGTTGGTTATATCTATATGCTGAAGCTGCATCACCTTGTTGATGACAAGATACACGCCCGTTCGATTGGCCCGTATTCGCTTGTCACCCAGCAGCCACTTGGTGGTAAGGCGCAATTCGGTGGCCAGCGCTTCGGTGAGATGGAAGTTTGGGCATTGGAAGCGTATGGCGCGGCCTACACCTTGCAGGAAATGCTGACGGTGAAATCTGACGATGTTTCGGGCCGAACCAAGGTTTATGAAGCGATTGTCCGAGGCGATGATGATTTTGAGTCCGGCATTCCGGAATCCTTCAACGTTCTTGTCAAAGAGCTTCGCTCACTTGGCCTTAATGTGGATCTCCACGAGGCTGAATATTAAACCGGCTTATGACCAGCCTTGCTGAAAGGGCTGGTCTTGCTAACCCAAACCCAATTGACTCACACGACACCAACTAATGTTGGGGAGATAAATAGATGAATGATTTGATGAACCCTTTCGGGCAGTCCCAGGGCCCACAAAGCTTTGACAAGATCAGAATCTCAATCGCCGCGCCTGAGCGCATCCGCTCTTGGTCATTTGGCGAGATCAAAAAGCCCGAAACCATCAATTATCGCACCTTCAAGCCGGAAAAAGACGGTCTGTTCTGCGCCCGCATCTTTGGTCCAGTGCGTGATTACGAATGTCTTTGTGGTAAATATAAGCGGATGAAGTATCGCGGCATTATCTGCGAGAAATGTGGCGTTGAAGTTACCCTTTCAAAAGTACGGCGTGAGCGCATGGGCCATATCGAATTGGCCGCGCCAGTTGCCCATATTTGGTTCCTGAAATCACTGCCTAGCCGTATTGGCTTGCTCGTCGACATGACGCTGAAGGATCTTGAGCGGGTTCTCTATTTTGAAAATTTTGTGGTGATTGAGCCCGGCATGACTTCACTGGTTAAGGGCCAGCTTTTGTCAGAAGAAGAGTTTTACGACGCGCAGGAAGAATACGGTGATGATGCCTTTGAAGCCAGCATTGGCGCCGAAGCGATCAAGAAAATTCTTGAAGATCTGAATTTAGATGATGAGCGCGTGAAGATCCGCACAGAATTGGCGGAAACCGGTTCAGAAGCCAAGCGGAAAAAGCTGGTTAAGCGGCTCAAGTTGATCGACTCGTTTCGTGGGTCAGGTTGCCGTCCTGAATGGATGATCATGGATGTTGTTCCGGTGATCCCGCCCGAGCTGCGCCCGCTGGTACCGCTTGATGGTGGCCGTTTTGCGACCTCTGATTTGAACGATCTCTACCGTCGTGTTATCAATCGGAACAACCGTCTAAAGCGCCTGATGGAATTACGCGCTCCTGATATCATTGTGCGTAACGAAAAGCGAATGTTGCAAGAATCAGTCGATGCACTGTTTGACAATGGCCGCCGTGGTCGTGTCATTAGCGGTGTGAATAAGCGTCCGTTGAAATCACTGTCTGATATGTTAAAGGGCAAGCAGGGTCGGTTCCGGCAAAACCTGCTAGGCAAGCGCGTCGATTATTCTGGCCGTTCAGTCATTGTGGTTGGACCGGAACTGAAATTGCATCAGTGCGGCTTGCCAAAGAAAATGGCGCTCGAACTTTTCAAGCCATTCATCTATTCAAAACTGGAACTCTATTCATTGGCCAGCACTGTTAAGATGGCCAAACGGATGGTTGAAAAGGAACGCCCAGAGGTTTGGGATATCCTTGAAGAGGTTATCCGTGAACATCCGGTTATGCTGAACCGTGCGCCAACGCTGCATCGTCTTGGTATTCAGGCATTTGAGCCCGTGTTAGTGGAGGGCAAAGCTATTCAGCTGCATCCGCTGGTTTGTACAGCTTTTAATGCCGATTTTGATGGTGACCAGATGGCGGTTCATGTGCCGCTTTCGCTGGAGGCACAGCTTGAAGCCCGCGTCTTGATGATGTCAACAAACAACATCCTCAGCCCGGCTAACGGTAAGCCGATTATCGTGCCGTCACAAGATATTATTCTTGGGCTTTATTATATGTCGATGGAGCGCGACAATGAGCGGGGTGAGGGCATGATGTTCTCAAACGTTCAGGAAATCTTGCTAGCACTTGGTAATGGCTCGGTCAGCCTGCATGCCAAGGTAAAGGCGCGCGTGCCAACTCGTGACAGCGTCAATGGCTCCCGTGTTCTAAAAGTGATCGAAACGACCCCGGGTCGTGCACAGCTTGCTGATCTGTTGCCGGATAATCCGGCCTGTTCGTTTGAGCTGGTGAATAAGTTGATGACCAAAAAAGAGGTCAGCGACGTAATTGATCATGTTTATCGTCATTGTGGACAGAAGGAAACGGTGATTTTTTGTGACCGTCTGATGGGGCTTGGTTTTGGTCAGGCTTGTGATGCGGGCATCTCATTCGGGATCGCCGATTTGACAACACCAGAACTTAAAGAAAAATACGTTTCTGAAGCCGAGTCAGAGGTGAAAGCCTTTGAGCAGCAGTATCTGGATGGTCTGATCACTCAAGGTGAGAAATACAACAAAGTGGTCGATGTCTGGTCACGTTGCTCAGACCTTGTCGCCGACGAGATGATGAAGGGTATCTCCACCACAAAGGATGGCGAGCCGATCAACTCTGTCTGGATGATGGCACATTCTGGTGCACGTGGTTCAGCAGCACAGATCAAGCAGCTTGCCGGAATGCGCGGCCTGATGGCCAAGCCGTCTGGTGAAATCATTGAAACGCCAATCATTTCGTCTTTCAAAGAGGGCTTGAATGTTCTGGAATATTTCAACTCGACACACGGTGCGCGTAAAGGTCTTGCCGACACCGCGTTGAAAACAGCGAATTCAGGCTATCTGACTCGCCGTCTTGTTGACGTGGCACAGGATTGTATTGTGCATGAGGTTGATTGCGGTACCAACAAGGGCCTAACCATCCTTCCGGTGATGAATGGCAGTGACGTTGTTGACCCATTGTTTGATCGTATTTTGGGTCGTGTTCTGGCCGAAGACCTGATTGATCTGAAGACCGGTGATGTCCTTGTTGCGGCTGGTCAGATGGTTACCGAGGAACATGGCGCGGCAATTGAGGCGTCAGGTGTGGATCAGGCGTTGATACGTTCAGCCCTGCTTTGTGAAGCGGAAAAGGGCATTTGCGCCAATTGTTATGGTCGTGACCTTGCCCGTGGAACCGATGTTAATATTGGTGAGGCGGTCGGAGTTATTGCAGCCCAGTCAATCGGTGAGCCTGGAACCCAGTTGACCATGCGAACATTCCACGTCGGGGGTGCGGCGCAGCGTGGTGCCGAACAGTCAAATATCGAAGCCAACATTAGCGGTTTGGTAAAGCTGGAAGATGCATCATTGGTGACTGATAAAACCGGCAGCCGGATTGTCATGAGCCGGAACACTGAATTGCTGATCCTTGACGAGCAAGAGCGCGAGCGCTCACGTTTCCGCCTGCCTTATGGTGGCAAGCTGCTTGTCGAAGACGGCCAGAGCGTTGTTGCGGGTTCTATTCTGATCGAATGGGACCCTTACACATTGCCGATCATCACCGAAATGAACGGGGTTGCTAATTTCGTTGATTTGACCGAAGGCATTTCAGTTCGTGAAGTCACCGATGATGCCACAGGTATTTCAAGCCGTGAGGTGGTCGACTGGAAACAGGCCGCTGGTGGATCAAACCTCCGTCCGCGGATTACCCTGCGTGATGAAAAAGGCGAAGTGTTGACTTTGGCAAACGGGCTTGAGGCACGTTACTTCCTCTCAGCTGGCTCAATTCTCTCGGTTGAGAATGGAGCCAAGGTGCAGGCTGGAGATGTGTTGGCCCGTATCCCGCGCGAATCGTCAAAGACACGTGATATTACCGGGGGTTTGCCACGTGTTGCAGAATTGTTCGAAGCGCGCCGCCCAAAGGACTTTGCGGTGATCTCTGAAGGCGAAGGCCGGGTCGAGTTTGGTAATGACTATAAAGCCAAGCGTCGTATCCGCGTTGTACCGCTGGATAGTGATCTTGATGCGGTTGAATATTTGCTGCCAAAGGGTCGTCCGCTTGCGGTCAATGAAGGGGATATTGTTCGTAAGGGTGATCTGCTGCTTGATGGTAGCCCTGTGCCGCACGACATTCTCAGCATTCTTGGGGTCGAGGCGCTTGCTGAATATCTGGTTAAGGAAATTCAGGACGTATACCGGTTGCAGGGTGTGAAGATCAACGACAAGCATATTGAAGTCATCGTCCGCCAGATGTTGCAAAAGGTCGAAGTTGAAGATGCGGCTGATAGCACCTTCCTTGTTGGTGAGCAGGTGGATCGTGACGAGTTTGCCCGCGCCAATGCGGCTCTTGAGGCTGAGGGTCTGCGGCCAGCGACCGCGCACCCTGTTCTGCTTGGCATTACCAAGGCGTCATTGCAGACCAATAGCTTTATCTCGGCCGCGTCATTCCAAGAGACAACCCGAGTTCTAACCGAAGCTGCGGTAAGCGGTAAGGAAGACACCCTTGACGGCCTCAAAGAGAACGTCATCGTTGGGCGGCTGATTCCCGCAGGAACCGGGTCGGTGATGAATCGGCTTCGCCGGATCGCTGCTGACCGTGATAAATCCATCATGCAGCAGCGTGCAGCCGCCGCTCCGGCGCTTGATGTGGTCGAATCTGAGGCCGAATCTGCCGAAGTTGAGGCAAATATATAAGAAATTGCCATCAGATCCGATGAATCTGGTAGTGAATTAAAAAAAATGCGGATAACCGAGGCGAAGGCGCAAAAACCGCTTGACCGTTTGGCCTGCAAAAAATAGTATCCGGCAACCTTTTGGACTTAGGTGGTGGATCACCCGGCGTTTCGCAATGGTCGTTCCAGACGCTAGGTCAGAATATTAGGTGTCAAAAATTAGGCTCCGTACGCGGAGAAGGATGGGTGTTCTGCTCATGTTTAGCGAGAGCAGAACCGCCCTGTTGCACGTTTTGTGCGTTTAGGTCGAGAAAAAAGGGGCAGTAATGCCAACGATTAACCAGTTGATTCGTCACGGGCGTAAGCGTCCGGTAGCACGTACCAAAGTTCCGGCTATGGAAGCATGCCCACAAAAGCGCGGCGTATGCACCAGAGTCTACACAACAACGCCGAAGAAGCCGAACTCGGCTCTTCGTAAGGTCGCCCGTGTGCGTCTTACCAATGGGTTTGAAGTTTCAAGCTATATCCCTGGTGAAGGGCATAATCTGCAGGAACACTCAGTGGTAATGATTCGGGGCGGCCGTGTAAAAGACCTTCCGGGTGTTCGTTATCACATCATTCGCGGTACTTTGGACACGCAAGGTGTAGGTGATCGCCGCCAACGTCGTTCAAAATATGGCGCCAAGCGCCCTAAGTAAGAAGAGGCAGATATGTCACGTCGTCATAGAGCAGAAAAGCGCCCGGTTCTTCCTGATGCGAAGTTCAAGGACACCATTGTTTCAAAATTCATGTCTTGCTTGATGTTTGATGGCAAGCGTTCAGTGGCTGAAAAGATTGTCTACGGTGCTTTTGACCGTATTCAGGAAAAGTCAGGCAATGAGCCGGTCAAGGTGTTTCATGATGCGCTTGAAAATGTGCGTCCTAACCTCGAGGTTCGCTCGCGACGTGTTGGTGGTGCCACATATCAGGTTCCGGTTGAGGTTCGCGCCGAGCGCGCACAGGCTCTGGCCATCCGCTGGTTGATCGACAGCTCGCGCAAGCGCGGTGAGACCACCATGATTGACCGCTTGTCTGGCGAATTGCTGGACGCTGCCAACAATCGCGGTAACGCGGTTAAAAAACGTGAAGACACTCATAAAATGGCCGAGGCAAATCGGGCTTTCTCACATTACCGCTGGTAGTTGAGTTAGTAGGAGCTAGATCATGGCACGCGAATATTCATTAGATCGTTATCGTAACTTTGGCATTATGGCGCATATCGACGCCGGCAAGACCACTGCGACCGAGCGTATCCTCTATTACACGGGCCGTTCGCACAAGATCGGTGAAGTGCATGACGGCAACGCTACCATGGACTGGATGGAGCAGGAGCAAGAGCGTGGCATCACAATCACCTCTGCTGCAACAACCTGTTTCTGGTTCCGGACTGAAAATGGTGCAGACCCATCAGGTGAGCACGGTACTGATCCTGATGCGGCAAAATTCCGTTTCAACATTATCGACACGCCCGGGCACGTTGACTTCACGATTGAGGTGGAGCGTTCATTGGCGGTTCTTGATGGAGCAGTTTGTGTGCTTGATGCCAATGCTGGTGTGGAGCCGCAGACCGAAACTGTTTGGCGTCAGGCCGACCGTTATAAAGTGCCGAGGATTGTGTTCGTAAACAAAATGGATAAGATTGGCGCGGACTTCTTTAACTGCGTTCACATGATTAAAGACCGCACTGGTGCCCAGCCTTTGCCAATCCATATGCCAATCGGTGCGGAAAACGAATTTGCTGGCCTGGTCAATCTTGTCACCATGCAGGAGTGGGTCTGGGACTCGGAAGATTTGGGTGCGACATGGCGCCTGTCTGATATTCGTCCTGAACTGGCCGATAAGGCAGCTGAAATGCGCGCCGAACTGATCGAGCTGATCGTCGAGCAGGATGATGACGTGATGGAAAAGTTCCTTGACGGCGAAGAGCCCGATGTGGCGACCATTCAGCGCCTGATCCGTAAAGGCACGTTGAATATGTCATTTGTGCCGGTGCTTTGCGGTTCTGCTTTCAAGAACAAGGGTGTGCAGCCGCTGTTGAACGCGGTTATTGACTACTTGCCTGGTCCTTTGGATGTTGCTGCGTATACTGGGTTCTCGCCTGATGATGTGACTGAAACCCGGAACATTGAGCGTCGTGCAAGCGATGCTGAGCCATTCTCCGGCTTGGCCTTTAAGATTATGAATGACCCGTTTGTTGGCTCATTAACCTTTGTCCGTATCTATTCCGGTGTTTTGAAAAAAGGCGACAGCCTGCTGAATTCAACCAAAGGCAAGCGTGAGCGCGTTGGTCGGATGATGATGATGCATTCGAACAATCGCGAAGAGATCGAAGAGGCATTTGCTGGTGACATTGTGGCGCTCGCTGGAATGAAAGACAGTACGACAGGAAATACCCTATGCGACCCTGTAAAGCCGGTTGTTCTTGAGACAATGACGTTCCCTGATCCGGTTATCGAGATCGCCATCGAGCCAAAGACAAAGAACGATCAGGAAAAGATGGGTGCCGGCCTTGCGCGTCTCGCGGCCGAAGATCCGTCGTTTCAGGTTAGCACTGACTTTGAGTCCGGTCAGACCATCATGCGCGGCATGGGTGAACTGCATCTGGATATCCTGGTTGATCGTTTGCGGCGCGAGTTTAAGGTTGAGGCAAATATTGGTGCGCCGCAAGTGGCCTACCGTGAGACCATCACCAAAGAAGTCGAGGTTGATTACACCCACAAGAAGCAGTCTGGTGGTTCAGGTCAGTTCGCCCGGGTTAAAATCCGCTTTGCGCCATTGGCCGAGGGCGGGTTCCAGTTCAGCAACTCCGTCGTTGGTGGATCGGTTCCAAAAGAATATGTACCGGGTGTTGAAAAGGGTATTAATCAGGCGAAAGAATCTGGCACAATCGCTGGTTTCCCTGTGATTGACTTTGAAGCCGAGCTGATAGACGGCGCCAGCCATGATGTTGACTCATCAGTTCTGGCGTTTGAGATTGCTGGCCGTGCGGCGTTCCGCGAGGCGATGAATAAGGCAAGCCCAAAGCTGCTCGAGCCGGTTATGAAGGTCGAGGTAATCACCCCTGAAGAGTATATGGGCGATATCATCGGCGATCTGAACAGCCGTCGTGGCAACGTTGGCGGGATGAACCAGCGCGGGAACGCGCGGGCGATTGATGCGATGGTGCCGCTTGCCAATATGTTTGGCTATATCAATACCTTGCGCTCAATGAGCCAGGGTCGCGCCCAGTATTCAATGACTTTTGACCATTACGAACAAGTGCCTCAGGCGGTTGCGGATGAAGTCCGTGCCAAGATGGCCTAACCGAATTAAGAAATAGGAGAGCAGATAAGATGTCCAAGGCAAAGTTTGACCGTTCCAAGCCGCATTGTAACATTGGCACGATTGGCCATGTTGACCATGGCAAGACCTCATTGACCGCAGCGATCACGAAGATTTTGGCTGAGTCTGGCGGCGCTGAGTATTC
>JADHOR010000029.1 GCA_016778895.1 Candidatus Puniceispirillum sp.
AATATCCACAGGCTGGTAACTATGGTTCACGTGGCAAAATGGACAAATGTACATTCTGCGCAGGTGGTCCAGAAGAAGATATGAGCAGTCTGGAGTTCCAGAAATACGGACGTAACCGTCTGGCTGAAGGCAAGCTGCCGATTTGTGCAGAAATGTGTTCAACCAAGGCGTTGCTCGCAGGTGATGGAGACCAAGTCTCTAACATCTTCCGTGAGCGTATTGTCGCCCGTGGATTTGGATCTGGCGCTTGGGGATGGGGTACTGCCTATTCCATCAAGGGCTAATCAGCGATCATAAAATAAGGTGGATCCCCATAGCGGGGGTCCACACCTTTTTCCTTTTTTTTCCGCCTAAGATACTTAGCAGCGACAGGCGCTTTGCTTCTGGGGTTCGTGAGGGATAAATGATTGCAATAACTCGTAAATTTTTAGTTCTCTTCGCGCTGACTGCGGTTGCGACCGGCTTGTCGGCGTGCGCTGAAGAAGAACAGAACCGGGTTCTCAGCTACAAGAAGGGAACCTACCTAGGTAAAACGGATCAGCGATTGTCTGAAGACCAACTGCGTACGCTGATCAGTCGTTCAAATGCTCAGCGCGTTTATTAAATGCGCGATTTAAAGCTAGGGAGACCGGGGAATATGTTACGCAAATATTTAGGTGTTTTGGCCATTCTTGCGGCGTTGTTTATCGGCGCCAACGGAACTATTGCGCCAGCAATGGCGCAAACAAATGGTGAAGTGCCTGGCACCGCGCTAGGCATTAAGTCGGACACAGATCTATGGCGCTTTGTGCGGACTGGTAATGCCGGATCGACACAGATGAAAGACGAATTGTCAGCTGTCATGATCCAGTCTGAAGGTGATAATTGGCGTGCCTTTCGCAATGGTCCATTATCGGTTTATGGCGCTTATGGCCTCGCAGGTATCATTGGCTTGCTTGTTGTTTTCTATATGGTTCGCGGCCGGATCACAATTGATGCTGGCCCATCCGAAGACCGGATTATGCGGTTTGGAACGATTGACCGGTTTGCACATTGGCTGATGGCTGGTTCTTTTGTGGTTTTGGGAATAACCGGCTTGAACTTGCTTTATGGTCGTTATGTTCTGTTACCAGTTATCGGAAAAGACGCCTTTGCAACCATCACCACATTTGGCAAATATGCGCATAATTTTCTGGCTTTTGCCTTTATGGTTGGCTTGGCGCTGTCATTTGTTCTTTGGGTGCGTCACAATATCCCGAACAAGCTTGACCTGAAATGGTTGGCGATGGGCGGCGGTATCTTCGCCAAAGGCGTTCATCCACCAGCGCGTAAATTTAACGCCGGTCAGAAGATCATTTTCTGGGCAGTGATGATTGGTGGCCTTTCGGTCAGCATGTCAGGCGTTGCGCTGATGTTCCCATTCCAGACAAGTATGTTTGCGGAAACATTTACCATGTTGAATGCGCTTGGCTTTAACTTGCCAACTGACTTTACACCATTGCAGGAACAACAATTGAACCAGCTATGGCATGGGGTTGTGTCGCTGGCGCTCGTAACCATGATCATCGCGCATATCTACATTGGGTCGGTTGGTATGGAAGGTGCCCTTGACGCCATGAATTCAGGCATGGTTGATCGTAATTGGGCTAAAGAGCACCATAACCTTTGGGTTGAGGAAGAAGACCAAAAGGCCAACCCAAAGCCTGCGGAATAACAATTTGTCACTGATGCTTGGTTAATCAATGTCATCTTGCAATATCATGTCTCAAACAGCCGGCTCTCTGATGATCTGGCTGTTTCTATATCTTTTTCTTGCTGTCTTCGTACCGCTATCTGCGTCTGCCTTTGACCGGTTTACCGCGCATGGCGGACCGGTTCGCGATCTAGCGCTTTCACCCGATGGAAACTACCTGGTCACTGCCAGTTTCGACTATTCGGCAGTGTTATGGTCGGCCAATGATATTGCTGAAAAAACCACTCTTCTCGGTCATGAAGCGGCACTGAATACGGCGCAGTTTTCGCCCGACGGAAAGCTGCTTGCTACCGGCGGCGATGATGGGCTGGTGCTCATCTGGCCGGCTGAAAAGCTTGAGGATCCAGCGATAGAGCCGATCATTCTGCGCGGTCATAAAGGCAAAATTGTTGATCTGGCATTTTCTGCTGATAATTCAATGCTCGCATCAGCCAGTTGGGACGGATCTATTGGTATTTGGCCGCTAGATGCCGGTCCTGAAAAGGCCGAAGCGAATTCGCGTTTCATTACCGGCCATGAGGGGCCGGTAAATGCGGTTCAGTTTTCTGATGATAGTGCCTTTCTCTATAGCGCAGGTTATGACGGGCAAATCCGCTATTGGCGATTGAAAAATGGCGAATATCTGCGAAGTATTGTCCGTAATGGCTGGGGCATCTCGGTTTTTGCCGTTGATGAGACGCGCGATATTGTTGCCTTCGGCTCGTCTGACGGGGTGATGAGCGTTGCGCGCATCTCTGACCAGAGTGAGCTTTTGCGGGTCGGTGATGAACGTGTGCCAGTGCTCTCGCTTTTCTATAGGGTGGGGTCTGGTTTAATTGGCTTTGGTAATGCCAAGGGGCGGGTTTTTCTTGCCGACACGAAAGACTGGTCAGTTGTGCGTGATTTTAACGCGGCGAACGGCCCGATCTGGAGTTTGCTGGTCTTGCCTGATCAGCAATCCTTGGTGGTTGCAGGGCTCGATGATTTTATTACACGCTGGCCAATTTTTGAATTTCCACCTGAATTTCTGGACAAGCCGGGCCCAGCGCGCCGGTTTCATCCAAAGCAGACGGTTAGCAATGGCGAGTTGCAGTTTGCCCGTAAATGCAGTGTTTGCCATACGTTGACGGCAGATGGCAAGCGGCGTGCTGGGCCAACTCTATTTGGTGTTTTTGGCCGGCGTGCAGGGGGGCTTGAGGGATATCCCTATTCGTCGGCATTGCAGAACTCTGACATCATCTGGACTGCCGCTACGATTAACCGTCTATTTGAGGAGGGGCCGGACAAGGTTACGCCCGGAACCAAAATGCCAATCCAGCGGATGAAAAATGCCCAAGATCGTGAGGATCTTGTGTCGTTCTTGCAATCTGCAACACAAAATTAGATAATCAACTTGGCAGAATGTCACATTGACAATGGCCATGTAATGGAGAAGTTAACATGAAAATGCTTATGATCAGTAGTGCTGTTGCAATCGTCATCGCCGTCGTCGCCTATTATGTTCTCACCAGCACCGGCATGGATACCGCATCTGTCTATTCAAGTGACGCTGTTCGCCTGACGGGCGGCCGCTACTAGTTTGTGAAAGTTTATTGCGATGCGCGCCGGTATGGTGCGCACACCGCATTCAACTGGCTATCCGATAAAAACAGCCCATAGCCAGTATTATCATGCTGTGGGCCTATAGACTGCGTGATCGCAGCTGCTAATTCGGCGCCATCCATAGCCTTGTCTTTTCCCCCAACGGCAATGCAAATTGCATATGCGGCTAATTTAGGCACGGCAAAGCTGCTTCCTGACATCAGCGTTTCTTGATCATTAACACCGGTTGCCGTCAGGTTTTCCGCTGGCAGTCCGATGCCAACATATTTTCCAAAATTCACCCCATCCGCCAATGTCCCATCGCCTAGGGTTGAGGTGACTGTAATCGCATTTGGAAGCTGGTTGACTGCTGGATAGGTCGGTTTTTTGCCCAAATCGAGACCGTTATTTCCTGCTGAGATGATAAACAGCATCTCTGGATGCCGCGCGGCGGTGGCAAAAAATGCTTCCCATTCATCGGCATCATGGCTGCCCAGCGGCATCATCACAATTTGGGCCTTATGAGTGGCTAACCACTCCACCGCATCTTGCATCAGGCGCATATTTTGGCGTGGATATCGGACTGGCAAAAGCTGAAAATCTGTGCCAATTTTCCTCAATACATCAACGACATAGCTTCCATGGCTTTGTGGATAAAAGGGGCTGCGTGCAAGGTTGGCATCGAACGGCAGCCTATCGCCATCCCATAGGTCAAGGGCAACCAAATCGCCGTCCCGGTCATAAATCAGATGGGGCTGAAAATCAGTGCGGCGATAATCAATCCCGGAATCAATATGCCCAACAATGATGGCGGGAACTGTGGCTGGAGGCTTATCATTTTTCTTGGTAAGAAGCGGCGGGTTAATCCATATCTGTTCATCAGCTTTACCGCTGCGTTGAACCGTTATCCGCTCCATTCTGCCATCATCCAAATAGCGGATCTGACGGTGTTCAAACAGGTTGCAGGCCGTGTTGAAAACCGTCAAGTTGGCCGGGTCACTGCCGTGATAAATCTCGTTTCGCATCCCGCGCAACCGGTCAGACACGAAAAAAGCTGACAGCCGTAGCTGTCTGATTTCATTAATGTGAAAGATGTACTGAAACCGTGCTGTCATGCCGCGTTGATTGTGGTTGTGCCATGCCAGCTTCCAACCATTTTGTGCGGCGAATAGCCGGGCAATTTTGATCATCTCATCGGGATTCGCCGATTGATTGGCTTTTGGCTGCAAATCAATACAAAATTGTGCCAGACTGTTATTGTAGGGCGCCTCGGCGGCAATAAGATCAGCTGGTGCGACAAAAAATAGTAAACTGGCGATCAAACTGCGACAAGACCGTATCATGCCAAAACGGAACGGTGGGTTAACCGGAACTTGCTTGTTCGGCTTTTGCCTATTGAAACGCCGTTTAGTCGGAAGCTGTGGCACCAGTGGCTTTGATTGTTTGGTTGGGGTCTCGATGATATATCACCTTATAAATACTAGATTATTAACATGCCTGTTTTTTGGCGTTGCCATGATTAGCCTAGGCGTGTTTGGCGGTGCTGCCAATGCGGAGCATGGTACCAAAACATGGGCAAAGGCGCAAAAATCACTGGTGGCTGTCAATCCGGTCTGGCCGGGTTACGACCGACCGGGATTCGGCGCGCCACCGGGGACCGCACCAGCCGGTACGGGAGTCTATTTCAGTATTAACTCGGCACCGGATACAGTGTTCATCCTCACCGCCGCTCATGTTGTTGCGCAGGCAAAATCCATTGAAATAGTTGATTTTTCTGGAAAGCCATCGCCCGCATATCTGCATGCCATTGATTGGCGGCGGGATATTGCGATTTTAAAAACAGATCTGATCGGGACTGGCATTATCGTTAACAATGACAGGCCGCTTATCGGAAGCCATGTTTGTGCGCTTGGAAACAGCTTTGGACTGGGGACAGGAATTAGCTGCGGTATTGTATCTGCGGTCGGTCGTTCCAATATAGGGTTTAATGAGATCGAGGATTTTATCCAGACAGATGCCGCGGTAAATCCCGGAATGTCGGGCGGGGCATTGGTGGATTCTGACGGCCGTCTTATCGGGCTTATTGGCGGAATTTTCACGAAGGAAGCCGATATTGACGCTGGGGTAAATTTTGCCATTTCAGTGCCGCTATTACGCCAAAGCCTGGCCGAACATTTAACTGCAGGGGTTCGGTTCTAGCTGGATAATTCTTCATCGGTCATGACTAGCGCACAGGCACAAGACCCTCTATAGTGATCAGCCTGTGCTGATGAGATAAAAAATTGGCTGGTTTGACAGCCGCCGTGGTAACAAAGGTTATATGCGAATTATGGATCAAGTAGTGCCACCAAAAACTCTTATCGACCCGTTTGGAAGAACGGTTGATTACATTCGTGTATCTGTTACTGACCGATGTGATTTCCGGTGCGTCTATTGCATGGCCGAACATATGACATTCTTGCCAAAGGCTGAGTTGCTGTCGCTCGAAGAGCTTGAGCAGGTTTGCCGTAATTTTATGGCACTGGGCACCCGCAAAATCCGACTAACTGGCGGTGAGCCTCTGGTACGCCGCAATATCATGCACCTTATCCGCAATCTCGGCAGTGAGGTGAAGGCAGGGAACCTTGATGAATTGACGATCACGACCAATGGCAGTCAATTGCATAAAATGGCGGATGAGCTTATTGACGCTGGTGTAAAGCGGTTGAATATTTCCATTGATACACTCGATCCTGATCGGTTCCGCGAAATCACTCGTTGGGGTGATCTGGATAATGTACTTGCCGGTCTTGAGGCGGCAAAACGCGCTGGTCTCAATATCAAGCTGAATGCCGTGGCTCTCAAGGGCGTCAATGAATTTGATCTTGGCAATATGGTTGCATGGGCTGGTGATCAGGGCTTTGACATGACGATCATCGAGGTTATGCCGATGGGTGATATCGGGAATGAAAACCGCGTTGATCAATATCTACCGCTCTCGCAGGTGCGGGCCGAATTGTCAAAGCGCTTTACACTGATCGACAGTGACTTTCAAACGCCCGGGCCGGCGCGCTATGTCACGGTCGGGGAAACCGGCCGCAGGCTGGGCTTTATTACACCGTTGACGCATAATTTCTGCGAATCCTGTAATCGGGTGCGGGTTACCTGTACGGGCCAGCTTTACATGTGCCTTGGTCAGGATGATAATGCTGATCTGGCAAGGGCACTTCGCGACCATGGCGAAGACGGGCTTCATGATGCAATCATTGAGGCTATTGACCGCAAACCAAAAGGGCATGATTTCGTGATTAGCCGGCGTTCGCCTTCGGCCGCTGTCGCGCGCCATATGAATGTAACTGGGGGCTAAGCAATGACCGAGGCGCGCCTTATTCGCCCGGGTCGGCATGGAGCCATATTCGGCTTTGCGGGCTGGTCTGGTTCAGGTAAAACCACGCTTGTTGAAAAAATCATCGCCCATATCAGCGCCAGCGGTGTTGATGTCGCCACCATTAAACACGCACATCATCATTTTGATGCCGATCATGCTGGTAAAGATAGTCATCGTCATCGCGAGGCGGGGTCGCGTCAGGTATTGGTATCATCGGCCTATCGTTCGGCGCATTTTATCGAACATGGCGATCGGGGCGAACCTGACCTCTCCACGCTGCTTGACCAATTGATGCCGGCTGATTTGGTGCTTGTTGAAGGCTTTAAAAGCTATCCGATCCAAAAGATTGAGATACACCGGCCCTCGGTTGGTAAACCCAACCTTTATCCGAACGACGATCTGGTTATTGGTCTGGCGAGTAACGAGAAAATTGCTGACTGCCCACTGCCATTTTTTGACCTTGAGGATGTTGCTGGCATTGCGTCGTTTATCCTGTTGCAAACCAAGCTGAAACAGGCGAGCTAGGCTGATGCCGAACCAGCAGACGGCTCCCATTCCGATAGATTTGGCCCGTGACCAGTTACTTGCCAGCATTGATGCGATTGAGGGTACGGAAACCGTCGATCTTGATCAGGCTTGTGGTAGAATTGCCGCGGAAACCATCACCAGCACAATCGATTTACCGCGAACGTATAATGCGGCGGTTGACGGCTATGGTGTCGGTTCGGCCAGCCTAATTGCCGCGCCTGACCGCCCATTTAAGATCGTTGGTGTCGCCCGTGCTGGCCACCCTTTTGATGGTGTTATCGGAGCCGGTGAGGCAATTGAAATCTACACGGGCGGCGTTATGCCACAAGGGCCTGATTGTGTTGCGATGCATGAAGATTGCACCCGTAGTGGTGATGAAGTTGTGATTGCGGCAAAACTGGCGAGGGGCAGCAATATGCGCCCGCCCGGTGAAAATCTGGCAAAGGGTGAAATTGTTATCGCAAAAGGGCAGGTTGTCAGCGCTGCTCTGGTCGGTCAGCTAGCAGCATCAGGAACGGCGCAAATCAGCGTGCGTCGCCGTCTTCGGGTTGCGGTTTTGTCTACCGGTGATGAGGTGGTGCCAGCTGGCAGCCCAGCCAGCCATGGACAGATTTTTGATGCAAACCGTCCGATGTTGAAAGCCATTTTGGCCAGCAGCCAGATTACATTGATCGATTGTGGCATTGTTCCGGACAGGCTGGCGGCACTTAGCGCGGCGTATGAAAATGCGTTAGCAGCGGCTGATGTGGTGATTTCGTCAGGCGGGGCATCGGATGGGATTGAGGATCATACCCAGCAAGCAATGCAGCAGGTTGGTGCAAATTGCGCGTTCTGGCGGCTGGCGATGAAACCGGGGCGGCCGATGGCAGTTGGGCGGCGTGAAAAGCAGCTTATTTTCTGCCTGCCGGGTAACCCAGTTGCCGCCTTTGTTTGCACGCGCCTTCTTATCAAACCGGTTTTGATTAAACTGTCAGATGGTGCCGCGACCCCGATTTTGAAAATTCGTGTGCCTGCGGGTTTTACCCACCGCAAAAAGCCCGGTCGCGCCGAATTTCTAAGGGTTGTTCTGGTTGATGATACTGATGGGCAGCATCTTCAATTGCACGGCCGCAAAGGGGCAGGGGTGATTTCATCGCTGACAGGTGCAGATGGGCTGGTTGAAATTCCCCTCGAAAATGCCGGTGTCGATAAGGGTCTGATGCTTAATTTCCTGCCGTTTCACGAGCGCGGCCTTTAGGCCTTATGTTGGATGAGGAATGAGATGAGCGTACGCATTACCGAAGATGATTTTGATATTGCATTGGAGCATGAAAAGCTGAAATCACGCGATTCAGGAGCGATTGTTACCTTTACCGGAACGGTTCGTGATCTGCCTAATGGTGGCGGGTTGAATTCGATGACGCTTGAGCATTACCCTGGCATGACAGAAGCCGAAATCGAAACGATTATCGAGCAGGCCAAGGCACGTTGGCCGCTGAACGAGGTAACCGCGATTCACCGTGTTGGGCGGCTATTACCAACTGAAAATATTGTATTTGTTGGATGTTCATCGGCGCACCGCGAAGCCGCGTTCGATGCAGCAAATTTCATCATGGATTTCCTCAAGACGAAAGCACCTTTTTGGAAGCTTGAAGACGGGCCAGATGGTGCAAAATGGGTAGATGCACGCGATTCTGACACGAAAGCTTTGGATCGTTGGGATCTGCCGAAATAATATTTGCGCCTGTCAGGCCAGCGCAGCGCTAACCGGACGGCGTTATCGTGGGATGTAATCATTCTTCCATTTCAGCACGACGTTAAACGAAACTGAAATCCGCGGTAAATCTGACATATTTGGATGCACCAGATGATGTAGGAATGCCGGCCACAGGAAAAGGTCGCCATTGTTTGGAAGCAGCCGATGTTCGGCGTCAACCTGCCCATCATTACGGATCGAATTCATATTTGCCTGTGGCCGCGGGTCAAAGAAACTAATCGCGCTAGGGTTCAAATCTGAGCGGAATGTATCAGCATTGCTTTGGTCAGGAACCGATACATAATAGGTGCCAGACAGCCATGAATGAGGATGATTATGTAAATTATGGTAATCGCCGCGCATATTGACATTGGCCCAGCCCTGCAAAACCCACTCAAGGTCATAATCGATGCCTGCGTGACGTGCATAATCGAGAACTGCCCGGTCGCAACATTGCCGAAGCCATATAAGCGCCGGATCATCGGTTACAAAAAGATTTCCCGAAATATAATCAACTGTCATGTCATCACGGACGACATTCTGCTCAAGTAGATGACTGGCTAGGACTGGGTTAGCTGTGTCATGGCCAGGCAGACTCAGCGACATAAACTGTGTCGGCCAGAGTTGTTTGAATTGTGGTTTACCCGGGGTGTTCCCTGATTGTGGCATTCTTTTGCGTCCTCTTACGTCTTCGGATCAATTCGCTTGATATGTCGGTGGCTGAATAAGCAGAAAAGGCATTTTCCCCGAATTTTTTCTAAACGCCAGCAGTGTTAAAAGTCCAGTGCGGAATATTGCCACCAGTCTACTAGCCGAGACAAGTGGTTAATGCGGAAAACGGTCTGCCAAAAGAAAAGCCAGCGCATCTGCAGGAAGATCTAAAACTTCAGGTCATATGGCTGCAGATGTCAGACAAGCGCTTATCATGCATAAAAGTTGTTTTGGTGGTTGCCAAATTTATCTTTTCACTGTCACTATAGCTCGTTGGCAAATGCGGCATTCGTCGACTTTTCGCTTTCACCCCCGTTTTATTTACAATTTTACGAGTTTTTGCAATGAATGATCAGACTGGGCCTGCCTTTAAGGGGCGCGTTGAAGATATCCGTTTTGTTTCTGGCCATGGCCAATTTACTGCAGATATTGTCCCTCACAATGCACTTCATGCGGTGTTTTTGCGCAGCAATGTCGCGGCGGGCGTTATTACCAGTCTTGATTGCAGCGCTGCCAAAACTGTGCCAGGAGTTTTGACGGTATTAACTGCTGAGGACGCTGCGGCTGACGGCGTTGCAAATATGGTCTGGACGGGCGGGCCGGTTCGTGAAGATGGTGGTGTCACTGTTGATAGCCCGCGACCGTTGCTGAGTGGAAAAGAAATACGCCACCTTGGTGAACCAGTGGCGATGGTTATTGCTGACGCTTGGCAAACAGCGGCTGATGCTGCTGAATTAATCGAGATGCAGATTGATGCTGCAGATGCGGTCGCGCTGTCGGTTGACCATATGCTTAATGGGCCTCTTGTCTGGCCTGGCACCACCGACAATATCGCATCTTTGCATCGTCAGGGAAATCGTGATGACGTGAATGCAATTATGACGAAATCGGCCCATGTGACCCATCTCGAATTTGATATTTCAAAAATCACGGCTTGCACTATGGAAATGCGTGCCTCGATCGGTTTCATTGACGAAAATGGTAAATCTTGCTTAACCACAAGTGCGCAAAGCCCCTATCAATTGCATGGCGAGCTAGCGCAGCTATTTGGCGTCAGCCCTGACGAAGTGCGGGTGACATCACCTGATGTGGGTGGATCATTTGGCATGAAAGGCGCGCTATATCGCGAAGATGCTCTGGTGGTTTGGGCGGCGCGCCGCCTTGGTCGACCGGTGTTCTGGACAGCCGATCGCGGCGAGGCCTTTCTAAGTGATGAACACGCGCGCGCAGTTAGTGGTACTGCGTCGCTTGGTCTTGATGCTGATGGGAATTTCACCGCGCTCTGGGTGGATGCCCGCATCGATGCTGGTGCTTATTTGTCACGCCGCACCAAGGGTTTGTTGAATAATATGGGCGGGGTTGCTGGCCAATATAAAACTCCAGCCATCGCAACCCAGATGTCGTTCTTTTTCACCAACACAATGCAAACATCGCCCTATCGCGGGTTTGGCCGTCCCGAAGCCACTTATGTGATTGAACGATTAATTGATCAGGCGGCGCGTGAGACTGGCCGTGACAAGTTGGCATTGCGTGAACAAAATCTGGTTAAGCCTGAGGCGATGCCGTACCAGACAGCGCTAACGTTTCTTTATGATTGTGGTGATTTTCCAAGAATTGTTGCTGCTGCGGCGAAAAATGCGGATTATGCTGGTTTTGGCGCACGGCGCAAAGCGTCTGAAGCGCGCGGGATGCTTCGCGGTATCGGCATTTCAAACCCAATCGAGGTGGCCGGCGGCCCCTTAAAGCAGTTGCGAAAAGACGTTGCCCGCATTACGGCCCACCCCGATGGGCAGATTGTTGTTACGCCAGGATTAATGTCAGTTGGGCAGGGGCACGAGACGGCGCTTGCGCGGATGGCGTCGCAACGCCTTGGTGTTGATATTGACGATATAATCTACCAGCAGGGCGATACAGATCTATTGCCCTCCGGACGGGGTAGCGGCGGCTCGGCGGCGACAGTCATTGGCGGAGCGGCGGTTCATGTCGCGCTAAACGAGTTTATTGCGGCAGGAAAGGGTATTGCGGCGGGTGTATTGGGGTGTGATGCTGATCAAAT
Source organism: Candidatus Puniceispirillum sp. (assembly GCA_016778895.1). GTDB lineage: Bacteria > Pseudomonadota > Alphaproteobacteria > Puniceispirillales > Puniceispirillaceae > UBA3439. The sequence goes on from JADHOR010000029.1 coordinate 11,690, forward strand.
CACCTTTGATGCTGGCCTGTTCAGCAACCCTAAAGAACCCGCGCGGCCGCCCATGAGCTGGGCCGATATTGCCAGCCACAGCAACGAAGTGGGCGGAATGAGCGTTCTTGGCGAGTTCTTACCGCCAGATGTGACCTATCCGAACGGCTGTCATATCTGTGAGGTCGAAATTGATCCGGCAACCGGCAAGGTTAGTTTTACTGATTATGTTGTCGTTGAAGATGTCGGTACCGTGCTGAATGCGGATCTTGTTGAGGGCCAGATGCATGGCGGGATTGCCCAAGGCGTCGGGCAGGCGCTGGGTGAAATTCTGCATTTCGACAATTCTGGTCAGCTGATCAGCGGTTCATTTATGGATTATCAAATGCCAATCGCGGCAGACTTTCCTAATTTTCGGATTTCAACTATAGCTGTGCCAACCAAGATAAATCCGCTCGGTGCGAAGGGTGTTGGCGAGGCCGGAACCGTTGGGGCTTTAGCGGCCACAATGAATGCTATTGTTGATGCGATGGCTAGTGCTGGCGTTACCGCGTTTGAAATGCCAGCAACGCCGCATCGGGTCTGGCAGGCACTGCAAGACGCCAAAAGATCAGCCAGTTAGTTTTGCGCGGCGCGGTCACGGGCTGATCTGGATCGCGCCACCATGCCATCAATTTCATGCCGCAGTTTGCCCTTTTCAATCGGGTGCAGAAACGCCCCAATTTCGGTTTCGACGCCGTGACTAGAAAGGATTACACGCTGGCGGTAGCGCGCCGAAGGCTCGGGCGCTGTCGGCGGGCTTAGCTGTACCCGAAGCCAGCCAACGGGAAACTCTGAAACGGCCGCGTTTCCATGTTCGTCTCGATGCTCAACCTTTAGGGTTTCGGTTGTTGTTTCAATGGTTTCGCGTACCTTTGCGGCGCGGTAATTCAGTTTGAATGCACCCCAGACAACCAATAATTCGAGGCCTAAAAATCCAATGACTGGCCATGCACCAGCCAGAAAAAAGCCCAGTCCGATGGTGAACAGCAATCCAGCCAATAGCCCGATCACAATCGTAAAGCCCCTTGGCGATAGCGAGCGGTGGGGCCAGATTGTCAATTGTTCCAGCGTTTGCGGTTTTGAAGAGTTTTCGACCATTTGCTAGGAAGATGGTGATTTAGCGCCATAGCGTCAAGATGGCATCGCTCATTACGATACAGATTGCTGTTCGCCTTATGATGCTTTCCAACCTATAAGTGGTGAACGAAACCGATGTTGCGGAGAGGGATTTTAGGGTAATGAATTATATTTATAAGATTTGCGATAGACCCCTTTGGACGGCGGCTGAGCAAGCTGGCAGGTTTACCGGAGCAGAAATCGATCTTAAAGACGGTTTTATCCATTTTTCTACCGCAGATCAGCTTGCCGAGACATTGCGTCTGCATTTCGCTGGCCGAACCGGCCTTTGCCTGATTACGGTCGATGCCAGCGTTCTAGAGATTAAGTGGGAACCGGCAAGAAGCGGCGATTTATTCCCGCATCTTTATGATGATTTGCCGCTATCGGCGGTGCGGTCAGTTGACGATCTGAACGTTGGTTCGGATGGGATTCATCAATTGCCTAACCACCCTTGAACGTCTGAAATTCGCGCCGTTTTAGCGGCGTCGCTAAGCGGCTCTGATGTGCCATGCCCCCATATTGGATTTGGCCATGCGGCGTCGTCAGTATGGCGTGCCGCGATATGAAAATGCAGTTGCGGTATCATATTACCAATAGCCGCACTATTGATTTTGCTGGCATCACAATGTTGCTTGAGCGCCTTGCCGAGCATTCGCACCAGTTTCCACAGCGATTGAGCGGTTTTTTCATCAAGATCATGCAGTTCGGTTGCGGTGACCTCCGGCACAATCATCAGCCAGAAAAACCGCGAATCATTTACCAGGCGTATTTGCAATGACCCCACCCGCGTCACAAGAAACGTGTCTTTGGCAAGGGTGGGGTGCAGGGTAAATGACATTTTAGCTGGATTATCCGGCAACAATTTTGGCGATGCCGGTGCCGCAAGTAACAGTGTCGGCCTTGCCGCCAAGGTCGCCCGTGCGCAGATCTGGTGTTGAAAGTGCGGTATCAATTGCATCAGTGATACATTTAGCGGCCTCGGCATAACCAAGATGTTCAAGCATCATTGCGCCCGCCCAGATTTGTCCAACCGGATTTGCAATGCCTCTGCCGGCAATGTCTGGTGCAGAGCCATGTACAGGTTCAAACAGTGATGGAAACAGCCGCTCAGGATTGATGTTGCCCGATGGCGCAACGCCGATCGTACCTGTACAGGCAGGGCCAAGATCGGACAGGATGTCGCCAAATAGGTTTGACGCCACAACAACGTCAAACCAGTCAGGGTGAAGAACGAAATTGGCTGTCAGGATGTCGATATGGTATTTATTCCAGCTGATATCGGGATAGGATTTTGATACCGCTTCAACGCGCTCGTCCCAATAGGGCATAGTGATCGAGATACCATTTGATTTTGTTGCTGATGTCAGATGCTTCCGCGGGCGGCTTTGCGCCAATTCAAAGGCGAATTTTAGCACCCGATCAACGCCAATCCGCGTCATCACGCTTTGCTGGGTAACAAACTCACGGTTCGTATCCGGGAACATGCGCCCGCCCACTGATGAATATTCGCCTTCGGTGTTTTCACGAACAATCATCATATCAACATCGCCTGGCCCACGATTTGCCAGCGGTGACGGCACGCCCGGCAGCAATTTTACCGGCCGTAAATTGACATATTGATCGAATTCGCGCCGGAATAGGATCAGGGATCCCCAGAGCGAAATATGGTCGGGAATGCCATCAGGCCAACCAACGGCACCAAAATAAATGGCATCATGCTTGCCGATTTGGGTTTTCCAGTCATCAGGCATCATCTGCCCATGCTTGGCATAATAGTCATAGCTCGCAAAGTCGAAATGGTCAAAATGCAGGTTGATATCAAACCGGTCCATTGCAGCCTGTAACACCCGTAGCCCCTCAGGAATAACTTCTTTTCCAATCCCATCACCGGGAATGACCGCAATGTTCAGTATGTTTTTAGACATTTCTGTCTCCGTTTGTTTAAATGGGGCCGATGACCGGCTAGGGCATAGAATGGTCGTTTGCAGGCAGGTCTACAAGGTGTTTTTGTTGGGCTTTTATTTCTCTAGTGGCTAGAACGGCATCGGAAAACGGCGATAGGCGGCGGCGATATCATCTAATATTTCAGCCGTCAGCGTCAAATCTACAGCGCCTAACGCCTCGCCTAGCTGATCAAGATCAGTTGCGCCAAAAATGGCCGAAGTCATGAAGGGCCGTTGCATCGCCCATGCTAGTGCCATTTGGCCTGATTTTAGCCTATGTTTTGCGGCAATCCCCATATAGGCGTCAAGCGCTGGCCATAATCCATCGCAAATACGCCCGCCAAGATTGGCAACATGGCTTCGCCTAGAGCCCTCAGGCGTGACATCACCGTTATATTTGCCGGTCAATAATCCAGCGGCAAGTGGTGAGAATGCCAGCAGTCCGACCTTTTCGTGATGCGAAACCTCTGCCATATCAAGGTCAAAATGGCGGCAAAGCAGGCTATATTCATTCTGCACGCTGACCATACGTGGTAGGCCGTGGGTGGCGGCAATCGCCAGCCAGCGCATCGTTCCCCATGCACTTTCATTCGACAGGCCGACATGACGGATTTTGCCTGCACTCCGGCATTTTTCGAGATGCTGCAAAACCTCGCTCATGTGGTCTAATGTCTCATCGCTTTGTTGAGCACTTGCATCAAAGTTCCAATTTTGCCGAAACATATAGGATCCACGATTCGGCCAATGTAGTTGATAAAGGTCGATATAATCAGTTTTTAACGCTCGAAGTGAGGCCTCAAGCGCTAGGTCAATCGTTGCAGGCGAAATGGGGGCACCATCGCGAACATTCATATAGCCTTTACCGGATACTTTTGTTGCGAGAATAATATCTTGACGGCGGCCCGACTGGCTTATCCATTCACCCAAAATACGTTCAGTATCCCCTTGGGTTTCCTTGGCAAGCGGATTGACCGGATACATCTCCGCTGTATCAATGAAGTTAACACCATGATCAAGCGCCATATCAATTTGCGCATGGGCTTCAACGGCGGTGTTTTGGCTGCCCCATGTCATCGAGCCAAGGCAAAGCGCGCTAACCAATATATCGGTGCGGCCAAGTTTATTATACTGCATGAACCCTCCATGGCTCCGTCTCGGAAATGACAAAATGGACAAATTGATGATCTGACGTCAGGTTTCTTTATAACTATCCAAAAAGGCGGTGGAATGCCAAGCAAATCTATCTATACTCGACCAATATAGTCGGGGTGGATTTTATGCGTGTTGCGGTTATTGGTTCAGGTATTTCCGGCTTGGCGTCAGCCTTTCTTTTGAACAGCATTGGTGATGTTTACCTTTTTGAAAAGGCCGCGCGTCTTGGTGGGCACAGCAATACTGTAGATGCAGTGTTTGACGATGTTGCGGTTCCAGTTGATACTGGCTTTATCGTTTATAATCCCCTGAATTATCCTAATCTGATCCAGTTTTTTGACATTTTGTCAGTGCCTAATCAAGCGACGGATATGTCATTTTCAGTGTCGCTTGGTGGCGGGCAGATGGAATATGAAGGCTCGGTTAAGGGCTTGTTTGCACAGCCTGAAAACCTGCTGAAAAAGCGTTATTGGTCGATGCTGTCAGATCTGGTTCGGTTTTATAAAACGGCACAGCGTCAGGCAGATCAAGGCCCGCGTTACGAAACTTTAGGCCAGTTTGTTGCGCGCCTCGGCTATGGGTCAGCCTTTGTCGATGATCATCTGGTGCCGATGGGCGCTGCCATTTGGTCGGCAACTTCAACATCAATGATGGAGTTTCCGGTGCGCTCTTTCATGCGCTTTATGGAAAACCATAAATTGCTCAATTTTATCGACCGGCCACAATGGCGGACGGTTAAAGGTGGTTCACGCGAATATGTTCAGCGCATCGTAGACAGTCTGGATAAGCGGGTTCACTGCGAGGTCGATATTATTGGCTTACGCCGCGCCAATGCTGGTGTTATGGTGAATATAAGAGGGCAGGGCGAGATATGGTTCGACAAGGTCATTATGGCAGCCCATGCCGATCAGTCGCTGGCGATAATGAGTGACGCAACACCGCTTGAGCGTGAAATTCTTGGGGCGTTTAGGTTCCAGAATAATCATGCGGTGCTGCATTCTGACGCGTCACTTATGCCGAAACGTCGCGGCGCGTGGGCTGCGTGGAACTATGTCTCGAATGGGCCATTAAGTCTGGCGGGTGTAAATGAATCTAGCGCAAAATCAGCCACTAGTGATTTATGTCTAACCTATTGGATGAACCGTTTGCAATCGATTGACCTAGCCTATCCGTTATATGAAACTTTGAATCCGGTGCGTATGCCAGACCCGGCATTGACACATGGCAGTTTTGACTATCGCCACCCAATTTTTGATGCCGCAGCGATTGCGGCGCAACCTCGCCTTAGTGAAATTCAGGGGCAAAATGGCCTTTTCTTTGCAGGTGCATGGACAGGATACGGGTTTCATGAGGATGGGTTGAAATCGGCTGTTGCGATTGCGCAGACATTAGGCGCCGATATTCCCTGGAAAACCAGTGTTAAACCCCATCTTCAAGCTGCCAAACTGGCGCTGGATATTGCCTGATGGCAGCACTTAACGCGGCTTGTGATATTGTCGTCTCGGATATTATTCACACGCGGCATGGCGGTGAACATCATCCGGCATCTCACGTTTTGCGCCGATCTGGCTTGTCGATCTGGATTGATCTTGACCAACTGGCTGAGGCTAATCAGCAAAGCCTATTTTTTTCCGTCGACAGATTTAATCTTCTAGGTTTTCAGCAGCGCGATCACGGGCCAAACTTTAAATCCAATGCACCGCTGGTGTCGCTAGGCGATTATGTGCGCCAGATCGCCGCTGAACTTATTCCCGAAAAAACTGTCAAAACTGCACATTTACTAACCTTTCCAAGGATTCTTGGGGTCGGTTTTACCCCGCTCTCGGTCTATGTGGCGTGCGATGCGGCAGGCATTGATCTGCTTTATATTTATGAGGTTCGCAATACATTTGGCGATATGCACGCCTATATCGGCACGCCATCGTCAGGGGCAGCAATCCTTGAAGCTGACAAAATTTTTCATGTTTCACCGTTTTTTCCGGTCGAGGGGTGCTACCGTCTGCGGCTGCGGCTTGATGCGAGATCGATCAAACTTGCCATGCGTTATTTGATTGCTGATCGACCGGCATTGACGGCAACCATGCGCGGCACCCGCATGAGACTGGGGACAGGCACCCTGCTTTATAGTTTGTTTGCGGCCCGACAATTCCCTTTTCGGCCAATTATTTCAATTCATTTTGAGGCCTTGAAATTATGGCTAAAAAAGTTACCGTTTTTCCCACGACCTATACCGCCAACCCGTTGGTCGCGAGCAAAAGATTTTGATAAGGCAAATTAAGTAATGGTTTCTCGGTTTTTGTGGCAGCATCAAAACAGCCTGCTTTTCAACATTTTGGATAACTTGCAATGTGGTGAGGTTTCACTGACCATGCCTGATGGTGTCCAAAAGCAGTTTGCTGGCCTGCTGGCAGGGCCAAAGGCCGATTTGACAATCCACAGCCAAGAGGCGGTGAGTCGTATTCTTAGCGACGGCAAAATGGGCTTTTGCGAGGCGTTTATGGATGGGCTGGTCAGTTCCCGGAGCCTACCGCAATTGATCGAGTTGGCGGCGCGTCATGATACATATTTCGAAGAACGGCTGAAAACCAATCTCCTGCGAAAATGGGGGTTGCGCCTGTTCCATCAATGGCGCCGAAATAGCAAAAGCGGGTCGGCCAGGAACATCGCACATCATTATGACCTCGGAAACAGCTTTTATAAGGCATGGCTGGACCCAACCATGACCTACTCCTCGGCGGTTTTTGATTCGGATGAAGATGATCTGACCACGGCGCAATTGAACAAATATAAGCGCCTTGCCGAACTTGCCGATATTCAGCCGGGTGATCGGGTTTTGGAAATTGGCTGTGGTTGGGGCGGTTTTGCCAAATATGTGACCAGCGAAATTGGCGCGAGCGTGACTGGTATCACCATTTCAAAAGAACAATTTGCCTATGCCAATCATGTTATTCATGAGGCCGGGCTTGAGGATAAGGTCGATCTGCAGTTGATGGATTACCGCGATCTCAAAGGTCGATTTGATAAAATCGTTTCAATTGAGATGTTTGAGGCAGTTGGCAAGGATTATTGGCCAACCTATTTTGCAATTATGTCAAAGGTTTTGAAAAAAGGTGGGCGCGCGGTAATCCAGTCGATCACGATTGATCATTCCGCCTATCATTCATACGAAAACCAGCCTGATTTCATCCAGCGCTATATTTTTCCCGGCGGGATGCTTCCATCATTACCGATGCTTGAAAAGCCGCTGGCTGAAGCTGGGTTGCATCTGGTGAGTGAGCGCGGTTATGCCAGCCATTATGCGCGCACGCTGGATCAATGGCGGCAACGGTTTAACGCCGCCTGGCCGCAGTTTGCCGAACCGCAGTTTGATCTTCGCTTTAAGCGAATGTGGGAGCTGTATCTGGCTTATTGTGAGGGTGGATTCCGAGCTGGCATGATTGATGTAAAACAAATGCTCCTAATGCATAAATAGCCCACAACCTAGGAGGAAATAGGTCAGTATAAATAAATTGGGCAGATACATTCGGGGCGATTTTTACGCGGATTTTAGCCGAAACAGCGCCAATATCGGCCGAACGATTGCACCAATGAAGGGTAGAAACTGTAGTAATTGACTGGCGCTATCCCAATGGTCAATATGCTTGCAAATTTTTCCATCACTATCGACATGGACTTCGGTCATGCCTTCAAATAGGAGCTTGCTGTAGGGCCAGCTTTTTAACTTGCCGGTCATCTGCCAACGCAGATAGCTGGCAGTTTTGGAATGCGCGACATCGCTGACAGTAAAGCGTGGCTCGATGCAGGTTTCATACATATGATCAAAAACCCGGCGAAAGCCAGCTTTGCCATGAATTACATTGAACGGATCAGCGAAAAACACATCCTCGGCAACAAGTTCATATAGCGTTTCAACATTGTC
>JADHOR010000030.1 GCA_016778895.1 Candidatus Puniceispirillum sp.
GGGAGATTTTGATGAACGAAACTGACAAGCCAAGTCTGACGATTCATCGTTATTCGAGCCGTAAATTCTATACCAAAGATACCAAAGAATTTGTCACACTAGATGATATCAGTCGATTAATAAGGGCTGGACATTCGGTCACTATACTAGACAAGAAAACTGGAGAAGACATCACCAATCAATATTTGCTGACGATTATATCTGAATTTGAAGGGCAAGGTGAACAAGTCATTCCCAAGGATTTTCTGACTGAAATTATTAAATGCTATAGTGATACGGCGACTCAAGTATGGCCAAGAGCCATCGAGCAGATGATGCAGGCCTACCAAAAAAACCAGCAAGATATGACTAGAGCATTTGCAGCGGTATCGCTTGACCCAACAAATCCCGATAAAAACCTTGATGCGCTGAAAAACCTGCAATTGATGCAATCAAAAATGGTAGCGGGTATGCTACAATCATGGCAGGACTTTGGCTCAGCGCCATCCAGTTCGCCGCCAGCCACCAAAAATTCGACACCGCATGATTCGAGTCCGAACGCACAAAGTGCCAGTCCAAGCACATCATCTTCAGCACCAGCAGACATTGATCTTGAGTCCATGAAGGAGCAGGTCACAGCGCTGCAAAAACAGTTGGCTGCGCTATCAAAGAAAATATGATTTTCAGCTAAACACATCAAAATGTGCGCACCTGTGCTGATACTTTTACGTCACAAAAACGAACGTTCCCAAGCTGAACGCGAGTGATGAATACAGAGATTGTTGCGGGGCACGCCGCCACATTTATTTACATTTTGATTTTATGGCATTTTAGGAATGAATTACGTTTAACAACAATGTTTTCTGAAGGCTCCAAAATTCTACCTTAGGTACTCGCAACCTTTAAATATGTTATCCGAATAATCAACCTAACACAGTCTGTCTCTGAGAATAATCTTCAACAACTGTCAACGTGCGGTAGTTATCAGGGATGTCTTAAAAGAGGCCCGTAACACCTTTAAAGCTTGAGCGTCAGTTAATTAGTTTGAGCATTCACAGTTTCAAATAACCAAGCTATTTCGCAGTGCTACGATCTCATTCCATGTGTTTTCAGGCAAATCAATTATACCGCCGGCCTCGTGCCTTAAACGTCGCTCTCTCTGCCCAGGGATTTCGACTTTCTCAAATCCTGGTGCCGGTTTACAGCTAATGATGTCGTCAAAAATTACACTCGCTCGTTTGCGAAGACCATCAAGTGGTGTCATTGCACTTGTATTGATCATCAACAAAAGCCAGTTACCTTCTGTCTGAACTGGGCCAATTAAAGCCTCGGAGATCAATTCTGCAGCTAAGGCTAATCCATAGCCTTTTTGTCCTGCCGCAGGCAAAATTGATCCACCATCAAAATAATCTGCAGGTGTCACTGAAGCCATACCATTACGATCAATAATACAATTTTCAGGGAGATAACCGCCAGCATTTTGCGCAGCATAAATCCAGCCACCAGCAATCATTGACGTTGCAAAATCCAACACAAGTGGCCCGCGTTCATCGCCAGGAAAACCAATACAATAGGGGTTAGTTGGTAACTTTGGTTCGCACCCGCCATATGGAGCCACCTGCCGCCAAACCTCTCTGTTGCCACCACCGATTAGGATCGATAAAAAACCATCTTCAGCATAATGATCAGCAAAAGAACCATGCCTTCCAGTATGACCAACATTTATGATTGACGTAACACAGATGTGTTTAGTGCGCGCAACCTTGGCGGCTGACTTGTAAGCAAGATCCATAGCGGGTATGCCATGCCCAGCCTGCCCATCAATGATAAGGAAAATTTCATCCTCACGGCTTACAAATGGTCCAGACTCTGGCTTCATGTAACCTGACCGAAATTGGTCAACATATTGCAAGATACGCATAGCGCCATGCGATTCAACACCGCAAAGATTGCTGTCAACAAGATGGTCGGCGATGAGCTCTGCGCGCTCGAGCTGACAACCACAGTTGTTTAGGATTTCCGTTATTATTCCTCGGGCTTCGTCTACTTCAATCTTTACTCTGACTCCATCATAGATGATTTTTGAAATGCTCATATTCTATCGCTTTCGGCCATGGGCTTTCTATCATCTAAGGAACATTGTTGATTACAGAAAAGATTAAAAAGGTAATTTGGATACTATTGCATCGCGAACAATTCCATCGGGCGTGTGAACCAGAAGCGCAGTGCCGTAATCCCAGTGTGTTTTAAGGATCATCGACATACCAATATTGCAGCTCAAACGCGGCGAATATATTCCAGATGTGATCTGCCCAATCGGCACACCATCCAGATCGGTTACTGGAAATGGTTTGCCACATGGCGGTGCCTTGTCGCCACTAAAGCGGATTCCGCGAATGGCTTGAACCGGCCCGATAGCGGCAATCTGCCGAAGCGCGGCACTGCCAATATAATTTATTTCGTCACCAAGGTAGCACAAGCGGTCAAAGCCACATTCCAGCGGATTATTGGCAAGGGTGAACTCATTCCCATAAGACATGAGCCCGCCTTCAATGCGCTCTATCAAATTTGGACAGCCGGGCTTAATATTATAGGGCTGGCCAGAATTCCAGATCAGATCCCATAGGTCAGGGCCCATATCGGCGCCAGCGAGGTAAATCTCAAAACCACCCTGTTTGCTGTAACCGGATCGCGCAATTAACTGGCTTGAACCAAGAATGTCAAAGAAAGCAAAACCAAAATACGGTAATTCAAGTATTTTTTCACCTACTAAACTAGCCATTAACGGGCGAGCCTTTGGCCCTTGAACAGCGAGCGGCGCAACATCAGCTTCGAAAATAAGCACATCAAGGCCCGCGCCCACCGCCAAACCCTTTGCCCAAAGCAAAACATCCGAGTCAGCAATCGACAGCCAATAACGGTCTTCAGCCAGTTTTAGCAAAACTGGATCATTAACCATGCCGGCATGCTCATCAATCAGTGGGACATAGAGCCCTTGCCCAACACGCGCTTGGCGAAGGTCGCGCGGCGTCATTAACTGGACAAGGCGTGTCGCATCGGACCCTGAAATTTCAACCTGCCTTTGGCAGGCAACATCCCAGATTTGAACATCTTGGCGAAGATGCCAATAATCCTCTTCAACCGAAGCTTCATAAGCCTTTGGCAACAACATATGATTAACTACACTGAACCCGCGAACGCCGTGCTGTTCAACCTTATCAGTATAGGGAGTACGCCGTATACGACGCGACATGTTTAGTCCTGATTCGCTCATCAATCACGCCTCTAGAAATTTTATAACAATCAAGCCGACCACCAGCATGAATAGCTGTTAGGCGCCATAATGACAGGGATATGATAACTGCTGTCTGGGTCAGGAGTGCTAAAGCGCACCACAATTTCTTCAAGAATTTGCGCCCCTGACCTGGGTAAATGGGCCTGCCTAAAATAGGGGCCACTGGCAATCACCATTTCATACGCCTGCCCGCTAACAGCGTCAAATTTTTGCGAAAATCGTCCATGCGCATCACTTTCGGCGGTGAATAGCGTTTTGCGCTCGCCATCATCACCAATAGATACCAGGCTGACCGACACCGCGCCAGCATGGGTTCCATCCACTGCGTTCAAAAAGTGGGAAGACAAAACCGCCATAATTTGCCCCTTTGGTCACAGTTATTCGATCGACGCCTTGTCGCGTTTTGATGTTGTTGCCAAAACAATTGGGCTGATAACGCCCTTCACTTTGACATTCACACACGCCGTCTTGCCGCTTGCAATGGCACGTTGCACCGCCGGAATAATGTCCTCGCGCCTTGTGACCAATTCACCATGCCCGCCAAGCCCCTCGAACATCGCGTGAAACGGAATATCACGAAAATCGGTGGCATAATGCGTGCCGCTGGCAAATAGCCTTTCCTGTTGCTGCGAAATACAGTCAAGCCCGCCATTATTATCAATCACGACAACGATGGGTCGATTTTCTTGAAAGGCTGCCTCAATCGATAACCCCCCCGACAGAAAGGCGCCATCTCCACTGATCAGCACAACATTGCGGCTGGGATCAACATTTTTTGCCGATACTGCAAATGATACGCCAACCCCCAAAAGGCTAAAGGTGCCCGGGTGCAAAATTCCGCCAAGTTTTTTGCCCTGAAATCCGGCAATATTCACCGCAATTTCGGACCAGAAATGGGTGTTACCACCATCGATCACCAGCCAGTCGCCGTCACTCATCGCGCCCTGCACATCAAGTGCTAATTGCAAGGGATGAATCTGACCCTCAAATTCTGGCTGTGCCGTGTCACGATCAAGATCGGCAAGCATCTTATGAACCCATGCCGCACGCCATTTACGGTTTAAATCATACCAATCTCGGGGAAGGCAGAAATCGGGACTCTTCTGATGCGCAGCTAGGGTTTCGAGAAACGCTGCTGGATCACATAACAATGCAAAATCAGCTGCGCGGTTAAATTCTATTTCTTCATGCGATCCATTGACACATATCAGTTCAGCACTTGATGGAAATAATGGCGGATTGCCAAAATTCATCTGATTATCAAGCCGGCCACCAACCATCAGCACCAGATCAGCGTCACGAAACGCATCTGCGGAAGGATGATATTGATGGATATCGGCAAGCCCCATATAAGCTTCGCATTCTTCACCAAGCAGTTTTTGATGATAGGGAATGTTAAACACCGGGATGCCAAGCAGACGGCCAGCTTCCTCAAGTTTTGCCTCGGCCTTGCTCCACCAAACACCATGTCCACCAATCAGAACTGGCCTTTTGGCAGCATTGAGCTTTTGCAGCAGTTGCTGAAGGCGTGCTGGCTCTGGCCATGCACGCACTGGCTGTTGCATACGCAGATCAAATGGCCGCTCATCACGGCCAGCATCTTCGGCAAAATGGGAAAACATAATATCAACAGGAAGGCTTAGATGAACCGCCCCAGGATAGCCGTTTGTGGCAATCTTAACGGCTCGGTCAACAAATTCATTAATGCGCTCGCCATCCGTTATGGATGCACTATATTTTGTCAGCGGAGCGGCGATGGCAACATCGTCAATTTCTTTGAATCCCCCTGCACCTTGACGTTTCAGCGTGCTGGATCCAGTGACAAAAATCACCGGCGAGCGTTCGCCCCAAGCCTCCATCATTGCTGGTACAGCATTCGCAAAACCCTCTGGCCCGACAAGACAAACTGCGGGTTTGCGCGTGATACGCGTATGACCATCAGCAAAATGTCCGGCCACCTGTTCATGCGGGCAGTTGATCACCTTCATCTGGCATTCCATAAAACCTTCAAGCGCAGGATTGCAAAAACCACCTGACAGGGTGAACACATGTTCAACGCCCTTTTCCTGCAAGGCGCGCGCGAGCAATGCTCCGCCTCGTATCTTTTTGGGTGACGTCATTCGGCAGCCCTTTCCAGCATCGTTCGCAACATTAATGTTTCATAATTTCCAGCTAAATTCGCAGCGCCCAGTTCGGCAATATTTCGGCAGCCAAGCAACCCCATTACCGCGCTTGCTTCGGCCTCAATCAAATCCAGAATTTGTTCAAGGCCAGCCGCACCGCCTGCTCCAAGGCCATACATAACACTGCGACCAAGCATAACAAAATCTGACCCAGCAGCTAGCGCCTTAATTACATGTTCACCATTGCGGATACCACCATCAAAAATCAATGGAAAACCGCCACCAACCGCATTACGGATTTCGACAAGCGAGTCAATTGCCACTGGCGCGGCATTAAGCTGGCGGCCGCCATGATTTGACACATAAATAGCATCAGCCCCGATTGTCTTTATGCGTAACGCATCCTCAACCGACTGCACCCCTTTGACCACTAGCTTGCCCGGCCAGCGGTCGCGCAAAGCGGCAAGAAATTTCCAGTCGGCACCGGCGCGGCTTGCATTCCGCACAAAGGCTGTCTTCTGGCTTGATGTGGCATAGTTCATCGGCTGCGGCATTTGATGCCGGATTGCGTGAAGCGCGGTTTCAAGCGACCATCGGGGATGGCTGACAAAATCCCATATCTGTGATGCGCCCCAGCCCATTGGAAAAGAAAACCCGTTACGTTTGTCGCGTGTCCGCACTGATGGAATTGGTACATCAACAGTCAGGATCAGCACTTTATAATTGGCAGCAATGGCGCGTTCGATCAATTCATCGACAAACTCGTTTGATTGATCGGCATAAAGCTGAAACCAGGCGTGACCCTCAGCCAGCTCGATTACCTGTTCAAGCGCCATCGACGATGCTGTCGATACACATAAAGGAATGTGCCGCTTTGCCGCTTCGCGAGCTAGGTTAAAATCAGCTCTTGGCCATGACAGCGCGCACATACCCATTGGCGCAATCCCGAACGGAAGCCCTGTTTCCTGTCCAAGAATAGAAGTCGACATTGCACGTTCAGAAACATCAATCAGAACGCGAGGCATCAATCTGATATGATCAATCATCGCCGAATTGAGATCACGCAATGATTCATCCCCCGATGCGCCATCGATAAAATCAAACATCATGCGTGGCAGACGCCGTTTTGCGACTTGCCGTGCCTCAGCCACAGAAAATAGTTTTTTGCCCAATGTCTACCCCACTCGACGCTATTCCCAAACGCTATCAGTTGGCTTAATTATTAGGCAAATATAATTATTGGATGAATTGATAGAAAAAAGGTATGATTAAACAGAGGGGGATAAAATGAATTTTCGTCAACTCAAGGCCTTTAACGCTGTAATGCAAACTGGTTCGATTACTGGTGCAGCAAAGCAAATGCTGGTATCGCAACCAAGTGTCACGCGGCTCATTCGTGACCTTGAGTTAAATCTTGGTTTTACCCTCTTTGTTCGTCAGGGGCGCGGCATTATCGCGACTGTCGAAGCGCGGCGCTTTCATTTGGCGGTTGAGAGCACTTTCCTCAATATTGAGCGGCTTGATGATCTGGCAGCCTCAATTCGTAAAAAGGCGGTTGGCAGGATTTCAATCGGTGTCATTCCAACATTTTCCACATCGCTTTTGCCAAAGGTCCTTGGACAGATGCGCCGGCAGGATGATGCAACCCACTCGATCATATACACGCATAATACACCAGCCATTGTTGACGCTATCAGGTTGCAACAATTTGACCTTGGCATAGTCTCTCGCTCGCCGCCTTACGTCGGTGTGGATATCCTTTACCAGACTATGGTGAATTATGTCACCCTAATCCCTGAGGATCATGTTCTGGCAAATTCAGGCGGCCCAATTGACTTAAGGGACGTTGCCGGACATGTAGAATTCGTAACATTTGGCAGTGTCTACCCACTTGAAATGCAAGGCATGGACGCCAGCCTTGCCGAAAAATTCCAAAGTAATGCCCGCTATAGTGTCGCCAATGTTCTGGCTGGTGCTGCGCTGGTTCGAGAGGCTGGTGTTCCCGCTATTGTTGATCCGTTTTCGGCGCGCATGTCCGTTGCATCAGGCGGTGTTGTGATCCGGCCAATTGTACAGAACATGAAATACCACATTGCCATCATAACCCGCGGTATAGATATGATGACGCAAGAAACCAGACAATTAGCTGACACTATCATCACGGCTTTTAAAACAGATCCGATTATCGCATCTGTGCCTTAACCCTGATAATTTTGCGGCATCAAAATTGGAAGTGACTCGCGCAACAACATCTCACTTTCTGCGTCAATATAATTTGGGTGATGACAGCTAAGAATAGCGGTAACGCGCTGCTCTGCACGATCGCGAATATCAGAACTGCCAGCCCTCTCCCATCCCTCTATGGCGAGGCGGTCCGCAGTTTTAGGATAAAGAAAATCCGAGTGCATCCGTGCATAGGTGTCCGGTTCACCAAGAAAATGACCAACGCCAAGCGCTACCCGATCAATTGACTCCAAACCAATCGTTTCGGACGATACGGTAACAGTGCCGCTAGCACGTAGAATGCTTCCCAGCATATCATCGTCGATAACCAGTGCGGCAAGCGATAAACCCATCAGACCAGCCTGCGCACCACAAGCTTGCGTGATTATGTTGGCCCCTGCTTGAACAGTCTGCAAGACATTCAAACATTTTTCATAGCTGCTTTGCGCATCAGGAATTTTACTGTCAGTAGCACCTGCGATCGTTGATGATGGAAGCCGGTAATAGCGCGCCATCTGAATTGCGGCTGCGGTCAACAATGCCTGCTCACCACTGCCCCCCGCCATACCGCCAGTCCGTAGGTCAGTAATCATCGGGCGCGGGCCAAAAACCGCAAGCGCATCCGGATCAATTAACCAGGCAATCACGATACCCGCAAGAGTTTCAGCAACTGTTTGCGTTACACAACCAGCAATTGTAACCGGACTAGAAGCGCCAAGCTGGCCAAAGCAATTGACCATCACCGGAATGCCGGAGCGCACTGCTTCAACCATCACGTCAAGCGCCATCGGATCAAACCTCAACGGGGGTATAACATGGTTAACATTTAGCGACAGAAAGGGCTTAGTGCGAAATCCTGCCTCGGATCCGGCAATCTGATAACAAATGGTTGCAATATCCTTGACTGTCGCGGGTGATGATGCGCTGGTAAAAACATGCTTTGCCGTGCCAGCAAGACAGGCAAACGCAGTATTTACATCAAGATGACGCGCATCCGGCATATCGCGCGCAACAACCGGACGGCTGAAGAAATGGACATGATCAAGCTTGTCCACAAGCCGCGCTGCGTTATAAAGGTCCGCAAGATTAGATTCACGATATCTGTTCAGCGTCGCATCAAAGATCATGGGGGAGGCGCCGCCAGTGCCAACATGAACCAACCCTGGGGATAAAGCCATGTCATTATCACCAGCGCGACCATACAGCGTGATATCTCGCCGCAAACCGGCAAGCGCAGACATCACCAACTCTTCTGGGAATAATAACCGGCCACAAGAGTCAAGTGAACCGCCAGCGGCCACTACAAGGCCGACAGCAGTTGACGACGGGTCACAAAGACCGGTATTTGCGAGCACTGCCAGGGCAGCCTCATGGATCGCAGTCAAATCAATTTCTTGTAACGGGCCATAGCCCCGCCCAAAGCCAACAATGCGCTTTCCGTCAAGACCTTCAGCAGAGATATTCCTGGTGTTTTGCTCACGCCTACCGCGCCCCATTCTTGATCGATTCGACCCTTCACCCCGCCTCATAAGCTTGTGTCTCCTTTTGATCCCACTCCAAGCCGTTGACCGTGCTGGAGCGGCTGATGGGCATTCATGTCACCATCTGGTGCTATTAGATAAGCTGACCCGCTGCTTCGGGCGCGGACAATCTCGGCAACCACACCATTGATAATATGCACGCCAACACCATCATCAATGGCGATCCCTGATTGTAATTGGCGACTGGCAATAGCCGCTTCAAAGGCCTGTTTTCGGGCTGGCTCACTGCTGAAATGCGGGCAGGCGCTTCCTGCAATAAGCCCAAGCCCCTCACGCTGTTCAAACTGGGGCTCAAAACAATCATCCTCGGTTTTCAATAGTAAATCGGAAAACCAGCAAATCGCCCCGGCGCTAACCCCGGATGCTAAAAGCCCCCGACTTATCGCTGCCACCAATAAATCAGCAATGCCTGATTTGTGCCAATGTGACAGCATTGCTGTTGTTGTTCCGCCGCCAACATAAAGAATATCCAAACCTTGTAAAAAATCCTGCGCCATCGTCGCATCTGCCGTTACCGGCAAATGCGTTGTTCGTGCACAGCTTGCAAATCGCGCATAAAAAGCCGTTAGGCGATCCGCCCGATCATTATTGGCGTGCCCGATATAACCAATTTTCAATTTGGTAGCAGGTCCCACCAATGCTAGCAGACGATCCTCAAGCAGCGCATCACGGCCACCCCCTTCTTGCGAATGGGTAAAGCCTCCACCGCCAACAGCAAATATCTGAACTAGCTCACGCATATTATTCCCTATAATCTGGTTGTGATCCTTGTCATCCAGCAGCTTTGGTGTCGTGTCGTGTCGCGCCTTTCGTTTTAGTTACGGTCTCACCTTGTAAGCACAATTAGTCTGAGCAGTTTTGTCTCAATAGGCAATTCGAATTAAAAAATAAAACTTATACGATATGCAAATGTGTTCATTTGCAAATTATATTTGTTATCAATTCTCGATAATCCCATAGTTAAATTGTAACAATTGGGTAAAACAAGAGTCTGTCGGTTGACTGATTTACTACATAGTAAAATGCAAATCACTGATTCATATCAATTATAAAGGCACTGCATCAAGAGGGGGAACAAATGAGAAGACTTCTTTCGGCGACCTTGCGTAGCGTCACCAAACCGGTAGTATTGGGCGTTGCACTGACAATATCGCTCACTTCATTTCAGGTCTTTGCTGACCAGATTGTCGCGCGCATGTCTGGACATTGGAGCCCAACACATCAAAGCTCGATCCATTCACAGATGTTTGCCGATGAGGTGACAAAAAGGTCCGGTGGGCGGCTAAAGATCGAATATTACCCGTCCAAACAGCTTTTCGGCATCAGAGAGGTTCTTGGCGCCATCACCTCTGGCGCTGTTGAACTTGGCGGCGTTGTCGGCGTTGTCAGCTTTCCTCCGATTAACAAGAATTTCAATGTTGCCTCCTACCCCGGTCTGTTTGCCTCCTATGAACAGCAGCGTGGATTTTTCCTGAATTCAGACAAGGGCCAGGAAATCTGGGGGGATATCACCAAAAAAAGCAATTCGCAGCTAGTGATGTATAACCCTGTTGGTCCGGTGATGACTTTCAGCAGTGCCCGTGAATTGACCAGCATTGACGTGATGAATGGGCTGAAAGCGCGCCGCCTTTTGAAAAGTGAGCTTCCGATGTGGAAGGCGCTTGGTGCCAACGCTGTTTCACTGCCAACTGGTGAGGTCTACACTGCGCTTCAGACCGGTATGATCGACACTATCAATAGCCCTCCAGGATCAATTGAAGCCTACAGCTGGTGGGAATTTCTGGCCTATGGGCAAAAGCCCTATCAGTATTTTGCCGATGCTTACATTATGGCCAACCGCGATTGGATGAGCAGCCTGCCTGATGATTTGCGGGAGTTGGTTTTGACTGTTGGCGCTGAAGTTGGCCAGATTGCAACTGATAGTATTCTGGACGCGGGTGAACATACCTTGAAGAAATTTATCGAACGTGGCGGCGTTGTCACCGAACTCAGCGGCGCCGAGAAAGCAAAATTCAATAAATTGATGCAGGATCAAGTGATGCCGGCAATGGCAGACATGTTCGATGAGGATACGCTGGTCAAGGCCCAGCAATATGTTGCTAACTAGCTTTCATCCCGCACTCAAAGCAACGAGGTAGGCGCTGTGTTGAGCGCTGCACTTGCATCTTTGTCCAAGTTGAATGAATGGCTTGAGAAAGCGATTTATCTGCTGGCGATTTTTATTGTCGCCAACATGGTGCTTGCGCTGTTCTTGAGCGCGCTCATAAGATACGTCTCCGGCACTGGCTATGATTGGTTCATCGAACTGCCACCAATCCTCACTAGCTGGCTTGTCTTCCCGCTTCTGGGGCCGTTGTTGAAATCCGGAGCCCATATCAAGGTGGATATCCTGAATAATCTTCTAGCCCCAAGGCAGTTATCGGCCCTCAGACTGATTATCGCGGTGATTGCCCTGCTGTCATCCATCGTCTTTTTTGTCGCTGGGATTGAGGCCACAAGCCTATATTTCAGGCTGGGACAGGTCATGGAGCTGGAAATCGAAATCCCGGTCTGGTGGGTGTATCTGGCCTTTCCTTGCGGCTTTGGGTTAATGATCTTATTCGCACTAGAACTAGTTCTGGCTGAACTCGTTGCGCTGGGTGGTTCAACGCCCAATGATCCGGCCCAGACTAACCCGACGAACAGCCCTGAGAAGATTTAACCCATGTACGCGCTTGCAATCTTCTCTTCAATCCTACTGTTGCTTATGTCGGTACCGATCTTTTTGGTATTCGGTATCGGCAGCTCGGCCGCCGCCATTCTCGGTCTTGGTCTGCCCTGGTCAACCTTGATTCAGGTCTCCTTTGGCGCGATGACAAAGCACATTCTAGTTGCCGTACCTTTGTTTATTTTCGCCGGAATGGTGATGCTCCGCGGCGGCGCCGCTAAACGCCTAGTTGATTTTGCCACAGCGCTTGTCGGTCATTGGCCGGGCGGTCTTGGTATTGCCATGGTTATCGCTATGGGGTTTTTTGCCGCTTTCTGTGGCTCCATTCTGGCCGCCATCACAGCTGTCGGCACGATCATGATGCCAAAGATGCTCGAACAGGGGTATCCCAGACCCTTTGTCATTGTTCTGGCAGCCTCGGCCGCGCTCCTCGAAGCTTTGATTCCACCCTCAAATGCCGCGATATTGTTCAGCGCCCTCACCAATGTTCCGGTCTCACAAACCTTTGCTGCTGGAGTAATCCCGGGGCTGATCCTTCTCGCCTTCATGGTCATTGTTGTCCTAATCAAATGCCGTAACATCCGCAACCCAGAGCCAGCTTCGGCGGCAGAACGCTGGCGTAGCTTTCTTGGCGCGCTGCCCGGATTATTTACCCCGATCATCATTCTTGGCGGCATTTATGCTGGCCTACTCACCCCATCTGAGTCAGCAGCAGTTGCTGGCGTTTGGGCGATCGTAATGGGGTTTGTGATCTACCGAGAGCTAACCGTCGCATCGCTGTGCCTAGCGCTCAAAGAAACGGCGACAATCACAGCGATCATTTTTGCTATCATAGCGACCGCTACCTTCCTTAGCGTAATCCTGACCTATAGCCAGATCCCACAACAGATCGTCAGTTATTTTACTGATATAGGCGTGACGTTTGCCCTGTTCTGGGTGGCGCTGGCGATCATTTGCCTTTTGCTCGGAACCTTTGTCGAAATTGTTCCGGTTTTCTATCTCACTGTGCCGATCTTTGCTGCAATCACCCTGTCCTTCAACCAGAGCCTGCTGCATCTATATGTGGTGTTCGTTGCCTTTGCCGGGATCGGCATGATCACCCCACCAGTCTGTGTCGGCATTTACACAAGCGCCAGCGTCATTCAAGAAAACCCGGCGAAGGCCTTCCGCGAGGTACCACTTTTTGTTGGCGTTGGCATTCTTTATGGTATTTTGATGATCATGGTTCCCGAAGCCTCCACTTGGCTCCCGTCTTTAGTAACCAGATAAAGAACTGATCAGTCTCCCTAAACAGTTGGTTCGACAGATAGAGTATAACCATGAAGCGTTAGCCGTTCATAAAATCTATGGACGGCTTCATCATCATCACAAAAGCGAACAACAGCCATCCCGTGGGCCACTCTTTTGAGTACCGCTATTTAACAAAGGTATGGTGTGCGGGGGACAAGATGTTGCAGCCGTTGAATTTTCCCAGATGAAGAGGGTGTGGCCTATGTCTATCATATCAATATTAACACGAACTATAATAGCGACGCGGAGCAGCGCGCATGCAAATCAGCAATGGCGGCCTCGTCAAATATTTAAGTGGAGGCCTGCAACGGCTGGGTTGCCACCTACTGGCGTACAAAACGTGCCTTTTGACTTACAACTAGTGTCACTTAGACTTTTGGACATGCTTGGATGACGTTGTTGTTTGGCGCCTAAAAGGGAAAACATAATACTGTCGAGTGCAACATGAGTCTGAGCAGTGTTGCCTCAATAGGCAATCCGAATAAAAAAATAAAACCTATACGCTTTACAAATGCATTTATTCATAAATTATATTTGTTATCAATTCTTGGTAATCCCATAGTTGGAGGCCATTAATTGAGTAAAGTGAGAGTCTGTCGGTCGACCGATTTTCTGCATAGTCAAATGCAAGTCACCGATTCATGTGGATTATGAGGGGACTGCATCACGAGGAGGAATTAACAGTGAAAAAATACCTTATTGCAGCAACACTGATCGTTTTCGCTAGCGCCGGAGCGACTGCCGCGCCAAGTGGCACTTTCAAACAGGCCCATGAATACGGATTTGGTGACAAATCCAGCCTCGATCCGGCTTCACGCGGCCGTGTCATGCAGATTACAGAAAAGCTAATGAGTCGCCTCATTCGGCCAGACATGAAGGGATCACCAAGCCCAGATCTTGCGGTTTCATGGTCAGCAAATTCTCAAGCCACCGAATGGACATTAAAATTGCGCGACGGCGTTAAATTCCACGATGGCAGCACGTTCGACTCTGGCGACGTAATCTACACATTTAACCGTGTACTGAACCCAGAAAATAAATCGCCAGCACGATCCGCCATCAAGATGATCGAAAAAATGGAAGCGCCTGACAAATCAACCGTTACCTTTAAGCTGTCAACACCATTTGCCGACCTACCGCTTCAGCTGATGGATTATCGCCTGCGAATCATCCCCGAGGGATCGGGCAATAGCATCGCATCATCAGGCATTGGCACTGGTCCATTCAAGCTGGTGAAATTTGATGCTGCCGGCACCACAAAACTCGAAGCCAATATGGATTATTGGGAAGGTGCCCCAGGCGTTTCGAAGATGGAAATCATCGGGATTGGTGACGGTCAAGCGCGCTTGCAAGCTTTGCTTGGCGGTCAGATCCACTTTGAGGACAAGGTGACCAACCAGCAAAAGCCCATGTTCGCCAACAACAGCAAATTCAAAATGATGGAAGTGCCAACTGGCAACTGGCGCGGTCTGGTTTTCCGCACTGATGTTGCGCCTTTTACCGATGTGCGGGTTCGCCAAGCAGTCCGCATGGCAGCTGACCGTGGTGAACTGGTCAAGCTTATCATGGGTGGAGCAGCCACCGTTGCGTGCGATACGCCTGTGAAACCTGATGATCAATATCGCGCTGATATTAAATGTCCACAGGACATTGCGGGTGCCAAAAAACTTCTCAGCGAAGCAGGCTTTGAAAATGGTATTGACGTGGATGTCTATGTGGCAACATTGGAACCAACATGGCCAATCCTAGCCGAAGCCTACCAACAACAAGCTGCAAAAGCGGGCATACGGGTAAACATTAAACAGGTTCCATCAGATGGGTATTGGAAAGACACATGGATGCAAAAGACGGTTTCTGCAACGCGTTGGAATGAGCGCCCCGCTGACTCGGCATTACATGAAATCTACCTTTCAACAGCGAAATGGAACGAGTCCTATTATAAGGATGCTGGTTTTGATGCCCTTCTGGCTGAAGCGCGGCGCGAGTTAAACTTTGACAAACGCAAGGCGCTTTATGTACAGGCACAAAATCACCTTTACTCAACTGCTGGTACATTAATCCCCTATCATGTTTCAAAACTCTATGTGATGGCTGCCAATGTTAACGGTATTGACGCAGTGGAAAATCATTCAATCCGCTGGCATAAGGTAACGGTCAAATAAGTAGGCCTATTCATCTAACCTAGATACAAGCCAGCCAAATCATACAGCATAAGCTGCGAGGCTGGCTTTTATCTATGCCGACCACATAACTGAATGAGCAAGGAGTAGATTGTGCTTTTCATGCTGATAAGAAGAGTATTACTTGGCGGCGTGACAGTGTGCATTGTGTCCTTAATCATTTTTTCTGGCGTAGAGATGCTGCCAGGCGATGCCTGTACGCAATTTCTGGGTGAATATCAGGCTGACGACGAGATTCTAGCCCAATGCCGCAAGGATCTTGACCTAAACCGGCCAGCCATTGACCGCTTTGCCGAATGGACACAAGGCGCTGTTAGCGGCGACCTTGGCCTAGCTGCCGATGGCAAGACTAAAATAAGCACAATTGTTGGGGACCGGCTGAAAAACTCTTTACTTCTGGCGTTCTGCGCCATGAGTTTAGGTATTCCGCTCGCCCTGCTGCTGGGTGTTATCAGTGGGCTGTGGCGTGACCGTCTGCCAGATATCATCGCGTCAACGCTAGCTATTTTTGCCATGACAATTCCTGAATTTGTTTCGGCAACCCTGCTCATTCTTGTGCTTAGCATCTGGCTTGGCTGGCTGCCTGGCATCGTCCTGACCTCAGCCGCAGCACCAGCAAGCGAATTCTTTCCTGAGATATTGCTTCCTGTGATCGTTTTATCCTTTGTGATGTGCGCTCATATAATGCGCATGGTTCGCTCATCGGTTATCGATGTAATGGCCAGCGACTATATTCAAATGGCAACTTTGAAAGGCGTCCCATATTGGCAAATGGTATTTCGGCACGCCCTTCCAAACGCATTATTGCCGGCGATTAATGTAGTGGCATTGACCATCGCTTGGCTGCTAGGTGGTGTCGTCGTGATTGAAGTTGTGTTCAACTACCCAGGCCTTGGACGGCTGATGATTGACTCAATTTCTGACCGGAACCTTCCGGTGGTGCAATCCATCGCGCTGATCGTTGCTAGTATCTATGTATGCGTCAATCTTGCAGCAGACCTGTTGACAATGATTGCCAATCCAAAACTCCGCACGATGTATATGAGGAAACAATGACCCTATCCTCTGCCAGCTACCAGCAAGAAAAAGGTCGATTCGTCCCGGTCATGAAGGATATTTTGGCAAGGCCTTCAGGGCGCATTGGCCTGATATTAGTATTTCTTCATATCCTGTTGGCACTGGTGAGCCCCTCAATAGCACCATATGACTTCAAATTGCAGAACTCTGCACTCATGCTGAGCCCTCCATCTGCTGAACATTGGCTTGGAGCTGATCATTTGGGGCGTGATATCCTTTCACGCACTCTAATGGGTGGCCGCGAGGCCTTGCTTGTTACAGGGATTGCAACACCGCTTGCTGTGATGTGGGGAGGATTTATCGGCATATTATTCGGTTTGGTTGGCGGCCGTGTCGACGAAGTACTAATGCGTGTTGTCGATGCGTTCTTATCGTTGCCATGGATTCTCAAAATGCTGGTCTTGATTGTAACCTTTGGCACCGGCATTGGCGTGCTAATCCCAACCTTGACGTTTTTTTACGGTATACCAGTGATACGCGTTGCCCGCGCCGCGACTCATGACATCATTGCCCGTGATTTTGTTTGGGCAGCCAAAGCCCGTGGCCACAGCAGGATTAGCATAATCTGGCGTGAACTTTTGCCCAATGTCCTTGATACATTGATGGTTGAAGGCGCCATGCGCTGGTCATGGATGTTATTGGCTTTTTCATCGCTTTCCTTTCTTGGATTCGGCGTTTCACCGCCAACACCTGACTGGGGGTTGATGATATCGGATGCGCGCGGCTTTATGTCTTTCGCCCCATGGGGGGTCATTGCACCAGTCATTGGCCTGTCAACCCTGATCATTGGTATTAATTTGTCTGCAGATGCGCTGGCTAAAGCGCTTGGAATTGACCGCGCACAAAAGGCACCAATGTAAAATGCCACAGCCAGCCTTCATTGAAATAAAGAATCTCTCAGTTGGGTATACGAGCCGAAGTGGCAAATCTATTCTGGTGCTGCGTGATGTAAATCTTAGCATTACCAGAGGTGATAGCATTGGGCTTGTTGGGGAAAGCGGTTCTGGGAAAAGCACCTTGGCGCTCGCCGCAATGGGGTATTTCAAACGCGGGCTTCACGTGATTTCCGGACAAATTCATTTTGACGGGATCGACATGCTGAATATCAAGCGCAATGCTCTACAACGCCTTCGCGGCGGGCGACTTGCACTAATTCCGCAAAACTCAGGCCAGTCCTTAACACCGAATTTGCGCATTGGTCAGCAAATCACGGAGGCCTTGCGCCTGCATAGTAATATTCCCGCAACCGACTTTTACGCTGGCGTGATTGATCTTTTGAGTCAGGTTCGCCTTCCGGATCCAGTTGGGCTTACCGATCGCTATCCGCATGAATTATCTGGCGGCCAACAACAACGGGTTGCTATTGCAATGGCACTTGCCAGCAACCCCGAAGCGTTGCTTCTTGACGAGCCGACCACTGGCCTTGATGTCACCACGCAAGCCCATATCATGGAGTTGCTTCGTGATTTGGCAAAGGACAGAAATCTGGCGATGCTGTATGTCAGCCATGATCTTGGCGCAATTGCACGCGTATGTAACAAAGTCATGGTGTTGTATGCTGGTGAAACCGTTTTGACAGGTAGTGCAAATCAGGTGCTTTTGTCACCACGTCACCCTTATGCACATGGTCTGCTGGCATCCATACCACGGCTAAATGAAACCAGCCTGCCGCAGGCGCTGGACGGACGGCCACCAATGCCAAGCGAAACCATTACGGGTTGCGCTTTTGCCGATCGTTGCAAGTTGGTTGATCAAACCTGCCGATCGTCACCGCCGCCACTGGATCATCTTGAAAGTGGTGAAACCGTTCGCTGTTTTCATCATTATCAGATCGGCCAGCTCAATCGAAAGCCTCAAAAATCGGCAAAGTCAAATCCCATTGCCGCGAGCAAGAATAGCGCTCTTTCACTTTCCAATCTGTCAGTAAGTTATAGCCAGCCCGGACTTTTGTCAAAGCTGTTCCGATCGCAAGATATCCCGCCAAGCACCGTTGAAAGGATCACGATTGACATAAAAAAGGGAGAAACATTGGGGCTGGTTGGAGAGAGCGGTAGTGGCAAATCAACCATCTTAAAAACCATTGCCGGAATGGTGCCAGCTCAATCAGGGAACATAATTTTGAATCAGACCAAATCATTGGACACGATGGTCGAAAAACGGCCTGCAGCCTATCTCCGTCAAGTGCAAATCATCTTCCAAAATCCTGATGATAGCCTTAATCCACGTCATACAGTTGCCCAGATTCTGGCGCAGCCACTTCGTCTTTATTATGGGCTTTCCGGCACGCCTCTTCGCGATCGTAGCATCGCCATCCTCGAACAGGTTCGACTAGGGGAACATTACCTTGAACGCCTTCCGAGTCAGCTTTCGGGCGGGGAAAAGCAACGTGTTGCAATCGCCCGCGCTTTTGCTGCAAACCCAGAAATCATTCTTTGTGATGAAGTGACATCAGCACTTGATGTTTCAGTTCAGGCAGCAGTGCTTGATCTTCTTGATGCGTTAAAACGGCAAGATGGAACAACCTATATTTTCGTGTCACATGATCTTGCTGTGGTGAAAGCTATTTCAGATCGGGTGGCCGTTTTATATCAAGGTCGCATTTGTGAAATTGGCCCAGTCGCCGCGGTTTATTCGGCGCCTTTCCACCCCTATACCGATGCCCTTCTTGGTGCTGTATTGGAACCTGATCCCGACGTTGCGCCACGCCTGACTGCTGATGATGCGGTTGAATTATCACCGCCGAAAACGGGTTGCCCATTCCAGCGGCGATGCCCACGAAAGCTTGGTAGCATCTGCGAGACCAACATACCCACTGCACAGGAAGTTGCGCCGGGGCATATCATCCATTGCCATATTCCCCGGGGTGATCTTTAGGGTAGCTATTAATTCTGACCCTTAAGATCGCCGCATGATACGAGCTTTTAATTAATAGCAGAAGTTAGCGCGGCAATAATTTAAAACTTAAAAAAACCGCCTTGGTTGAGAGACGGCTAATTTATTGATATTTATCAATTTATATTGGTTGCGGGGGCAGGATTTACTCAAGACCCTACAATTGGGAAGTGGGTGTAAAGTTGTTGCATGGGCAGGATTTGTTCAAGGCCCTACGATCAGCTCTTGGGTATGAAGTAGCCTCGGAATACGCAATCAACTTGGCTTACACCTTGAACTTTTGAATTGAAAGGATTGTCATAGCTAAATTCAGAGATTTGAGTCTTCATC
>JADHOR010000031.1 GCA_016778895.1 Candidatus Puniceispirillum sp.
CGACGATTAGCCCTTATGTTGTGGCGCGTATCGGGGCACCGGCAGCGCGCGCGTTATTTATGTCGGCACGGCGTTTTGACAGCCAGATGGCGCATCGCATTGGACTGGTTACAAATCTTGTTCCAGCTGTGGATTTTGCCACGGCAACCAATGCCATGATCGCGCCCTACCTTGTCGCCAGCCCAGGCGCAATGCAGGCGGCCAAAGCCCTGATTGGCAGGTTAACGCCGGCCATTGATGATGCGGTTGTTAATATGACGATTGCCGCACTGGCCGATTGCTGGGATCACCCCGATGCCGGCGAAGGGGTTGATGCGTTTTTTGCGAAACGGCCGCCCGCATGGGCAAAACTGGACGCCGTTCAATGACAGATGCTGGCATGACCGGACGTGCTTTTATTCGCCTCCCAGCTATTCGCCTAAAGGATAACGACGCCCAGCAAAGCCTCTAGGGTTAAATGCAGCTGCAAGGCGAAAAAACTGTTGGGTTTTGGCAAAAAACATTTCACTGTAATCAGGTATTTTTGTCCCTCCGGCCACCTCAATGGTTATGCTATCCGCACCAGTTAGCGCGCACCAACCAGGGTCAAGGGTTTCAGGCGGCGTTGATTATCAAGGAGATCAAACGCGATGGATTTTTCCTATTCGCCAACCCAGCAATCCATCAGTGATGCGATCGCCGCTATCATGGCTGATTTTGACGATGATTACTGGCTGGCGGCTGATCGTGACGGCCGGTTTCCCGAAGAGTTTTATGCGGCAATCGCAGCGGGTGGCTGGCTTGGGATTGCAATGCCTGAGGCCTATGGCGGCGCGGCGCTTGGTATTTCTGAGGCGGCATTAATGATGCAGAAGATTGCCGAAACAGGCGGTGGTATGGCGGCGGCATCGGCAGTTCATATCAATATTTTCGGGCCACACCCGATTGTGGTTTATGGCACTGAGGCACAGCGCACCGAATGGCTGCCGCCGCTGATTAAGGGCGAGGTCAAATGCTGTTTTGGTGTTACCGAACCTGATGCCGGACTGGATACTGGCAATATCCGCACGCGCGCTGACAAGGTGGAGGGCGGCTATGTTGTGTCCGGGCAGAAAATCTGGACATCGACCGCCAAGGTGGCCAGCAAAATTCTGCTGCTGGCACGGACCAGCCAGCCGGATCGCTCAGCGCGGCGTACCGACGGGCTGACGCTGTTCTATACTGATCTTGATCGGGCCCATATCGAGGTGCGCGAGATCGAAAAAATGGGTCGTGCCGCGGTTGATAGTAATCAGATTTTTATTGACCAGCTTAGGGTTCCAGACGCGCACCGGATCGGTGGAGAGGGCAATGGGTTTTCCTATCTTCTGGATAGTCTTAACCCTGAACGGATTTTGATTGCTGCCGAGGCACTTGGCATTGGCAAGACCGCGCTTAGTCGGGCTGTGGGTTACGCTGGTGAGCGTGTCGTATTTGATCGCCCCATAGGACAAAATCAAAGCATTCAGCATCCGCTTGCCGAAAGCTGGATTGAGCTTGAAGCAGCCAGTTTGCTGATTGCCAAGGCGGCATATCTCTATGATAGCGGTGCGCCAGCTGGCGGGATGGCGAATGCAGCAAAATATTTTGCGGCTGAGGCTGGATTTAAGGCGGCAACGAATGCGGTGATGACGCTTGGCGGCATGGGCTATGCCAAGGAATATCATGTCGAGCGCTTGCTTCGCGAATCTCTGATCCCGCGGCTTGCACCGGTTAGTGCGCAAATGGTGCTGAACTATATTGGCGAGCGTGTGCTTGGTTTGCCAAAATCATATTAGGGTTTCAGTCGTGATTAGGGGGGATGAATGAAGGGGGCGAGTAAAACATGACAACGGCAAAACCAAATCTGGGTCAGCCTGCACTTGATGGGGTTAAGGTGATTGATTTAACCCGTGTTCTGGGCGGCCCCTATGCGACGCAGATTCTGGCTGATCACGGCGCCGAAATTATTAAAATTGAGGCTGCAAGTGGTGATGAGGTGCGTGGGTGGGGCCCACCATTTGCCCGGGATATGGCGTCGTATTTTGTCAATGTGAATCGCAACAAGAAATCCATTGTCATTGACCTTGCCAGCGTGGCTGGGCGTGATCTATTGCTGCGGCTTTTAACGGATGCCGATATATTGATTGATAATTTCAAGACTGGCACTCTGGAAAAATGGGGCATTGGATATGAGGATGTTTTAAAGACCCGTTTTCCCCGGCTTATCCATTGCCGGATATCAGGCTTTGGTGCGACAGGGCCGCTTGGCGGGGCGCCCGGTTATGATGCGGTAATTCAGGCGATGACTGGGATGATGTCGATCAATGGGATGGCTGAAAGCGGATCGGTTCGTCTTGGCGCGCCAATCGTTGATATGGGAACGGGGCTTTATTGCGTAATCGGGATTTTGATGGCACTTCACGAACGTCAAAGGTCAGGTCTTGGTCAATACATCGACATGACGCTTTATGACTCGGCGCTGGCCTTGATGCATCCGCATAATGCCAATTATTTCCTGAGCAAGAAACCTGGGCGCGCCACTGGCAATTCGCATCCGAACATTTCGCCCTATGATAAATTTGCGACAGCGACCAATGATATCTTTATCGGCATTGGGAACAATCGGGCGTTTCGCCGCCTTTGTAATGCGCTTGGTGAGGATGAAATTGCCGATGATCCGCGCTTTGCTGATAATGCCGACCGCGTAGTTAATCGTGCGGCCTTGACCGATTTGCTGACCAAGGCGCTGGCCAAGGTTGATGGGGCATCATTTGCAGAAACGCTACTTGCCGCCGGGGTGCCGGCTGGCCCGGTGCGTAATATTGAAGAAGCCCTGCTGCATCAGCAAACGGCCGAGCGCGAAATGGTGCTTGTGCGGGATGACTATCAAGGGGTTGCCTCGCCAATTAAATTCAGCCGGTCACGCGAGGTTGGGGTGGCTGGCTTACCGCCGATGCTTGGCGAGCATACGCGTGAGGTGCTGACGGCGGCGGGTCTTAATGATGCGGAAATTGACGAATTGATCACCGCTGGAACGATCGTCGCGGCTGATCGCTGAGGATTTCGCACACAAGGAAAATTATTGATATTACATTGTTTTTTTAAAATATAGGGAGATGATCAATGACCAAGGCCAGCGTTGAAGTTAATATTAAATCTCAATCAAAGAATGCGCCTCGTATCGCCGTCGTTGGTGCTGGTGCGATGGGCTCGGTCTATGCTGGATTGTTTGCCGAGGCTGGATATCAGACGTCGGTTGTTGATCTATGGCATGACCATATTATCGCCATTGGCGCAAATGGGCTGCGTCTTGAAGGGGCCAGCGGTGACCGGGTCATTAACGGCATAACCGCAGTTCATCAAATTGCCGATCTTGGCCCAATTGATCTTTTTGTAATTGCCACCAAGGCGAATGGCGTTGGCAGCGCCGCGGCTGAAATTGCAAAAGTTATGCAACCGGAAACGCTGGTTCTGACAATTCAGAACGGACTTGGCGCAGGCGAACGGATTGCCGAATTCATGCCGACCGATAACGTACTGCTTGGAGTGGCCGAAGGGTTTGGCGCGTCAATCAAAGGGCCGGGTCATGTCCATCATAATGCGATGCGTCAGATCCGTATTGGCGAAATGGACGGCGGCATGACCGACCGGTTGGCCTGGGTTGAGTCGCTATGGCAAGGAGCAGGCTTTAAAGCCAAGGCATTTGTTGATATTCATCAGCTTGTCTGGGAAAAATTCATTTGCAATGTCATGTGCAGTGCGCCATCAGTGGCATTTGACTGCACGATTGGCGACCTGTTCAGCGATGATGACCGGCGTGCGGTGGCGCTTGGCTGTATGCTTGAGGCTTATGAAATTGGGCGGGCGCGCGGCGTGGTGTTTTCCTTTAGCGACGCGGTTGCCTACGGTACCAAATTTGCTGCCGACATGCCTAATGCCAACCCTTCAATGCGGCTTGATCATATGGCTGGCAAACGCTCTGAGATTGACGCGATCAACGGCATGGTGCCGGTGCTTGGGCGTGAACTGGGCATTAAGACACCTTATAATGATACGCTGGTTGCTCTGGTGCGGGCGCGTGAGGCAAATTTCGCCTAATACGCGGTGCCGCCCTGATATGCGCCTAGCGGCCGCCGATAGACTCCCTATAGTTTCATCGGCACGAATTTAGGGGCTGCCTGCCCGTCGATTAGTACATTTAATAATGCTGGCCCATGATACGCGCTGGCGCTGGCAAGGGCGGCGTCCAGATTATCATTTGGCCCAACCGTTTTGCCAAAGGCACCAAGGCCGCTTGCGGCCGCTGCATAATCGGCCTTCTCATCAAGCTCGCAGCCATAGACGCGGTCTGGCCCGTAGGTGTCAATCTGGATTTGCACCTCGGCGTTCCATCGGTAGTCATTGCCAATGATCGCGGTGATATTGGCGCCTGTGCGGACTGCCGTATGCATCTCGCCAAGATAAAATCCGGCAGTGCCATCGCCCATCACCAGAAAAATCTGCGCATCCGGTGCAGCAATCGCGGCGCCAATCGCATGGGCAATACCGCCACCAATTGCGCCTGATGGGCCATTGATTATGCGGCGCGGGGCAACGCATCCAGCCTGAACCCATTGGCAAAATTCACCGCCATCGGCGACTAGAATTGGTGCTGGAGCCCGGTTGATTGCTACCTGTAAGCGCTCGGCGAGGGCGGCTGGGTGTCGGCCTTGGTCGCCCGCCTGCCAGTCAAGACGGCGGGTAATTGATGCGGTAATTGCGGCCGGCCATTGATCACCACCTATCGTGATATGGTGATCGGTAATCGCGGCGGCAAGCTGGGTCATCGCCGCCGGAATGCTGCCAGTGCGGATAAGCAGGATGGGGTTCTGGTCATGCGCCGGGTTTGGCGCGGCCTGATCGTCGGTCAAAATCGAGATGATCGGCGTTCCTGCCGTGATTCTGCCATCAGCATGAATGCCGGTGGAATAATCTGCCAGCTTTCCAAGATGAATAATCAGATCGGCTGCTTTTAGCGTGGTTGTCAGATCGCCGTAAAAACTATCCGAAAGGCCGCGGGCTGACTCAAGACAGATAACCGGCAGTCCCAACGCCGCCTCGAGCGTGGCATTGGCGACTGGTTGGCGGGTTTTGTTTGCCTGTGGGCCAGCAATGAAAAGCGGGTATTTGGCCGCCTCAATGGCACCAATAACATGGTCAAGATCATCGTCGCTGATGCCTGATGCGGTGGTTATCCTGGTTGCTGCAACTGGCTCCACATCTGCGGCCGTTGATAAAATATCAAATGCGATCGCAAGATGCACTGGACCCGGGCTGCCGCCAAGGGCTGCGGTGAGGCACCGCTCTAGCTCGGGCAGGATCTTGGCCGCCGAATTTGGCCGGGTTGAATATTTGGTGATAGGTGCGGTAACCGAACATTGATCGAGTTCTTGAAAGCCACCGCGTCCGTCCATTTTCACAGCAGCATCCCCGCTGATCAGCAAAACCGGACTTTCTGAACGCGCCGCTGAATACAGCGCCGAGACCGCATTTAACAGTCCCGGGCCAGCCGTCACCAACGCAACGCCGATTTTGCCTGTGATCTGGGCGTAGGCTTCGGCCATATAGACGGCTGCACCTTCATGGCGGGTATGGATGATGCGGATGTTGGCATCAATACAAGCATCATAAAGTGGCATAATCTGGTTGCCGGACAGGCTGAAGATAACCTCGACACCATTATTGGCTAGCGTTTGAATAAGAGCAGAAGAAGCTGATGGCATAATGAGGCTCGGTATTGGAGGTTGATAACAGAAACAAACTGTAGAGCGATGATCGAGATACGGGTAGGCTATAGTCTTGGCTTTGTGACTTTGTGATCGTTGCATAGTGCTGGATAATCTTTGCCTAATGCTGAGGCGCTATCAAGCGAAAATAGCTTCAGCCTGGATTTGCTGCCAGTCACCTATTTCTTTGACTGTAACAATCAAA
The DNA here is from genome assembly GCA_016778895.1 of Candidatus Puniceispirillum sp. Taxonomy (GTDB): domain Bacteria; phylum Pseudomonadota; class Alphaproteobacteria; order Puniceispirillales; family Puniceispirillaceae; genus UBA3439. The sequence continues at coordinate 5,971 of JADHOR010000031.1, forward strand.
AATTAGTAAAGCAAAATCCGCATTTCTTGCTATAGTCCGCTGGTATTTTTTGGGGGTAAAATGACTGAACAGCAAAAAGGCATGAAGCGCGGCCTGACACGTTATGGTGATGAGGCATTTTCGCTTTACCTTCGCAAAGCCTTCATCAAGGCGATGGGCTATAGCGATGATGCGCTGTCTCGTCCGGTCATTGGCATCGCCAATACCTTTTCTGATTATAATGCCTGTCATGCCAATGTGCCAAAGCTGGTCGAGGCGGTAAAACGCGGTGTGATGCTGGCTGGTGGCCTGCCGATGGAGTTTCCAACCATTTCCCTGCATGAGTCCTTCGCCTTTCCGACAAGCATGTATTTCCGTAATCTGATGGCAATGGATACTGAAGAAATGATCGGTGCGCTGCCAATGGACGCCTGTGTGCTGATCGGCGGCTGTGATAAAACCGTGCCAGCGCAATTAATGGCGGCAGCCAGTGCCGATGTGCCGGCAATTCAAATTGTAACTGGTCCGATGTTGTCGGGAACGGTAGGTGATCAGCGTGTTGGTGCCTGTACCGATTGCCGCAGGTTCTGGGGCGATTATCGCGGCGGCCGGATTTCTGCGCCTGAGATTAATCAAATCGAGGGTCAGCTGGTGCCAACTGCCGGAACCTGCGGGGTAATGGGAACGGCGAGTACGATGGCTTGTGTTACCGAGGCATTGGGCATGATGCTGCCCGGTGGTGCGACGATCCCGGCGGTGGCAGCAGACCGCCTGCGCCATGCCGAAATGGCCGGCGCACGGGCAATGGCCATAGCCGCAGAGCAGCTGCGCCCATCCCAGATCATGACGCCAAAATCATTTGAAAATGCGCTTCGTGTTTTGTTGGCAATTGGCGGTTCAACCAATGCCATTATCCATCTGACGGCGATGGCGGGGCGGCTTGGCATCGAGGTTGATCTGCCGGCCTTTGACGCGCTTGGCAATGACACACCGGTTCTGGTCGATCTGAAACCGAACGGCCAGTTCTATATGGATGATTTGCATCGCGCTGGCGGCATGGCGCCGATCCTTCGTGCCCTCAAGCCGCTGTTGCATCTTGATTGCCTGACTGTAAGCGGGCGCGCGCTTGGCGACGAGATCGAGGATATGCCGGCCGCGTTTCCGCAAAATGTTGTTCATGGTCTTGATGATCCGATCCACGTTGGTGGCGGCATTGCATTTTTGCGTGGCAATCTGGCTGGTGATGGGGCGATTATCAAGCAATCGGCCTGTTCACCCGATCTGTTGGTGCATCAGGGGCCGGCCATGGTTTTTGACTCGCTTGAAGATCTGGCAAACCGTATTGATGCGCCCGATCTTGAGGTGACCAAGGACAGTGTTCTAATCCTCCGTAATGCCGGGCCAAAGGGCGCCCCTGGAATGCCTGAGGCGGGCTATATTCCGATCCCAAAAAAGCTGGCGATAATAGGGGTCAAGGATATGGTGCGGATCTCGGACTGCCGGATGAGCGGTACCGCCTTTGGCAGCATTGTGCTTCATGCCAGCCCCGAGGCGGCAATCGGTGGACCGCTGGCGCTGGTGGAAACGGGCGATCAAATTCGCCTCGACGTGCCAAACCGAAGGCTGGAATTGCTAGCGGATGATGATGAAATCGAACGCCGCCGTTCTAAGTGGCAACCCCCTCAAACGGTTTGCGCTAATCGCGGCTATAAAAAGCTGTATATGGAACACGTTAATCAGGCTGGCGAAGGGGTTGATTTTGACTTTATGGCCAAGCGTCCTTTTGTTACAAAAACTCCACTCGGTTAATCCAATTCTTCTAATTCTTCTCAGAAAAGTATCCCTCATGACCAAAAACCCAAATATAAATTCAAACGCGGCTCTTGCAGAAATTTTTGCAGAGTGGGCGCTTGATAAAACACAGGCTCTGCCGAAAACAGCCAATCAAACTGTCGCGCGTATGACTTATGACGCCGTCGGATTGATGTATGCTGCTCGCCACGAAGGTTATATTGTTGCGGCAATAAATTCAGTGATTGAAAAAGGTGATTGCCACGCTATTGGACACAAAGGTGGATTGGGAGCTTATGACAGCTGTTTGATAAACGGGACGGCGATACACGGAGAGGATTTCGATGATACATATGAGGGCACACCTGTTCACCTGGCAGCCGCTCTGGTTCCGCCGATGATTGCGCTTAGTGGTGTGTCTCAAATTAGCCGTGATGATTGGGTGAGGTCGATTTCTTTAGCAGCTGAGCTTGTTTGCCGGCTTGTGGTGGTTGCACCGACTGCGATTCACCGGCAAGGATTTCATCCAACCAGTGTTTTAGGTGCGTTTGGTGCTACTGCGGCTGTAGGGGTTTGTCTTCAATTGCAACCTAAGCAGCTGGCGAGCGCTCTTGGTATCGTAGGGAGCATGACTTCCGGTATTATCGAATACCTTGCAGAGGGAACCTGGACAAAACGTATGCACCCCGGTTGGGCCGCAGCTAGCGGGCTCAAAGCGGCGTTTTTGGCGAGAAATGATTTTCTTGGCCCAAGAACGGTATTTGAGGGGGAACATGGGTTCTTCAAGGCTTATGCTGATCGTTCTGTAAACCAGGACTTTTCAGTTTTGGATAATTGGGGAGGTGCGTGGCACTTCGATAAAGTTGCCTTCAAACCTTTTGCCTGTGGTACGATGGCCCAGCCGTTTATTGATTGTGCATTAAGTGCCCGTGTCTCGATTGATATCGAGAACATTGAGAGGATTGTAGCTCATGTAGGTGAAGGAACTGTTCACAGGTTATGGGAGCCATTGGAAGAAAAGCGTAGGCCATCCACACCCTATGGTGCAAAATTTTCTGTCCCGTATTGCGTAGCTGTGGGTATGATTTTTGGTGATGCTGGACTTGCGCAATTTACCGAACAAACCCTTGCTGATGATCGAGTGATTGAACTCGCCCGCCGAGTTTCTTACAGAATAAACCCCGAGGACCCCTATCCACAAGACTATGTTGGATGGTTGGAAATTCATACTAAAGCCGGGGATGTTCACCACTTCAAACAACCTTGTATGCGTGGTGGGAAGAACCAGCCAATGACAGATGCCGATATAAAGTCTAAATTTATAGCCAATTGCTTATATGGCGGATTGAGTAACGCTGATGCTTTACTTGCGTTTGAATCGCTCGAGATGTTCTTTGGCAAATCGGTCTCAAATGCAGACGAATTGTTTTCTAATTTACCGGTATAAAAAAGGAGCTTTGACTGTGACGAAGGAAAATGAGTTTACAACCTATGCCGGAAGGGTAGGGGAACGAGCTGACCCAGCCAGTGAAGCACTGAAAGATTACTTGGTTCTTGATTTAACGCGAGTGCGTTCGGGCCCAACTTGTGTGCGACAACTCGCAGACTGGGGTGCTGATGTTATCAAGGTTGAGGCTCCAGTCGATGGGGCTGAGCTTGGTGGGCCGCGCGCTGGTCCGGACTTTCAAAATCTCCACAGGAATAAACGAAGTCTCACTCTGAACCTTAAAAGTGAAGCTGGCAGGAAAATTTTTCGGCAGCTTGCAGACAAGGCTGATGTCATTGTTGAAAACTTCCGGCCCGATGTCAAAAAACGTTTGGGGATAGATTATGATACGTTGTCCAAAACAAACTCGAAGCTAATTTACGCTTCAATTTCTGGCTTTGGTCAGGATGGCCCGCTGAGTAAACGCCCTGGTTTTGATCAAATTGCTCAGGGAATGGGAGGTCTGATGTCAATTACCGGCGCACCTGGCGAGGGGCCTATGCGCGTTGGCATTCCAATAGCAGATCTCTGCGCCGGGCTTTTTGCAGCACAAGGTGTAATGATTGCTCTTTTAGAACGCGCTCATTCTGGCAAGGGGCAATGGATACAGACGTCACTCCTACAGGCTCAACTTTTTATGTTGGATTTTCAGGCGGCTCGCTATTTGATGGACGGTGATATAGCTAAGCAGGCGGGAAACAATCACCCCACATCGATACCGACGGGCGTATTTGCCACAAGTGATGGTTACATGAATATCGCTGTGGCAGGGGAAGAGATCTGGGTAAGGTTTGCAAATGAAATGGGTCGAGTCGATTGGGTTAATGACCCTAGGTACAAAACCAATGCCAATCGCTCACCAAATAGAGAGATGCTCAATGCTGAAATCAATGAAATAACGCGCACAAATACAACGGCCTATTGGGTTGAAAAATTAAATGCAGGAGGTGTCCCGGCTGGAGAGATCAACAATATCGGCGAAGCTTTTGACTCTGCTCAGGTAAAACACCTGGGATTGGCGCAGCCGGTTTCCAGTCACGAGCGTGGCGAAACTCAACTTGTTGGGCAGCCAATTAAAATGAGCCGCACTCCAAGTCAGATTTCTGCGCCGCCACCGCTGGCCGGAGGGAATGCTGATGACATTCTCTCGGCGCTCGGTTACAGTTTGGAGGAGATTGAAAACCTTCGCCAAATCGGTGCAATTTAGTATATTTTAGTAACGGAAAGATAATTTCTAATGACTGAGAAAGTAATTGTAGAACAAAGTGGTTCAATAGCTCGTATTATTTTCAATCAACCTGAAAAGCGTAATGCGGTTTCGCTTGAAATGTGGGAAGCTGTCGAATCTGCGTTGGATCGTTTTGCGGCAGATGAGACCGTACGAGTTTTAATCATGTCTGGGGCTGGTGGAAAGGCTTTTGTGTCAGGTGCTGACATTTCAAAATTTGAGAGCGAGCGGTCAAGCGAAGAGGGTGTCGCTAAATATAATGACACCACAAGACGTGTGTATGACAAAGTAGAAACATTCCCAAAGCCCACCATTGCACAGATTGACGGATTTTGTGTTGGAGGTGGAGTGGCGCTGGCCGTATGTTGCGATATAAGGATTTGTGGAAGTGGTTCAAACTTTGCTATCCCGGCTGCGCGTCTCGGGCTAGGGTACGGGTTTAGAGGTATCAACCGCTTAGCTAATCTCATTGGGCCCGCTTTCGCAAAAGAGATTTTCTTCACTGCGCGTCGATACAACGCCAACGAGGCCAATTTGATGGGGCTGGTTAATCAGGTTGTAGAGGATGGAATGGTTGGCAGCGCTGCTGAAGAAATGGCTTCGATGATTTGCGAGAATGCGCCTCTCACAGTTGATGCAGTTAAGTATATTGCTAACCAGACAAGAATGGACGAAAGTCAGCGTAATTTGGGCGCTTGTGAAGCAATGGTCAAAGCTTGCTTTGATAGCGCGGATTACATTGAGGGCCGTCGCGCTTTTATGGAAAAGCGCAAGCCAATTTGGAAGGGTCAATAATTGTCTTGGTGCAGCCTAGTACTGCATCACAACGCCACCATTAATCTGCAACATTTGACCGTTAACAAAACCACCGTTTTCCGAACATAAATAGGCAATCATTCCACCAATGTCATCAGGTTTGCCGAGGCGTCCAGAGGGATTGTTTTTTAATAGTAGTTGATATTGCTCGCTGGTCTCAATGTTTTCATCATCAGGTGGGAAAGTGCCAGGAGAAATAATATTTGATGTTATCCCGCTGGGCCCAAACTCAACTGCGAGGGCTTTTGTCAAACCCCATAGTGCGTGTTTTGAAACTGAGACGAAGCCTGCTCCCGGGTACCCTCTTTGCGCATTCATGCCTGTGAAGTGAATAATTCTTCCCCAGCCGTTTTTTAGCATGAACGGTAAAGCTGCACGTGCCAGCCAAATTGGTCCATACATATTCACGTCAATCACGTTCTGCCAGTCTTCAGTCTCTATTTCTAAAAATGGTCCATGTGGTCTGATAGCTGCATTGTTGACTAGGATGTCTATACTACCGAAGGTGTCTACTGCGCTTTTGATAATCAGTTCTGCTTCATCTCTGACACCTACGTTTCCCATTGCTACAGACGCGTTCACTCCCAGCTCCCGCACTTCCGCAGCCACTTTTTCGGCCGCTTTACGGTTTTGACTGCCGTTCACAACGATATTGTGACCAGCTTTTGCTAATTCGTGGGCGATACCTCGGCCTATATTTTGACCTGATCCGGTTACGAGTGCTGTTTTTCTAACGTTTGACATTGTGAACTCCAAAAGGTGTGCTGATCGATCAAAAGTATATTTAATTTAGTTTTTGTAAAGCTCTAGGTACTGATTATGACAATAGGTCCGATAGGAAGCAGTCAATATCGAAATTGTATTGGAGAATTTACGAGGCATCACATTTAGTCAGTGGTTGGTATCGTGCTTTTCACAATGGTTTTGTCGAGCTCCTCGTATAGATGATAGTCAATCACTCCATAAAGTTCATCTCGTGTCATCATTTTCTCTTTGAATTCCTGGGCTGAGCCGTCGCTGCGCAGGCTTTTGTAGAAATCTCTCATTGAAGCGGCGGCAACTCGCAGCGCCGATACAGGGTATATGACTAACTCAAATCCTAACTCCTCCCATTTTTTCATTGAAGTCTCCGGCGTAACCCCGAATTCTGTCATGTTGGCTAAAAGTGGACCAACAACACTTTGTCTCACGAATTGCATGTCTGAGGTTGATTTTAACGCTTCAACAAAGATGATATCAGCACCTGCTTTCTGATAGGCAATAGCTCGTTTGACCGCCTCGTCAATTGAAACTTGTCCAGCATCTGTTCTCGCACAAATCAAGGTTTCATTTACTGATGATTTACAGGCAGCAATCTTGCGACACATATCTTCAACAGTTGTCAATCGTTTGTCATTCAAGTGTCCGCATTTTTTGGGCATTATTTGATCTTCGATCTGAATTGCGGCAACACCCATATCGTCCAGTGTTCTTGAGAGAGTCATTAGATTTAGAATCTCGCCATATCCAGTATCGCAATCTACGATTAATGGCATGTTTGAGGCTCTTAGGATACCTCTCACAGCATATATAAGTTCATCCGATGTCATCACACCAAGATCAGGTAATGCCAGTGATGCTGATAGCGCTGCGCCAGATAGGTAGAGAGCCTCAAAACCCTGGTCTTTAGCCAGTTTAGCGGATAGTGGATTATAAACGCCTGCCACTGCTAGGGAGTCTTTTCTTGCAATTGCCTGAGCCAGTGTTGAGGCATGTTTGAGGTCATTTTTTTGGGATAAGTACATGATGGCAATCCTGTTTCTTGATTAGGTGTTTTGTCAGGCGCCCTTTGCAAGGCGCATAAGGTTGCCCACGTCGGATAAGCTTTCTAAATTCCATATCGTATCGACTATAGCCTCAGGTTCAGTGCTGAGGGGTTTTCCTCCGGTGTTGGCCAAAAATTTCTCAACGAGAAAATCTGATGATACAGGATTTTTTGTTGTTCCCAGTGCGTGCTCAATCCGAACAATCTCGGTATTGCCGTTTTTATATTTTACGTGCACTTCGCATTGATCTTTTCGAAAATCGTCTTTGGGCAGTGGGTTGATTTTTTGGCGTAGCGACGCAACATCTGCAGCGACTGCTCGCGCATCAGAATATTGAGATAGACCGGCGTGACGATCAATATATCCCACTGCAGCCGAATGTTTGAGGCTGAATTTTGACTTCAGCCCTGTTTTTGGGTCTTCAACACCTGTAATTGTAATGGTGTGAGGATGTATGAGGGCATCGACGCTCTCAATCTCACTATGTGGAATATTGGTGTTTTTGCTTGCTTTTATCATGGCATCAATCAGCGGATGTTGAACTATCCCGCAAGCATAAGGCTTGTAACCATTTGTTAAAATTGTCCAATCTCTCCCCAAATTTTTTGTCAAAAAATCATAATTTTGAGTTTTGCTGTATATTTTTGAAAAACCCTTCCGCCCTTCGACAATTTCATCAGAGCTGTCATAACCGGAGCTGGCCATCAACGCTGCCAAAATGCCATTGGAAGCAGCTCTGCCAGCGTGAAAGGATTTGGACATGGTTCCTCTGTTTTGTTGCATGCCTGCAGCTTGAGTAGCTGAGAGCCCAAGTGCAAAAGTAGTTTGTTCAGCGTCGAGCTTAAGTAAAGATGCGGATGCCACGCCAGCAGCAATAGTGCCGAGGGTGCCCGTCAAATGCCAGCCACCATCGTGATGGCTCGGAGCTGTTTGGCCAACCCTAACCCCTGCTTCAAAACCAATAACATAAGCGAGAATGATCTCTTGTCCGGTTTTCTGCTTGTTTTCGCCCAATCCTAAAATGGCGGCCAGAACGGGAGAACTTGTGTGAAGAACAACCCCTCCCATATGGGTGTCATCATAATCATAAAAGTGGCCCATTTGACCATTTACTAACGCTGCCTCGAGTGGACCAAATTCGCCTTTTTGGCCAATCACAGAAGCACCTGTTTTTGAGGAAAATTCTGACAAGGTCTCAATAAATTTTCCAATTCTGGGATTGTCACTCGCGGCTATTGCGCAGCCCATCCAATCCAGAATACCCCGCTTTGCTTCTTGAACTACAGCGATTGGTAAATCGTCAAATTCTAAATTCGCGCAAAATGAAGAAAACTCGCGTGTTAAACCTAATTCAAGAGGTGCCACTCCATATTCAACTGCCATCAATTACCTCCAGGTCAAGAAGTGGTGCATATTGCTGTCCACCGTGGTTATCAGGGTCTCCCAAGTCTCCCTGTGATACAGCCCTTGGGAAAGATATTTTTATCGTGGAAATTAAGGGTATTGCAAATGTACTAATTTTTTCTGGTGCAATCCCGTAAATTCCAGCGACATTTTCTGCACTCAAAATACTTTGCTCAAGACACTTATTGAACATGTTAGAGTTTTCGAACATCACATCGATTGTTAAAATGAAGGGTCCTGCATTTTTGCTTCTGATGAGCTTTGTACAATCTCGCAATTTCAATTGATTTCAGTCCCGTCAATGATGTTTAGAAAGCGACAAGGAAAAAAGTCGAGTGGATTTGCAGTCTCCATCAAGCTATCTCCTGAGAATTTATAAACCTTGCCTCTCTCCAAAAAAGGAGGACTGTGCCGACAGGCGACGCCAGTGATCAGGCCACTCCATTCAGGTATTGGCAAATGCAAAGCCTGATGCCGCGCTAATGAAATAATGGTATTTGAAATTTCTTGGGTATCAGATGTGATTTCCAAAACTAGACCAATTTCATGGCTTGTAATTTTTTTGATTGGCTCAAGGTCACCCATCACAGCGTCTTTACCATAAATAGCGATGTTAAAATGGTAGGCCGGTGAGTCTTTGCCATAAACGTCGTGCACCCTCGATTTTAACCGTTTTTTTAGCCTCCCTGCCCAATCATCAATTTGATCAATGATCATTGGATCGCGGATACCGCCAATAATTATGCTCTGGTAACCTAGGAACACCGCTCCTTCGAGTTTTGCATTTTTAACGGTTTTAGGCTTAAAGGAACTATTGGTGACCCTGACACGCCGAGAGCTAACGGCTTGATATTGAGAGTCTGCAATATTAAGGACCCCATCGGGCTCAATCAATTCAAACGGATTAGCATTTTCATAAAGGCTATGTGCCGCAACGCTTTGTGGAGTGCAGATCATTTCTTCAGAGAGCGGCTCAACTTCGAAAGCCGTTTTTTCGAGTTCAGCAAAAAGGCAGTCAGGTGAGGATCGAGTCTCGGCCGCAGCAGCGCCGCATTCGAGAATTTTCGCAGCGTGCCACGCAACAGCGGGATCAATGCCTCTCATTATTGGCAGGGCTGCATAAATCGCACAGTCGCTTGAGCGGCCAGCAATAATAATGTCAGCTTTCTGATCAAGTGCATAGACAAAGGGGTCGGCGCCCATCATCCCGACGATCCTTTCGGATGCTTGAATAGCCTCGTAATCAAGGCCAGGATCCGAAATCGGTGTTATTTTACCCCTGTTCCATAGCTCTGTGAGTGTTGATTTGTCTTGCTCAGCATCGATGAGTGCGAGCTTAAAAGACATTTTATTTTCAGACGCAATTTCTAGTGTAATTTCTTTTAAGCTTTCGACATGGGGGCGCCCTCCGGCGGTGCCCGCAGACCCGATAATCAAGGGAATATTGTTAGATCTTGCAGCTTTCATCAACAGAGAGAGGTCTCGCTTCACTGCAACTTTAGGGAAAGCGGTCCTGCCAGCTCCAAGGTAGTAGGGCCCCGGGTCGGTGGAGCCCGCATCGCATCCAATAAAGTCTGGGCCCAACGTCATTCCACGCGAAAGAGAGCTTTCGCGAAACCCAGAGCCCAAAACACCATTCCCCGCAATGGCTTTTACTCTTAAACCGCTCATTTAGTTGTTTTCTTGAGTCTTTTTGCCAAATCCATTACCCAAAAAACTGGCCATCAGCATAGACTGGTGGCTTGAATTTATTTTTCTTTGACCCGCCTGGCAGCGGTAAGCCATCCTTACCAACACGGTCCCTCAAGTCACCTAAGTTTGCTCGGGAACCTACTCGAAGCAGAACCAGAGGTTCTTCACTGGTGCAAGTGAAGTTGTACAACGCGCCAGCAGGCAGCATAATTCCTTCGTTTGAACCGATTTCTTTCTTCTCGCCATTCGGACCGTGAAAAATAGCCGTCCCTTGAAGAATCACAAACATGTGATCCTCGTTGTTATGAGCGTGTAATGTATTCTCGCCACCGGAAGCATATACTTTGATCCATGCCCATAGGTTATCGGTTTCTGCCAATGGGTTCACGCTTCGTCCATCTGTCACCAGTTGCGTCCTCATAGAAAAAAATTGAGGTTTTTTGTCTTCACATATGGGACTAAACTTTCCCATTTTGCGTCCGGGAACCTCGCCAACTCCGTATCTTTGCCGCATACCGCTGTAATCATCGGAGATTAATTCTCCTGCTGAACCTTTATTTGCTGATGTTGTGCTCATGTTAGAGGCCTCCCACGCTAAATAGACACAAACAAAATCATTTTTTTCATAGTTTTCATTAAGTCATGGAATTCTAATTTCGTCAAAATTTCTGTGACTCTAGAATGTTCGTTGCGATGGTTTTAAGTGCCAAAGCAGCTGGTGACAGGCTCGAGTCCTGGCTAGTCAAAATACCGATTGAGCGACAGATGGCGGGCCCGTTTATTTTACGCGAAATGATGGGCAGATTATTGATTGCAGTTGACGACAGGTCTGGCACCGCTGAAACGCCAAGATTGTGTCCAACTAAACTTAATAAAGCAGGCAAATGCCCAACTTCATATTGTCCGGTCAAATTAACGCCTAAATCATCTAACCCTTTTTCAAGTAGTCTGCGTGTTCCACTTTCGGGGCGCATTTTAATGAAGTTGTATTTTTCAAGACATTGCCAAGTGACCGTAGGTTGGATATGCAATTCATGATCCCTATGAGCAACAAGCATGAACGGATCAGAATAACATTTTTCAAAATCAACCCTCTCAACGCTAGTTGCGCAAGGCGCAATGCCAAACTCAACTTCTCCAGAGAGGACCTTTTCAACAACATTAGGGCCGGAACCTTCTGTAATTTTTACGGATACATTTGGATGGAATTCTGAAAAAGCTTTCAGAATATTTGGCAAAATTGTGGTTGCAATTGTCATATTCATTGCCACTTTAACGGTCCCTGTGCGCGCTGAGACAAGGTCTTTGATTTGCTGATTTGAACGATTAAAATCGTGAACCGTTCGAATCGCAATCGGAAGATAATTTGTGCCAAGTGCAGTCAGTAAAACACCACGATAGCGCCGGTCAATCAATTGAGCCCCGAGAGCATCCTCAAGTCTTTGAATTCGTCGTGTTAAAGCGGGTTGAGTGACTTTCAGCGAAGCGGCGGCGGTTTGGTAATTTCCAAAATGCACTAAACTTACAAAAGCTGAAATACTGTCGATGGTCAATTTCATCCAATAAATTCCATATTATGCATCAATGTAATAAGATAATAAAAATTATTACATTGATTTATTCTTTTATCCATAGTCTCGTTTAAGAAAAGGTGACAGTTTGACAGGAGAGAAGTCATGGTCGCACGGAACCAGAATTCAAATGACATTTCCAAAATTCAGGTAGAGAAATTAAACGCGCCCCTAGGTGCTAAAATCACGGGAATTGATTTTTCTCAGCCAATTAATGATGAAATGCAGAAGTTTTTGAAAAAGGCTTGGTCTGAACATTTGATATTAATTTTCAAAGGTCAGCAGCATATTTCTCAGGAGCAACATATCGAAGCAACAAGAGTTTTTGGTCTTCCTGTGCCGGGTGCCAGCCGAAGTTATTTTGAAGCTGCCAATGTTGAGTCCAATTTACTCTCTCAACATCAAGAAATTATTATGGTTACCAACATGGGACCTGACGGAAAACCCGCCAAAGAAAATGCATCTTTAGGAAGCGGTGAGGTCGTCTGGCATTCCGACAATTCCTATATCGAAGAGCCACCCGTAGGCAGCTTTTTGAGATCTTTGGTCTTGCCTGAAGATGGCGGAAACACATCATTTAGCAATCAATATCTAGCGTATGAAACATTGCCGTCGGATATTAAGGTCAAAATAGCTGGCCTATATACAAAACAAGATGCAAGCAGAAACTCAGCTGGAAAACTCCGTCCAGGAATAAAAGCGCCTGCAAGTCTTGAAGAGGTGCCCGGCCCCAATCACCCCTTGGTGAGATTGCATCCAGTTTCAAAAAAGCCGGCTCTTTATCTTGGCCGCAGGCGCGTGTTCCCATCACAATATATTATTGGTTGGAACCAAAAAGAGAGTGAAGAAATGCTTGATTTCCTCTGGGAGCATGCCACTCAAGATCGATTTAAATATACTCATGTTTGGGAGCTGGGAGACATGATTCTTTGGGATAACCGTTGCACAATGCATTATCGTGACCCAATAAATTCTGATCAGTTGCGGG
>JADHOR010000032.1 GCA_016778895.1 Candidatus Puniceispirillum sp.
GGATATTTTTGTCCCTGATTACCGTCATTGTTCTGTTTGTAGTGGTAACGACCTATTACCGTGCGGGCACACGAAATCTGATGATTAATGGGCTGCGACTGGATAAAACTATCCTGTTTCGTTCAGAGATATCGGGGTTTAGGCTTGCGCTGATTGTTTTGCAAAATATGTTTGTAAGCGTTGCCAGCCTAACATTGCTGTTGCCATGGGCGCGGGTACGCTATTATCGCTATCTAACGGAAAACACATTTATCCGGCCAAATAGTGATATGGCTCAATTTATTGATAATGAGCGCGATGCGGGCCATTCTGTCGGCGATGCCATCAGTGAGACTGCTGGTCTGGAAATTTCGCTTTAAAGGCCCAATCGATGCAAATTAACGGCACATTTACGGCGAAAGCCACGTCGCAGCGATCTCGCGCTGCCTTGTTGATTGGTGAGCCCGGACAATCATCAGATCAATTACTGCTGGCAATTGAGGGGCAGGATCAGGTTGAACCTGCTAGTATTTCCAAGGTTAGCGCGATGATGGCCGGGGCGGACTGGCGGATCACATTAACGGGTAGGGGCGTTTTTACCTTATCGGCGGCACTATTACCTGACGAATTGACCCCTTTCTTGCCGACCCCCGAAAAAACATCGCGCTTCATTGGCCTTGCCGAGCGCCTTGGCTGGCGCGGAATGACGGTAATTCTGTCGCTTATTATCATGTCTCTGGTGGGTGCCCGATTGGCCTTGCCCTACGCTGCTGATCACGTATCACGCTATGTTCCACAAAGCTGGAGCAAAAATATCGGCAATTCCACCCTTAATCAGCTCGACAGCCTGTTACTTGAGCCGAGCCAGCTTTCCACAAGCGAACGCCGCCGCATTGACCGGCTATTTTCCGAGATCATAAGCAAGCTACCGCCCGATGCGCCGCACATTGAGTTATTGTATCGCCGCAGCCCGACAATCGGCCCCAACGCCCTTGCGCTTGCCGGCAATCATATCATTTTACTTGATGAAATGGTTGAATTTGCCGGCAATGAGGATGTTCTGGTGGGGATTCTAGCGCATGAGGTTGGTCATATCACCAATCGACACGCGATGCGCATGATAACCCGAAGCGCGATCCTTGCAGTTGGACTTGGCCTTGTTTTTGGGATTGAAGATAGTTTTGTTGAGGAAATTGGTACGCTTGGTTCTAGTTTGATCCTCGCCAGCTATACACGCGCCTTTGAACTTGAGGCCGATCAGGTCTCAACCCAACTGATGCAAAAGCTTGGACGCGATCCTGCAAGCCTGATCAGCCTCTTTGATAAGCTGGTGAGTGACTGCGCGCCACATTGCGACAAGGGCGGCTTTTTCGCCAGTCATCCAAGCTTTCGTGAACGCCGCAACCAGATCAACGCTGCCGCAAAGGAGTGACCCGCAGATTGTTATTTTGCGATGCTGCACCGCAGGCATGATGAATATAAAGTTTAATTATTTTATTAACAAAGACACAAATAGTACTGTTTTTATTTATTTTATGAAATAGGGGATCAAATTCACTGCTAGCATCTTATAGATATTTTTGTCGCATAATGTATATTATGCGTAAAATATCATCTAGCATCTATAAATCCCAAACCAGCCCATCAATGCCTGGTCTAGTATTCGCCGGACAGATTGCCATCAAATGCGTGTAATCTGCCTCAAGCCCGAGATGTGTCAGGACGGCCTCTTTCGGCTTTACTCTTTCGATCCAAGCAAAGGTCTGCTCATAGTGGCTATGTGACTGGTGCGGCCTGGCCCGCAGTGCCTCGACGATCCACAGATCAATTCCACCAAGCTTGTCGAACACATCATCACTCATCCCGACGACATCGGTAGAATAGCCAAATTTTTCATTAAACAGAAAGCCTAGCGAACTCGTGTTGCCGTGATCTTGATGCAACACGTCGATCCGGCAGCCGCAAATATCCAACACATCACCAGCGGCAATCTGATGCAGCTTCATCGGCGGCACAAAGTAGTCAGGCGAATCTGCATGTTTTGAAAACAGATAAGGAAACCGCGTCAAAATTTCGCTTCCATGCTGTTTTGTTGCGTAAACCGGAATATCAACTCGATCAGGCCAAAAAAAGGCGCGCAAGTCATCAAGGCCAGCAACATGGTCAGAATGTGTATGGGTTATTAGTAAAGCATCAATTCGCTTTAGACCCAGCGGTAACAACTGGTTTCTGATATCTGGGCCAGCATCTACCAAAATAACCTTGTTGTTTAATTCGATCAGCACAGCGCATCTTTGCCGGCGGTTTCGCGGGTCATTTGGGTCGCAATCACCCCAACCTGCGTGACCCAGCGCCGGAACTCCAACCGACGTGCCGCATCCGAGCATCGTCACCTTCATGATAAGACCATCCGGTTAAATAGGCGCAGGGTATTGGCGCGGGTAATCGCTGCCATATCGGCAGGCTGCTTTCCTCGAACTAAGGCCAGCTTTGCCAATGTATGCGCGGTATAGGCTGGCTCGTTCGGCCGACCACGATGCGGTACTGGCGCCAGATAGGGCGAGTCCGTTTCAACCAAAATCCGGTCTTCTGGAATCTCTGCGGCAATCTCACGCAATTCCTCGGCCTTGTTGAAGGTCAGAATACCGGAAAAGCTGATGTAGAACCCGATGGCAATTGCACGCCGCGCCAGATCGGCGCCGGAACTAAAGCAATGTAGAACCCCTCGAAACGCCCCCTTCTCCATTTCATCTTCAAGAATTGCCGCCAAATCGTCATCCGCATCACGCGCATGGACGATGATTGGCAAATCCAGTTCGCGGGCAACCGCAATTTGCGCACGAAAACTATCGGTTTGCTGCTTCGGGGTGGCATAATCATAGAAATAATCAAGTCCAGCCTCGCCAATTGCAACGCATTTAGGATGATCAGCCGCCGCTCGGATTGCTGCAATATTTGCGGCATCAGGCTCGCTGCCAGCTTCATGCGGGTGAATACCAACCGAGCACCAGATATTCGGATGCGCCGCCGCGATTGCCTTTGGGGCATCTGCCGTGGTCAGTTTGACGCCGATTGTGATGATATGTGTAACCCCCGCATCATGTGCACGTGCTAGCACCCCGTCCAGATCACCGGCAAGCTGGGCATAATCAAGATGCGCGTGGCTATCAATCATCAATGGCTTGGTGTCGTCAGGCACTGACTTAACCCTCGTCCGTAAAGCGGGGAAAGACCGGTTCCGGCTTGGCAATTGCCTGCCCACTGGCAAGCCGCGTCTTGCCGTCAAGAACGCTAAAGTCACGTTGGTCAGCAGCAACCCCAAGCTGGTCGAGAATCTTCGCGGCTGAGTCTGGCATTACCGGCTGTGCAAGGATCGCCACCTGCCGAATGGTCTCAGCAAGCACGGCTAACACTTCACTCATACGCACCGGGTCAGTTTTTTTCAGTGCCCATGGCGCAACCGTATCAACATAGCGGTTTGCCCTGGAAATCACCTGCCAAATTTTCCGCAGCGCCTCGTGAAACGCCTGTTGATCAATATGCTGCCGCACAAGCGCCAATAACTCATCCGCGCTGGCAAGCAACGCCGTATCATCCGCGCTTGGACTTGCTGGCAAGGCCGGCATCACCGCATCACAATTTTTAAAAATCATCGACAGGACGCGCTGCGACAGATTGCCCAGATCATTCGCAAGATCGCCATTGATACGCTGGGCCAGCGCCGGAACCGAAAATATTCCGTCATTACCAAACGGCACTTCACGCATCAGGAAATAACGGGTTTGATCCAACCCATAAATATCTGCCAGGTGATTGGGGTCAATCGCATTACCCAGTGATTTTGATATCTTATGACCTTCGTTAGTCCACCAGCCATGGGCAAAAACGCGCCTTGGCAAAGGCAGGCCGGCCGCCATCAAAAACGCCGGCCAATAGACCGCGTGAAAACGTAAAATATCTTTTCCGACCACATGCAGATCAGCTGGCCATAGTCGCGCATGCTTTTCTGCATCGCCCGCGGCCCCATCAACTGGCCAGCCTGTTGCGGTCACATAATTGGTCAATGCGTCAAGCCAGACATACATCACATGGGCATCATCACCGGGAACGGGAACACCCCATTTAAAGCTAGCGCGGCTTACCGATAGGTCACGAAGACCGCCTTTCACAAAGCTTTTAACCTCATTAAAGCGGCTCTCCGGCCCCACAAAATCCGGATTTTCCTCATAAAATTTGAGCAGCTTGTCCTGCCATGCCGAAAGATTAAAGAAATAGGACGGCTCTTCGACCCATTCGACAGGCGCACCGGTTGGCGCCTTGCCATCTAATAGTTCGGTTTCTGTGTAAAAGGCCTCATCACGAACCGAATACCAGCCTTCATATTTGCCAAGCGTAATATGGCCACTTTCACGAAGAATTGACCAGATTTTCTGGCAAGCAGCTTTATGCCGATCTTCAGTTGTGCGAATGAAATCATCATTTGAGAAATTTAGCTTGGCCGTCAGGTCACGAAAATTCTGACTAACCTGATCGGTAAATGCCTGCGGGCTTACCCCAGCAACCTCGGCCGCCTTTTCGACTTTTTGCCCATGTTCATCAGTACCGGTCAGAAACATCACATCATAGCCATCGAGACGCTTAAAACGTGCCAAGACATCACAGGCCAGCGTGGTGTATGCATGCCCGATATGCGGCTTGTCATTTACATAATAGATGGGTGTGGTGATGTAATAGGTCTTGCTCATAAGGTTTATCCGGATAAAGGCGCTGATAAAATTTAGGTACCCTTGCAATGAGGTAGCCCAGCCACAGCATTAGGGCAAGGTTTTCTCATGTAATTTGGTCATTAACCGAAGCAAAAAATGAGAAAAATCGAGATAGAGTCCCTCTGCACGCGCGGAGTCCTTCACGAAATCATCATGAAATGCGGCCAGCCTAGTCGATGAATGGCGTTCACATAATGCGGCAATCGCCCGTAACTCAAATTCACAAGGCGCAAGGTTTGCACCGCTACTGGCAGTTAAAGCAGCAAGGCGCAATAGCCGATCCAGACAGAAGACTGCACCTTCGCGCTGTTCCCGTCCTGCCGCGCCCCCCTTGCCCCATCTTGCGGTTAATGCCGCCATTGCCCCCAGATCAAGGCTGGGTGCAGCCAACAGCGAGCAGGCAACCTGATAACAATCAGCGGCGCCGCTTTCAGCCAATGAAATCGCTCGGCCGGGTGCGCCGCCACATAACTGTGCCAGAATATCGATGTGGGCAGCATCCGCATCAGGCCAGATCTTCGTCAGAACCTCGCGGCTCGTGCCCGTATCCAGCGGCTGGAACCGTACCACCCGACAGCGTGACCTGATCGTTGGCGGCAATTGCCCCGGGCGGGAAGATATTAGAAAAATCACTGCTTTTTCAGGAGGTTCCTCTAAAAGTTTTAGCATCGCATTTGCACCGTTTCGATTGATCTCATCCATCGAGTCAATCACCGCAACGCGCCACCCGCCTTTTGCTGGCTTATGCGCCATAAAGGGAACCATTTTCCGTATCTGGTCAATTTTGATCTGGCCAGATTTATTGTCATCAACTGCCGGTTCAATCGACAAATAATCAGGGTGCGCACCGCGAAATACAAGATTGCTGCCGGGGTCCTCTGGCGAAACGGAAAAAACCGGCACTACATCGCCAAATAATCCAGCGGGTGCAGGCGCTTTGGACAATAGCCAAGCAGCCGCAACGCGCGCCACGCTGGCTTTGCCAATCCCGCGCGGCCCGGTTAAAAGCCACGCATGATGCATGCGCCCGCTGGCCATGGACTCGCCAAGCGCATTGGTAAAGCCATCATGACCAATAATCGCAGTTGGGTCGACCCTGTCAGCAAAATTATGATCTGCGTCACTCATGCTAAATCTAGCCAGTTCCCGTTAAATTAGCCAATTCACGCCCAGTATGGGTGTGGCAATATTAATCTGTGACGTTAAAGCCATTTTTCGCAAGCAGTCGGCGAACAGCTGCAATCACATCATCCGTAACATCGATGGCCGGCCGCGCTGCGTCAATCTTTACAATACGGCCGGGATAGCACTCAGCCCGTTGCAGAAATCCCTGTCTGACCCGTTGATGAAACGCGGCACCTTTTGCCTCAAACCGGCGTTCGGCACTACCGCGCTGATAAGTACGCGCCAATCCCACATGGCTATCCAAATCAAGAAGCAACGTCAGATCAGGCACCAGTCCCTGGCATGACAAACGATCAAGCCCGTCAAGCAATGTCTGATCAACCCCACCGACATAACCCTGATATACATGAGTTGAGTCGCTGAACCGGTCACAAATTACAATATCGCCATTTTCTAGCGCGGGCCGAATCACATGCACAACATGCTCGTGGCGCGACGCCGACATCATCATGGCCTCGGTTGCAGGCTGCCATTTACTTGCCGCACCATTCAACAGTAAAGCGCGGATAGACTCAGCCTCTTTGGTACCGCCAGGCTCACGCGTTTGGCATAAAGATGCGCTTGGAAGCCGATCTACAATCCAATCGCTCAGGCTCTTTATTTGTGTTGTTTTACCGCTGCCCTCACCACCTTCAAATGTGATAAACAGGCCGCGCATTTGCGCCATCATCGGGCAACAACTGGCGTAACTGGGGCGCCAAAAATAAGATATTTTATCGCTGCAGCAACCCGGTCAAACATTCCTAAAACAGCTACATCCTGCGCGGCGAGAAGCGGCAGGCTGCGGCTTTCTCCATTCATCTCGATGGTTAATGTGCCGATTTGATCACCTTTGGTGATTGGGGCTGAAACAGGGTCAGTCCATTGAACCGATATTTTTGTGTTACGACGCTCCTTATAGGATAGCAGCGGGTGCAGTGGTTCATCCAAAACTAGATCGACCTTGCTAGCCTCACCCAGCCAGACATTAGCTTGATCTACCGGCTGTCCCTTATCAAAGAAACGATAGTTTTTATATTCACGGAACATCAGATCCATCAGTCGACGGGACTCAGCCGAACGCTGCTTAACGCTCGTCATACCATTTAAAACCATAATAACCCTTTGACCATCGCGTTCTGCCGAGCCAACTAGTCCATATCCTGACTCCTCAGTATGACCAGTTTTCAGCCCGTCAGCCCCAACCGTACCGTAAACAAGCGGATTGCGGTTTGGCTGAAGAATTTTATTGTAAGTATATTCAAGCTTGGCAAAAACTGGATAAAATTCGGGGTATTCATCCGCTGGAAACCGCCGAATTAGCTCGGTTGCCATGATATTAAGGTCTTTTGCTGTCGTCGTAAGATCAGGATCCGGCCAGCCAGTGGAATTACGGAAATTTGTATCGGTCATGCCGATTTTATTAGCCCAGAAATTCATTTCATCGGCAAAGGCATTTTCCGTACCTGAAATTCCTTCAGCAAGAACAATGGCGGCGTCATTACCTGATTGAACGATAATGCCATGCAGCAATTCGCGAACTGAAACCTCGCTGCCAACCTCAAGAAATGTGCGAGACCCTCCTTTTTTCCAGGCTTTTTCAGACACAGTGAATTTATCATCCATGTTAAGCTGACCTTCAGCAATGCGCTGAAAAGCTACGAATACAGTCATAATCTTTGCCATTGATGCGGGCTTCATTGGCGTCTCTGCCTCTTTGCTGAAAAGCACCTTTCCCGTGGTAAAATCTGTGACATAGGCCTGTTTTGCAGGTGAGGTTATTTCAGCAGCGACGGCCGCGCTGGCTATAACGCCTAGCCCCGTCAGCCCCACAAGCAAAATGGCCAGGAATACCCTTACCAATGGTTTTTTTGTCATCGTCACGTCCTTATCGCCGAGCAAACTCGGCTGCATCCAAAGGCTGGTCAAGTCAAACTAGTATATTTGGCACCAGTGACCAACAAATGGCACAAACATTTTTTTACCTAGTCAACAACAATCCGCGCACCGGCAAAACCCGTATTGATAACCTTTTCTAGCAGACCATCGGCCATTTCGACGCTATCAACTGGCCCCAACCGAACACGATAAAGTGTTTTTCCCTGATGATTTACTGATGAAACTTCACCACTGCCAATCCCCTTAATCTTGGTAAAAACGGCATTGGCGCTGGTTTCGGCATGGAATGCACCCACCTGTACCCAGATTTTGGTTGAAACCGGCGCCACAGTTATGACCTCGCCGACACGCGATTGAGACAATAAATCCAAGGCCGATTGCGACGGCTTATTCACCGTCAATTTACTCTTGGTCTTGCTGGATTTTGCCGTCAGATTCACCGTGGGTTTGGCCGCGGCCACCATTTCCGGCAAAGGCCCTTGGTCGTTTTCGGTCAGGCTCGGAAATTCACCGCGCCGCGCCAAATTTTCCAATCGAAGGCTCTGCTCGGCGAGCACTTGTACGCGCACTTTTGCCAGCCCGTTGTCACGGTATCCAATCAGTCGTGCTGCCTCACGTGACAAGTCAATGATACGCCCCGACACAAATGGACCACGATCATTTATCCGCACAACAAGTGACTTGCCATTGTCAAGGTTGGTCACACGCACTACGCTGGGCATCGGAAGGGTTTTGTGCGCGGCGGTAACTTTATTAGGGTCAAATATTTCGCCATTCGCCGTAAGCCGTCCGGCAAATTCATCGCCATACCATGACCCAATACCAGTTTCATCATAAGTCAGGTCACGCTCGGGATAATACCAGACACCGGCGATATTGTAGGGATCACCCACCTTGTAACGCGGTGCCGCCACAACTTCGGTCGGCGCTTCAACAACAGTATTGCGTTGATGTTTTTTGATCATGTCAATTGCCAGCTCGGCCGATGTACAGCTCTGGAAAACCATCCCGACAAATAAAAACCCAATTATATTTTTCAGACTAAAACGCATTCGTTCATCCTGTTATTTCATCTCGTCGGATCATCGCAATTTGTCGGATAAATGACCGATTGCCAAGGCGTAGTAATTGGAACGGTTCCAATCAAGAATTGAGTCAAAATTACTATAGACGAGAAACGCTGGCCCATCCGCACCTGCAGGCAAAACCAGCCGCGCTGTCAGATCACGCTTCGGCAAGGCACTCCCATCAACCGAGAGCACTCCGGATTTAGACCAAACTGGCAACTTGAAACGTGTTTTGCCGTCCGCAAGCACGTCTGCAGGTTTGCCATTCATAGAAAAACCGACTGGCAGTTTTACTTCACGGCCCCAAGTAATGTCATCGCGCCAACCTGCTTTGGCAAGATAATAAGCGGTCGAGGCAAATACATCAGGCTTAGTGCCCCAAATATCGCGTTTGCCGTCGCCATCCCAATCAACCGCATATGATAAAAAGCTGGAAGGCATGAATTGACTTTGCCCCATCGCGCCGGCCCAAGACCCCTTCATCTGATCTGGTGGAATGTGACCTTCCTCCAGAATTTTCAACGCATTGAGCAATTCCTTCCGGAAATAGGAACTTCGGCGGCCATCATGTGCCAAAGTCGCCAATGCGTGCGGTACATTAAACGACCCAAGATATTGCCCAAAATTGGTCTCAACACCCCAGAAGGTAACGATATAACGCTTTTGAACGCCGTATTTCTTTGAAATCTCGGTGAGAATCTTGTCATGCTCAACCAATTTTTTAGCAGCGATACGGGCTCTGGTTGGCGAGGCAATTTTTCCAAGATATTCTTCAAAGCTCATGGTGAATTCAGGCTGCCGGCGATCTAGTTCAATCACGCGCTTGATCGGCGCAGCATTGCCAAGTGCGGCATCTAAAACACGGTCTGAAATACCCTGACTTTTTGCCTCTTGCCGCAGTTCAACAAGCCATTGCGCAAAGCTTTTCTCGGTTGCATTGGCAACTGGCGCCGCCAAAAACGCAAACGCCATCAAAAATGTGCGTAATCCTGTTTTCATCTTCCGGACTTCCTGAACTGACCATAATTTCTAAGTACCATGAGCCACAGCGTGATCCACCCCCCTATGGTAAGGCGTAAGCCCACTGAGGGGCAACCGTGAATTTGACCGATTGGGCGTTTCGCCTGCGGAAAAAAGAAGCGCGGTGACAACATTGGCATTATGCCCACAAAGCATCGCCACTAAATACATTGATTTATGCTCAAAAATAGGCAAGGAGCACCCTGCCTCCACTTTATCTAGAGCTTTTCGCGTAACATTGTTGGAGCTGCTACCATTTGGCCGAGGCGCGAAGTAAGCGCAACGGCCAACATTGGGGGTACGATGATCAAGGTAGCTAATGTTGACAGTCCCAAACCGCCAAAAACAACTACACCAATCCCCCTATATAGTTCTGACCCCGCGCCCGGAAACACCACGAGCGGCAAAAGCCCAAACAGAGATGTCATTGTCGACATAAATATTGGCCGAACACGGTTTCTGGTGGCCTCAATAATAGCTTCATTTGCCGACAAACCTTCCTCGCGGATATGCAACGTAGTCTGCTCTATCATCAAGATCGCATTATTCACTACGACGCCAGTCAAAATAACAAAGCCAAGCATAGTTAGCATATCAAGCGGTTGCCTTACAAACTGGTTTAGGATCGCCAGGCCACCAATACCACCAGCCGCTGAAACGGGAATGGCTAGGATAATAATAAATGGCAGAACAAAGCTACGTAAAAGAATGACTAGCAGCAAGAAGATGACAACAATTGCTGTAACCACGTTAGACTGCATTGCAATCCAGGTTTCAGCAAGCGCACTAGCCGCACCTTCCAGCTTGATAGAAACGCCATTTCTGCCGGCCTCGCTTCGAATATCAGGCAAAATTTCCGTATCAATAACCGCAACCACATCTTCAAGTGGAATGCTTTCTAATGGCCGCAGCTGTATCGATATCGCCTGCTGGCCTCCCAAACGCCGAATCTGCACTGGTGCACTGATAATCTCGACACGCCCAAGCTGTCCAACCCGCATTATTGAACCAGAACGGGTAATAACTGGGATATTTTCCAACTCATCAGCTGAGAGGTCTTC
Source organism: Candidatus Puniceispirillum sp. (assembly GCA_016778895.1). GTDB lineage: Bacteria > Pseudomonadota > Alphaproteobacteria > Puniceispirillales > Puniceispirillaceae > UBA3439. The sequence goes on from JADHOR010000032.1 coordinate 10,957, forward strand.
AGCATTTTTTCCTGAAACAACCATGTTAACAAGCTGGCCATCAATTGGCACTTGGCTCACATTTGTTCCATCATTAAAAACATCAACGGCTGAAGCAAATTCACGAACAGTCACTCCAGCTCTGGCAAGCGCAGATAAATCAGGTGTAATCCGGATTTGTGGCGCTCCCGAATCCAACCCAGGCAGAGTTCTAATTTGGTTCCCATCTCGCCCCGGAAAACGCCGTGAAAGCGCGTCATTCACTTGTATTGCCGACGATAGAACATCGTCACTGTTTGGCCCAACAACGTCAACACTAACAACTCTCGAACCACCAACTGACCGACCAAAAAGGGAGGCTTGCTGGACAAAGGCCCGTGCGCCAGGTTCCGCAAAAATGGGCTTCATCAGAACCATGCGCAGTTCCTTTATTCGCGCTGGATCTTTAGTTGAACCACCGGCAAAGGCACCACCTGAATAAGCGACAAAGAAAAACCGTTGAATGGCAGGGCCTTCAATATCCTCACCCGTCCATAGCGGGCTCGCCGCTTTTTCCATACGTTCGGCAATTCGTAATGTCTCATCCATTGAATATCCAGCGGGAACACTGATCCTAGCAAACATGAAGTTAGCGTTACCATCAGGAAGATAGTCAAGTTTTGGCATGAGAATGGTTGCCACACCAATAGACAGAGCCAAAACTGAAGCAACCGCAGAAAGGCCTATGATTTTGCGGTTAACAATGTAAGAGGCATAACCAACAAAAAGTGCTTTAAAACCGCGAGCTATCGGGTCAACAAACGGCAATTTCGGCAATTTTGAGAATCGGTCTGCGGACCCCGACAACAGCCGCGCAGACAATGTCGGAATTACAGTTACAGAAACGAAAACCGAAATCAAAACAGAAACCGAAATCGCAACGCCAATATCCTTAAACAACTGTCCCACTGGCAGGTCAAGAGTCAAGACTGGAATAAACACGATCACCGTAGTCAGGGCTGAACCCAAAATTGGCGCCCAAACTTGCCTAGCTCCATGATAAGCAGCATTTAACGAGTCCACACCGCGTTGCCTCAAGCGGAAAATATTTTCCAGTGATACAATCGACGCATCCACAACCATGCCGACCGCAAAGGCCAACCCAGCGAGCGAAATAACATTGATCGAAAGACCTAGGGCAGCGATCGCCACAAATGTGCCAATTACTGACACCGGAATGGCTACAAACACAATAATTGTTGGCACAATATGCCGCAAAAACAGTAGTAGGACAGTTAGTGCTAAAATGCCGCCAACCCAAATATTCTGTTGGACTAAGCCAATTGCAGAGGAAATGTAGCCAGTCTCATCATAAACGACCTTTAGATCAAGTCCGCGCGCAGCAAGCTCGTTCTGGTTTAATTGGTCCACAACAGTGCGCAGCCTTAACATCGTAGCTACAACGTTACTTCCGGGCTCACGCAGGGCACTCAAGGTCACTGCAGGCTGGCCGTTCAAGCGTCGGAAGCTTGTCCGGCTCTGCACTTTTACCTCAAGGGTTGCAATGTCTTGCAATAAAAGCGGCATCACCGTTCCAGAAGGTGAAACACTCGTCCGCACAACAATATTACCAGCTGTTTCAGGCGTATAGTTCACAGCTTCGGTGCGAACGGTATAAGACCGCTTACCTTCAGTCACAAGCCCAACACTCATCATCGTTGATGACGTTTTCAGCGCATCAATGACTTCGCTCAGAGTGATTTGATACTGCACCAATTTTTCTGGGTCGATTAAAACACGCATTTCGCGTTTGCCACCACCTCGATAATCAACCTCGGCGATGCCATCAACCCTTGCCAATGGCTCGACAATGTTTGTGTCAAGATATTGGCCTAGCTCCTCAAGATTAACGTTTGCGCCATCCTTTGCTATAAGAGCTAATCGGGCAATCGGGCTATCATCGGAATTTGACGTTTTTACCAAAGGTGTGTTAGCATCATCCGGAAGCCCACTGACCGCAGACAGCTTGCTGAGCAGCAGCACAAGGGCCTTATCCATGTCCTGGCCCACAGTATAAGTCAGGTTCACTCGGGCGCTACCCCTTGTCGACCGCGAAGAAATCTCTTCGATACCATTTAAAGATGACAGTTCGGCTTCAAGGCGACCAACGATCTCACGGTCAACGTCTTCAGGTGACGCACCAGGCCAAGATACCCGCACGTCCAAAACCGGCTTTTCAATATCCGGGCTCATTTGAATGGGAATGCTTTGCAAGGCCAAGCCACCAAAAATAACACACATAAATATGAGCGCCATTACAGCGACCGGACGTTCAATAGCCAGCTTTATGATGCCAACCATCAGTTTGTGCCTTTCCCTGGTTTTGCTTTTTGCCGGTCATCCTCACCCCCAGCTCCAACATTGTTAGAGGCCTCAGGTTTGACATTGCGCTTCGCACCACTAATTTGAATTTCTTTTCCGTCTGAAAGCTGTTCATTACCGCGCACCACGACTTTTTGCCCGGCCCTCAAACCACCCACCACTATGAACCCGTCTTTTACCGCGGCGCCGATCTGGATAATCTGGCGCTTGGCTCGATTCTCATCGGCCAGGTAGACCATGTGACCCCCGGTTACCGGCAGCACAGCATCCTTTGGCACAACCACTTGCGGCTTGGGACTAGTGGTGGGCACCTGCATCACAATAACCGCATTATCCGCCTGCAAAATGGGTGGCATGTTTCCAATTACTGAAAAGCGCACAGTCCGAGTGCCCGACCGTAAATTTTGGATAGGCAATGAAACCCTAATTGCCATTTCAACCAAGCTTCCATTAAGTCCTCGGCCAAGAATTTTCGGAGTTGACTGCAAATAAGGTAAATAAGCAACCGGTATCTCCGCCTCGACCTCAAACCCGTTTAGGTCAATAATCTTCGCTACCACCTCACCCTCGCGGGCAAAGCCACGGAGATAATCTGCCATGTAGATTATCTGACCGGTTGTCTTAGCACGTAGCTTTGTCGCTTTGATGTCAACAGCGAGCTGTTTAATTTCTGTGTTAGTCTGTTCGACGGTCACCATAAGCACCGCCCGTTGGGCTTTTTTCCGCGCGATTGATGATTCGCGGGTCAAAACTTGTATGTTGGCCGAAAGACTGGCATTTAGCGCAGTTTCGGCGGAATCTACTGGCAAAGCATTATTTGCCACCAGCTCTTTTGCCCGTTGTGCCTTGCCAGCCAGCAAGGCCGCCTGCGCTTTGGCAACGTTAAGTAAAGCCTCCTCAGCAGACAATTCAGCTTTACTGTCAGCCAGCTTAACCTCAGCCTCACGAAGCCTAGCCTTTAACTGTTCCAACCTCAATTCTAGTTTTGAACTATCCTGTACCGCGATGATGTCACCTGGTCTGACCTGATCACCAATCCTCAATTCACCGATTTCAGTGATCGCGTTTATCACCGAGGTCACCGCTTCTAGCGGGCCGGCCGTCACACGTCCTTGAACGTCAATCAAATTGGCAATAATCTGGGTCTTAACCTCGGCAACCTCTACCTTGGCCGCGCGGTTTCCGCCCCCTGATTTTTGGGCAAATGACGGACCAATACTCCCAATAAAAATTGCTAAGGCAAGCCCCAAGACAGATGTTAATTTAAGGCAGGCGCGGAGGCCGCACCGAAGACCATTCCCTAAGGATGGCAGACGATAAGTGAAATACAACACACACTCCTGAAAAACACTGGTACACAGTCATTTTCCAGTGTTGACAGGCCTGAATAAAAGCGGCTCAAGCAGCACGAGTTCATGGTTATGACTGAGATTGTCGCATAGCGGTAATATGATCCCAATTTGCGGGTTACACAAGCACATCATCAAGAGATTTAGATAAATAATATAAAAATGCTACAATTAGGAAAATCTGCATTAATGCTTATTGACAGATCAGACTGATTTCCGCTAATCCCATCACGACGGAGAGGTGGCAGAGCGGTTGAATGCACCGGTCTTGAAAACCGGCAAGGGTGAGAGCCCTTCGTGGGTTCAAATCCCACCCTCTCCGCCACACCCCCTTACCTAAAATTATTTTTAATTAGCCTTAAACGGTCTGTATCCCATACTGAACCTCAGTTTATGGGATATTAATTTGTACGTTTGTCCCTTGCCGTCCAGTTCAATCCACATTAAAATGTGGGGCAGAATGTGAGGTATGGTTTGGTACGAAAACATCCTTCAAATAAACTAACTGCTTTAACCGTCAAAAAGCTTAACAAAGCCGGTTGGCATGCTGATGGTAATGGGCTTTATCTCGTTGTAGAATCGAGTGGCGCAAAAAGATGGATGCAACTTCTGGTCGTGCAAGGCCGACGAAGAGACATCGGCCTAGGAAGCGTAAACATCGTTGGCCTCGATGATGCCCGGGAGACAGCGCTCCGGTTTCGCCGTATCGCTCGCTCTGGCGGTGATCCCGTTGCTGAACGCCGCAAGGCTATTGGGAGCACCCTTACCTTTAAAGAGGCCACTCTCACGGTACATAGCTTAAATTTGCCTACGTGGAAAAATGAAAAGCACGCAACGCAATGGCTCTCTTCTCTAGATAACCACGTATTTCCATTTATCGGCCATCTTGCAATTGGAAGCATCACATCAGCCGATATCATGACAGTCCTCTCCAAAATTTGGGTCGAAAAGCCAGATACCGCAAAAAAGATAAGGCAACGGCTTCAGCTAGTGATGAAATGGGCAAGAGCACAAGGCCACTTTACCGATGAGGATCCGATCCAGATTGCAGAGGCAGCGCTACCAAAAATAAAACAGCTCAACAATCATTTTAAATCTGTCCCGTTTGATAACATTCCATCAATTTTTGATCAGATTGAGCAATCAAGCCTCTTCCTATCAACTAAGTTATCACTTCAATTTCTTATTCTAACTGCCTGTAGAACATCAGAGGTTAGAGAATCAACTTGGGAAGAAATTGATTTTGAACAGAAGATTTGGCGCATCCCTGCAGAGCGAATGAAGATGAAAATTCAGCACAACGTGCCCCTCTCTAGCGGAGCGCTAGATGTATTAAAAAAGGCTCGCGACATTCAAACTGACAGTGGCCTGATTTTTCCAAGCCCAATGAACAATCGAGCACTCTCGAGCAATGCATTACTTCACGCTCTTCAGAAGCGCCTCCTTGTAGACGCTACGGTTCACGGAATGCGGTCAGCATTTAAAGACTGGGTGTCAGAGACCACAAACTATCCAAATGAAGTCTCCGAAATGGCGCCAGCTCACGCAGTTGCCAACAAAATTGAAGCTGCCTATCGACGTGGTGATCTATTAGATAAACGTCGTTCAATGATGCAAGACTGGGGTGATTTTGTGACTGATAGGGAGCAAAAGCTAATAAAATTAGCTGGAAAGGACATCAGATGAAAGATCATAACATTACTCAAACCTTCCTCCGACTAAGGCAGATCATCGGCGATGATCAATCCGATCCGCCAATATCTGCGATCATACCAATCTCGCAGTCTGCTTGGTGGAAGGGTGTGAAGGATGGCCGCTACCCGTCCCCCATCAAACTTAGCTCAAATGTAACAGTATGGCGTTCTGACGAAGTACAGGCCCTAGTAGATGAAGTATGCATCAAAGGCAGGACGCAGGACGCAGCATAAATTTACACTAGTTGTTTCTCCTCGAAAAAAAGAGGGGCGTGTCTCTGCCAAAATGGTGTAACGAGTGTAACGAATGTAACGAATCTTCTGTAACCCACAGTCAGTAAGGATTACAGCCGTTACACTTTAGGGTTTATAAGTGTAACGAGTTGATGAGAAGTGTAACGAGTAGTCAAAAAGTAAAGTGACATGGCATTTCATTTTCTGAAAATATTTTTGAAAAACGAGGGGAAAACACTACGGAATACAGGTGCTTGCCCCTCTTCTTCAAAAAGGCATCTAGGGTCTTACGTCTTTTTCAAAAAATTCAGCGCTGGCAACCTCGGTTAGTAAGTTCCAAGAGCCAAGGGCCAAGGGCCGTACTACTCCAACCTAAATGCTCGCTCCCATCGCTTTGGCAACAACCCATCAAAGACCAATTGAGTCTCAATCGACTTTACCTCACGTTTAATTGCCTTGCCCTTAGCATTTCTAGCCCGCTGAGCGGCCACAAATGCTTTAGAGCGTTATATTTTGTGCAGCAGCTATTCTAGAGCGCCCTTCGGCGGTCCTTGGCCCTGTGCTGGCACCGCCGTGCAATTGGCAGCGGCCATTTTTTGGGTTCCCTATAAGCTGACAGATACCGCCAGAGCGGGTCTTAGCAAGGCAGCTGTTCATTAGGCGTCTATTGGCGCATGAAGAACTGTCTCTTTCGTCACTACACCACCACGGTCACCAACTTTGACGCTTCCGTATCGCTGGGCAAAGCTGTCCGGGAGCGGCCTATCTTCCGGCAAACATAGCCATAACCTCATTAAATGCCGGCGGCGCTCTGGCTCTGGCCAGTCTTCGAATTCAGTCCGATCATGCAGCAAATGATGATTGTAAACGAATTGCATATCCCCCGGTTCTAGAATCATAGTCAAATACATGCCTGGTTCATTCACAACTTCGTCGAAAAAATCTATCGCTTCTTTCTGAAAAGCAGTGATCCGAGGAGCGTCATCGTAACGTTGTGCAGAGTCAATGTATTCGCGATGATAAAAGCAGGTTAAATAACCATCGAGGAGATTGTACACGGGAACACTATAGAATGGCATTTGCCCGACGGGGATCTCTCCTCTCCTGTCTCGCGCCAATGGCTTAAATAATTCTTCAGCTAAATCAGGTCGACGCTTAACTATTTCATTGAAGAGCGTAACGCTCGAAGCCAGTAAAGACGTACCGCCTGATTTAGCTTTGTTGATACATAAAAGCCCAACAACATCTGTACTGTCTGTGTGGAAGTGCTGTCTTGCAGTAGTTTGATAAACCCTCGTACGCGGATCACTCAAATCGGCGCCGATATTGCGCACATGACCCAAAAGATGGCCAGCGGCATTTTGTGATCTTGCCAAGCCAATATGGCTGCC
>JADHOR010000002.1 GCA_016778895.1 Candidatus Puniceispirillum sp.
GCCACAGGCCGCCATGCCCATGCCGCCAACAAGACCTCCGGCAAGATCTGACAAAATATCGCCAAACATATTCTCCATTACCAAAACATCGGCTGCCCAGGGCTGGCGAATAAGATCGAGCGCTGCCGCATCGACATAACTATAAGTCTTGCTGATATCCGGATAATGGGCGCTAACCTCGTCAAAAATTTGCCGGAAAAACGCCATCGAGGTAAAGACATTCGCCTTATCAACGCAAGTCACCTGCCCCGCATGCCCTTTTGCTTTGCGCTTACCGGCAAAGCGAAAGGCAAAATCATGCAGCTTCTCGGTTGTTGCTCGGGTGATACGCAAAGTCTCGTCACAGACTGCGTTATCAATGACCTTGCTACGCCCATGCACGGCGGCCGAATAAAACAGCCCTTCGGTAGATTCGCGAATAATGACCAGATCAATCTTGCTGGTGCGGCTGTCGGCAAGTGGCATTGGTGTATTCGGATAGGCTTTGACTGGCCGGATACCGGCATAAAGCTGGTACCGGTCACGCAGCCGAAGATGTGGTGAAATTTCGGTGCCATCAGCGTGCCGGATCTGGGGAAGCCCGATGGCGCCGAGGAAAATCGCATCGGCGGCACCGGCACGCTTTTCACCATCTGGCTCGATATCAACACCAGTTTCCGCATAATATTTGGCACCTGCGGCAATCTCAATAATTTCTGGTGCCGGAACTCCGGCCTTGCTCATGGCCTTTTGGGCGAGGAATATGGCGGCATCACTGACATCAACACCGATGCCATCACCTTTAACCAAGCTAATCGTCGCGCGCATACCGTGCCTCCGGGTTATTTTAGCGAGCAATCGCACCGCACGATATGTGGTGGCAGGTTACTGGCCACAGGCTCTAGTTCAAAAATGGTGTGGTAAATTCAGCGATGCGCAAGAACGGATGGCTGGGGCGGTAGGATTCGAACCTACGGTACACGATACCAAAAACCGATGCCTTACCACTTGGCCACGCCCCAATCCGTTGGACGCTGCAATTTAGCGACCAAGTTTCAAGCAATCAAGTCCGTTCTTTGTCGAATATGCTTTAAAATCCACCAAACCATGTGATTATATCCTAATCGTCTGATTAAATGATTTAATCGGCGTGATGAATCTGGCTTGTAATGGCCCAATATCCAGCTGTTTCAAGCTGGATTGCCGCCGCGCTGGCATCGTCGGGGTAATCGAATAGTGCAAAACAGCTTGCCCCGCTTCCCGACATCGCAGCGCATTTGACGCCAGGTGTGGCATTTATAATTTCAAGGCAGAATCTGATCTCCGGCGCTAGTGCAAGCGCCGCTGGTGTCAAATCATTGCCGCGCGCTACAATGCCAGCCGCATCAAGCCCATCAAGCGATCCGGCAACACCGCTGTAGCGAACGCCTGAATGGGCAAATACGTCTTTGGTCGATAGCGGGATCCGTGGGTTAGCAAGTAATATCGCACCAGTCTTTGGCATCGTAAATGGCGTCATGGCCTCGCCAATTCCAGCGATGCGCTGGCACCCACCAGCAAGACAAACCGGCACATCCGCGCCAAGGCTGGCGGCAAGTTTAAACATGGCGGCAGCTTCTAGCGGCGCCGATGATAGTGTGTTTACTGCCCGCAATAATGCTGCTGCATCGGCTGATCCGCCGCCAAGCCCCGCTCCGACGGGAATGTTTTTTTCCAGCGTGATTGAGAGCCCACCAATGACACCACCGGCTTGCCGGTATCCGTTCAAGGCGCGCATCACCAAATTATCAGCCCCAATATTATTTGGTGTTTGGCGATTAAATCCGGGCCCGGCAATTGCGGAATCATCAAGTGCGGCACTGAACTCACCTTTCACCGACAGCGCATCATCGCCGGCCAGCTCAAGCGTCAGCCGGTCGCCAAATTTGGTAAAGACGATCAGCGAGTCTAGATGATGATAGCCGCGATCATCCTTGCCGCAAACACGCAGGAAAAGGTTAATTTTTGCCGGCGCTAGAACTGAAATCATGGATTAAGTTTGGCGGTAAATTCGGCTTTTAAATCATCTTTGGTGGCAATTGACAGCGCATACTGCCATTTGAACCTTGCCTCTCTGTGGCGGCCGGCTTCCCAATAGGCATCGCCAAGATGACCGGTAATGACCGCGTCCATTGGCTCCAGAATGGTTGCCTGCTCAAGAAAGGCAACCGCCAGATCATAATTGCGAAGCTTGAAATGTACCCATCCTAGCGAGTCGACAAAAAAGCCGCTTCTCGGTCGCAATCGAACGGCCTTTTCAATTAATTTAATTGCTTCGTCAAGATTACGCCCGTCATCAGCCCACCAATAACCAAGATAATTTAAGGTGAAGGGATCGTCTGGATTTTCCTTCAAAGCTGCTTTGAAACTGGTTTCGGCAAGTTCATCCTGTTCAAGCTGTTCGTAGCAAATGGCAAGATTCCGGTAGAGATCGCCAGACACGAAGCCAAGATCAATAGCAACGAGATAGGCATCACGCGCCTTATCAAACTGGCTTGCCATCCGATAAAGGTTACCAAGCTCTTGCTGCAAAAGCGCGTTCTCCTGATCTTTCGCGACTGCTGCCTTCATTTGGCTGATGGCGCCTTCCATATCATTGCGCCGTTCCAGATCGCTTCGCAGTAGCAAACTTGGTTGCCCCCAAATACTGGTCTCATCAATGGCATCAAGCTTGGCGATAGCGGCCAACGGTTGTTCCATTTCCTGTAATGCTTGGGCCAGCAGGAAACGGGCACTATCGTTGGCATCATCAAGATATAATGCCAGCCCAAGTCGTGCATTCAACGCGGTGCCATCTTGCGACTGCCTGTCTATCAAGCTGGCATCAATGATACCGTCGGCGATATGGCTGCTTATTGTCGGCGGTTTTTGTTGGCTGATCAGCTGGCTGCGCACAAGTTTGTGGTTAAACCCCAATGGCAGGCGGTGAATCATCTGATCCATTTTGTCCAACTCGTTGTTGCGGGCGTACAAGCTGGCAAGCTGAAGCATGGCTTGTGATGATAGATCTCTACGCGCAAACAATGTCTCGGCATGAAGCCGCATTTCGGCTTTATCACCGATATGCTCGGCCAGACGGGCGGCCTGAATGGTGTACATCGCCGGCATGATCTGACCAGAGGCGTTAGTGGTTTTGCCAATTTTCATCAAATGTGACAATCCAGCGGCGCCCCGCCCCTTGGCAGCAAATGCCCATGACTTGATCACGGCGGCCATCGGCTGGGCGTCAAGATTTTCCGCAATCGAGTCGGCAAGTACCAGAACCGCATCCCAATCTTTTTGCAGGATTGCCTGTGCGGTTGCAGGTTCGCGGGCAAATCTGATGGTCAGATTCTGCAGCTCAAATTCGCTGGCGAGCGTTGCTGCTGCATCAATATGTCCAAGTTGAAACTGGGTGTAAAAGGCCTGTTGCAACAGCTTGGCATTATCCCGATCAGAATTTAGCGCGTTGAGGTAGAACGCTGCCGAGGCACCAATATCGCGAAAATACACCGCCTGGCGTGCCGCAAGATAATTTGCCGCAGTAGTCTCCAGACGCTGGTTCGGGTTTGTCACGGAGAAGGCTCTTGAAGTTGGTGTAGACACTGAGGCTATCAGCAGAATGACACCGGCAAGCATCAGCCGTGACCGGTTATGGCCGGCACGTCGTAGTGGTTTTTTCTGGCCCGTCATTTTGTCTAGATTACCCAATTCCAACCTCACATATTGGGGTAATTAGGCCCGCCTCCACCTTCAGGACTGACCCATATGATATTCTGTGATGGGTCTTTGATATCACAAGTTTTGCAATGCACACAATTTTGTGCGTTGATCTGAAGTCGTGGGTCGGTGCCATCATCATTGTGGATAATTTCGTAAACACCTGCCGGGCAGTAGCGTTGTTCGGGCGCATCATAAAGCGCGAGATTGTGGCTGATCGGGATCGACGCATCTTTTAAGGTCAGATGCGCTGGCTGATTTTCTTCATGATTCGTCCCGGACAGGAACACCGATGAGTTCCGGTCAAAACTCACAATACCATCTGGTTTTGGATAGTCGATCTTTGGTGCTTCGCTAGCTCGTTTCAGACTTTCATGGTCAGCATGATGGTGCAATGTCCACGGGGCTTTGCCAAAAAACACATAAGTGTCAATCGCCGCATGAACGAGGCCAAGCCATAGGCCTTTGGCAAAGCCCGGCCGAATGTTGCGCACCTTATAGAGCTCGGCCCACAACCAGCTATCTTGCAGCCGGCTTGCATAGCTAGTTGGCTCATCACCGGCCTGCATGGTATCCAGCGCTTCAAAAATCGCTTCGGCGGCCAGCATCCCTGATTTCATCGCTGTGTGCGTACCCTTGATTTTTGGCACATTCAAGAACCCTGCGGTACAGCCGATAAGGCAACCGCCCGGGAACGTCAATTTCGGCACTGACTGGAAGCCGCCTTCGTTCAGCGCGCGCGCGCCGTAGGAAACGCGGCGTCCACCAATAAAGGTATCACGCACTGACGGATGATTTTTAAATCGCTGGAACTCCTCAAATGGCGACAGATGCGGGTTGCTGTAATCAAGCCCGACCACATAGCCAACGGCAACCTGATTACCGTTCAGGTGATATAGGAATGAGCCGCCGTAAGTGTCGCTTGCCAGCGGCCAGCCAACCGAATGCCAGGCCAGACCGGGTTTGGCCTTTGCCGGTTCAATATCCCATAATTCTTTAATTCCGATGGCAAAGGTTTGCGGATCTTTGCCCTCACGCAGATCAAATTTCTCGAACAGGGTCTTGGTCAGATGTCCGCGGCAGCCTTCAGCAAAAACTGTCTGTTTGGCGTGCAGCTCCATGCCGCGCATATACTGATCGGTGGGCACCCCATCCTTGCCAATACCCATATCGCCAGTCGCAACCCCTTTGACCCGGCCCTGATCATCATACAGTACTTCAGCGGCCGGAAAGCCCGGATAAATCTCAACGCCCAGGGCTTCGGCCTGTTCGCCAAGCCAGCGACAGAAATTCCCAAGCGAGATGATATAATTGCCATGATTCTTCATGCTTGGCGGTGTTGGCATCCGAAAGCTGCTGGTCTCGGTCAGAAACATGAATTTATCAGCTGTTACCGGCGTGTCGAGGGGCGCGCCGCGTTCTTGCCAATCGGGAATCAGCTCATTCAGGCTGCGCGGTTCAAGAACGGCGCCTGACAGGATATGGGCGCCAACTTCGCTGCCCTTTTCAATCAGGCACACCTCGAAGTTTTTGCCAGCCTCATTTGCCAGCTGTTTCAGTCGGATCGCTGCGGACAGGCCAGATGGGCCGCCTCCAACGATCACAACATCAAATTCCATCACTTCGCGTTCCATCATTATTCCCATCTATATCGACATAGTTTCAAAATTTGGCCAGAAATATGATACCAACCAAGACTATATTCCCTGTAGGCTGTTACCATAAGAAGCGTTCAATTCAGCTTCAAGCCAATTGATAAAATTCAGTGTCCATGCAAGAGTAATATTGCGCATTTTTGCTGCGGTGAAACAACTAAAATTCGACAGATTCTGATATGCCAGCACAAATCCATGATCGAAATGAGCTGATTGCGATGTTGGCATGGCAACTGGATATGGGCGTTGACGAAGTCTTGTTGGATCATCCTGTGCCAGATGTCCCGCCATTGCGGCTTGAGCAGCTTTTGGCGGAAAATGATGGCACATCGGCATCTATGGCTGTAACACCGGCTATCCGTGGCGCTGCATCGCAGCAAGATATTATACGATCGTCATTGATGTTATCAGGTGATGCCGCGCCCGATACCATGTCCTTTGATCACCAGCCTGTTAGAGCAAATACGGGGGCTGATCTGGCAGCAGTTTCCAGCATCACCAGCCTGGCTGAGTTGCAGGCTGGCCTTGCCGGTCTTGATGCGTGCCCACTAAAGCACACCGCCAGCAACCTATGTTTTGCCGATGGTAATCCGGGGGCGCGGTTGATGATTATTGGCGAAGCGCCCGGCCGTGATGAAGACCGCATGGGTGTGCCTTTTGTTGGCGCTGATGGTCAGCTTCTCGACAAGATGCTTATGACGATTGGTGTCGATCGCGCATCGGCCTATCTCACCAATCTTCTGCCATGGAGACCGCCGGGCAATCGCAGCCCTACCGATGAAGAAACGGCGATGTTGTTGCCATGGCTGTTTCGACATGTTCAACTGGCGAAACCGGATATCGTGCTGTTGCTGGGCGGTGCCGCGGCCAAGCTGATTTTAGGCAGTAATGATGGGATTATGAAGCTACGCGGCCAGTGGCATGAAATTGATTTTGGTGATGGCGTATTGCGTCCGGCTTTGGCAAGCCTGCACCCGGCCTATCTGCTGCGCTCGCCCGCGCAAAAACGTCTGGCATTTGAAGATTTGCTGCGATTGGCCAAGCGGCTTACTGCAAACGGCAAAAAGGGTGCGCTGGGTGAGTAGCCTGACAACGAAACAGTTGATCCGCTCGTTGCCACAAGGTACGAATTAGCTGGTGGGTTTAATTGATTTTGCCGATCAGCAATCGCATCTAGACGTAAAGGTCGAAAAATGAGTTTCAATTTATTCCCCGAATGCCGCAATCATGGCCAAACGCCGATCCTGGTTCCAGCTGTGGCTCCAACTGTGGCTGTGATCTGTGATCAAGATCAGTTATTGCGACGTTTTTTGAAATGGTGATGATGCCAGTAATCAATTTGCGAGTTGTTCTGGCATCAGCGCTTCGAGGGCTGTTTCTGGGCGTATTAATCGCCGTTGGCTTCACGGGTTTACCTGCGATGGCATCGTCTCCCCCTGAACCATTGAGCGCGTCTGATGCCACGCAGTATAAGCGCCTTATTGAACTGCAGAAGGCTGGCAATATGAAGCAGGCTATCCGCGAAATGGGGCGGATAAGGGACCCGATTTTAACCGGCCATCTGCTGGCGCAGCGCTATCTCCATCCGACGGCATGGCGATCAAGCTATAAGGAATTATCTAGCTGGCTTGCTGCTTATAATGATCATCCTGATGCCAGCCGAATCTACTGGCTCGCCAAGCGCCGTAAGCCGAGCAATGCGCGTAGTCCAAAGGCACCAAAACCCGGCTATTTGAACGGCTATGGTCAGGCTGGTGCCCATGGATACAGGCCGCGTATCCCGGCAAGCATTGCTGGCCGCGCCTCACCAACCCGCACCGCCTCTATTGCATGGTCGATCCGGCGCGCGATCCGGCGTGGCTGGCCGTCAGGTGCGCTGGAAATTGTCAATGACTCAGGGAATAAGCGTTATCTGACGGGGGCGGAAGAGGGTCAGCTTCGCAGCGAAATCGCACATGCATATTTTATCTTTGGGGTTGACCCAAAAGCCATTCGCCAGGCCCGCTATGCCATTGCCATCGGGCGTGAGCATGCTCAACTGGCCTATTGGGCTGGTGGTTTGGCCGCATGGCGAAGCGGTCAGATCGATCTCGCCGGGCAGTTTTTCCGTACCCTTGCCAATCTGCCCGAAGCGAGCCCCGGGCAACGTAGTGCCGCCGCCTTTTGGGCGCACCGCGTCGAGCTGCGGCAGGGGCGGCCAATAGAATCGGTTCGTTATCTTGAAGTATCGGCGCGCGAAATTGACAGTTTTTATGGGGTCGTTGCACGCCATGCCCTTGGCCAGCAGATCAATATTTCGTTTGACCTTCCGGCAATTGAGCCCGGATTTTATGACTGGTTGGCAAAACGCCCGGGCGGCAAGCGCGTATTTGCCTTATTACAGATTGGCGAGACCCATGCTGCTGAGCGTGAACTGCGCTATCTTTGGATGGAAATGCCCGACCAATACCGGCTTGGGGTGTTGCGGTTTGCGAATGACCATGGCATGGCCGGCATGGCCTTCCGGGTTGCCGAAATTATCCGCAAGGATAGTGGCGTAAGTTGGTATGGTGCGCTATATCCGCACCCACAATTTAACGCCGAGTATGATATCGACGAAGCCTTGGTCTGGGCAATTTCACGGCAGGAATCTGGTTTTAATCCGCGTGCCAAAAGCAGTGCCAAAGCCGCAGGTCTGATGCAGCTCATGCCCGCCACTGCGTCCTTTATTGCGCGTGACCGTGGCTATCGCGGGGGCAAAAAGCATCAGCTATTTGAGCCGAAATTAAATCTTGAACTGGGGCAGGATTATATCAAGCATCTGCTTGACGAACCGCTGGTTGAGAGCTCGCTGATCCGGTTGCTTGCTGCGTATAATGGCGGGCCAGGTAATTTGCGAAAATGGCTTCGCACGGTTGACCATCAGGATGACCCGTTTTTACTCGTTGAATCGATCCCGGCGCGCGAGACCCGATATTATGTAAAGAATGTTATCTCTAATCTTGGCATCTATCGTGAACGTTTCGGTGAAACCTCACCGGCCTTGTCTGGACTTGCCGCTGGCAATGGTGGCAGGTTTGTTCCAAGCGAAGCGGTTGATAGGGCGAATTGACCCCGTCAGATCGTCCCCGTCAGATCGCCCTGTTAGATTGCCCCTGAGGATAGAAAGGTAAGAGCAATGGATCATGATAAGCGGATCGATAAAACCATCCTGTTTGTGCCGGTAAATATCGCCATTTTAACCGTGTCTGACTCGCGCAAATCTGATGATGACCGATCGGGTGATTTATTGGCTGGGCGGGTAAATGATGATGGCCATAATCTGGCTGGCCGCGCCATTGTAACCGATGATTTTGATGCGATTATTGAGCAGCTTGGCAGATGGATTGATGATGACGGGGTTGATGTGATTGTGTCGACGGGTGGCACCGGCCTTACTGGCCGGGATGGCACACCTGAGGCATTTCGGGCGATTTTCGACAAGGAAATTGAGGGTTTTGGCGAATTGTTCCGCTATATATCCTTTGCTAAAATTGGTACCTCAACGGTGCAATCACGGGCGGTTGCTGGTGTTGCAGGCGGCACTTACTTGTTCGCGCTGCCCGGCTCGCCATCGGCGTGCCGCGATGGATGGGACGAAATCCTGCGTTATCAGCTCGATATTCGTCACCGGCCATGCAACTTTGTTGAAATTATGCCGCGGCTCGCCGAATCGCCGACCCAGCGCCGCGGTGGGTAATGCCTGATCTTGAGCATGAGCAGCAATTTAACGGGCCGGTTATCGGAATTGACGAGGCTGGCCGCGGGCCATGGGCGGGCCCGGTTACGGTTACCGCGATCTGGCTTTGCCCATCAGCCTATGATGAATTGCCGGCGGACATTGATGACTCAAAAAAAATAAAGCCGTCGCGCCGAACCAGCCTTGCGGTATTGATGATGGCAGCGCCGCATCTCCATCACACTATATCAATTGATGTTGCGCAAATTGACCGGCACGGAATTTTGAAAGCGACCTTTGCCGGCATGGTGGCGGCGGCATCCGCAGTGACGGAAAAGCTGGAAAGGGCCGGTCTACCTGCACCGGTTCATGCGCTGGTTGATGGCAATTTATTGCCGCCTGATATGCCACTGCCAGCAACCGCGCTGGTCAGGGGTGACAGCCGGTCACTATCGATTGCGGCTGCCTCGATTATCGCCAAGGCAGCGCGCGACGAGATTATGCAGGCACTTGATACGATGCATCCGTGCTATGGCTGGGCCAGCAATATGGGCTATGGCACAAAGGCGCATCAGGCCGGAATAGAACAATTTGGCCTTACTCCGCATCACCGCCGCAGTTTCAAGCCGATCCGGCGCCATCTCAATGCGGATGCCGACTAGAGCGTGACCAGTAAAGCGCGACACAGGCCTAGTAACTTTGTTTTTTTGAAAAAAATCTGGTTTTGCCTAGATGGCTTCACATGGCGGCATCACAAGATAGGCGTGGTTGTGATCATTGCTGACACAATATATTGATATGACTTTAAGAAAGCCCTATAAGCTATTGACTTATATTGATTCTATGATTCTTTTAGAGGAACAGCGCTGGCAAGTCGTCAGCATAGAATGAATAAAATGGGCATTGTCTGGTGAGAGCGAATCAAATTTTACATGGCGATTGTATCGCTAAATTGCGCAAAATTCCCAATCAGTCGGTTGATCTGGTGTTTGCTGATCCGCCTTATAATCTGCAATTGGCGGGTGACTTGTCACGCCCGGATCAGACCCATGTTGATGCGGTCACTGATGCTTGGGATAAGTTTGACTCGTTCGCCGCCTATGACGCTTTTACCGCCGCCTGGTTAACCGAGGCGCGCCGTGTGTTAAAGCCGGATGGGGCTATTTGGGTCATTGGCAGCTATCACAATATTTTTCGCGTTGGCACGATTTTGCAGAATCTTGATTTCTGGGTTTTGAATGATGTGATCTGGCGCAAAACAAACCCGATGCCTAATTTCCGTGGCCGCCGCTTTACCAATGCACATGAAACGCTTATCTGGGCGGCAAAGTCGCAAAAATCACGTCACGTCTTTAATTACGAAGCGATGAAGGCACTGAATGACGATGTTCAGATGCGCTCTGATTGGGAACTGCCATTATGTACGGGTCATGAGCGGATCAAGGAAGATGGCAAAAAAGCGCACCCCACGCAAAAGCCAGAAAGTCTGCTGGCGCGGGTGATTTTGGCATCGACGCGGCGCGGTGATGTAATTCTTGATCCTTTTTTTGGCACGGGAACGACTGGCGCGGTGGCAAAACGGCTGAACCGGAATTTTATTGGCATCGAGCAGGATGCGAATTATGTGAAAATTGCCAAGACACGGCTTGCCAAGGTGAAACCGATTGCCTCGGATGATTTACTGGAAACATCGCCGCGCCGGGCATTACCAAAAGTTCCGTTTGGGAATTTGATTGAACATGGATTACTGCAACCGGGCGACCGCCTGTTTGACGTCAAAAAACGGTTTCAGGCACAGGTTCGCGCTGACGGATCCCTGCTTACAGATCAAAAGCAAAGCGGGTCAATTCATGCGCTTGGCGCCGAACTTCAGGGATTACCATCATGCAATGGCTGGGTTTTCTGGCATGTTGAACGGGATGGCAAACCGGTTCTTATCGACAAGCTTCGGGAAAAACTGCGCGAAGATATATATCCGTCTAAACCATAATTCAGGGCGGTTTTCGAGAAGAAACAAGGCTATGATCCAACGTGGACTAAAGCCCTGTTTTAGGTGGGTGTTAAAGTTTTATGCGGCGCGCGCTTCGGCCTTTTTTTCGAGTCGACGGGCGTGCAAAACTGGCTCTGTATAGCCTGATGGCTGTTCAATACCCGTAAAGACAAGGTCAAGCGCAGCTTGAAACGCGATGGATTTGTCAAACCGGCCACCCATCGGCTCATAAAGCGGATCACCAGCATTCTGGGCGTCAACAACTGCGGCCATTTCCTGCATCACATCCATGACCAGATCACTGTCACAAATGCCATGATGTAGCCAATTGGCAATATGCTGCGACGAAATCCGCAAGGTTGCGCGATCTTCCATCAGGCCAACGTTATGAATATCTGGAACCTTCGAGCAGCCAACCCCCTGATCGATCCAGCGCACGACATAGCCTAGAATGCCTTGTGCGTTATTGCGCAGTTCAGCGCGGATATCCTCGGCCGACCAGTTTGGCCGGCTGGCTACCGGAATGGATAGAATATCTGAACGGCTGGCGCGTGATGTTCCGGCCAGTTCCGCCTGCCGCTTGGCCACGTTCACCGCGTGATAATGCAAAGCGTGCAGTGTGGCCGCAGTTGGCGATGGTACCCACGCGCAATTTGCCCCAGCGTTCGGATGGGCAATTTTCTGCGCAATCATATCGGCCATCATATCCGGCATGGCCCACATGCCTTTGCCGATCTGCGCTTTGCCAGAAAACCCGCAGGCAAGCCCGATATCGACATTCCAGTCTTCATAAGCCGAAATCCATGTTGCGGCTTTCATATCACCCTTGCGGATCATCGCGCCGGCATACATCGAGGTATGTATTTCATCGCCGGTACGGTCTAGGAACCCGGTATTAATAAAGGCGACGCGTGATTTTGCAGCACGGATACATTCTTTAAGATTCACCGTCGTGCGGCGTTCCTCATCCATGATGCCGATTTTGATGGTATTGGGTGGCAGTTGCAAAAGCTGTTCAACCATATCAAAGGTTTCAACCGCGAAGGCGACTTCATCCGGACCATGCATTTTTGGTTTGACGACATAAATCGAACCGGCCGGTGAGTTCTGCCTGCTGGCAAAATCTGGTAATGCGGCGGCAACCGAAATAAAAGCATCAAGGATGCCCTCAGGAATCTCCTGGCCGTCGGATAAATGCACTGCCGGATTAGTCATCAGGTGACCGACATTGCGAACCAGCATCAAGGCACGGGCGCGCAATGTTTTTGTACTGCCATCAGGCGCGGTGTAGTTTTTGTCCGGGTTCAACGACCGTGTCATGCTTTTACCATTCTTGGCAAAATCTGCGGTTAAGGTACCACGCATGATCTGGTTCCAGTTGCGATAGGCCAGCACCTTATCTTCGGCGTCTACTGTCGCAATGGAATCTTCAAGATCAATGATGCTGGTCAGTGCTGACTCGACAATTACATCATTGATATGCGCCGCGTCATCAGCGCCAATTCTGCCGTTGGCATCAATAATGATTTCGAGATGCAGGCCGTTCTTGACGACGATGACGCTTGTCGGGGTTTCAGGATTACCGGTATAGCCAACAAACTGATCCTCATTCAAAAGTGAGGTACTGCCAGCAGCATTGCTGATCTTGAGTGATCTGCCAGAAATCTTAAGGCCGTTTACATCGTGCCAGCTGCCATTTGCTAATGGCGCGGACTGGTCTAAAAGATTGCGGGCAAATGAAATCACTTTTTTACCGCGAACAGGGTTGTAATCAGCGGTTCGCCCGGCTCCATCTGCATCTTCAATGGCATCAGTGCCGTAAAGCGCATCATAAAGGCTGCCCCAGCGGGCATTGGCGGCGTTCAGCGCATAACGCGCATTGGTGATTGGCACAACCAGCTGTGGGCCGGCGATGATTGCAATCTCCAGATCTACATTGCTGGTTTCAATCTCAAAATCACCACCATCATCATGAAGATAACCAATTTTGGCGAGAAATTTCTCATAGGTAGCGGCGTCAATGCCGCCGTCGCTATTCGCTTTTAGCCAGTCGTCAATCTGGCGTTGTAGCTTTGTCCGCGTCGCCAGGAGCGCCTGATTTTTTGGTGCTAGTTGATGTGCCGCCTTGTCAAATCCGTTCCAGAAAACATCTGGGGTGATGTTGGTGCCAGCTAGAATTTCATCATTCACCAAATCATATAGAACCTTGGCTATGGATAGACCACTATGGGTAATAACGTCTGACATTGTTTGCTCCGCTTTAGCAGGCAACCCGATGTAAATCAGGCAGGGGGGAATGGTTGAAAAAATTTTCTTTATCTAACTGAACTCGCATTGTCTTTCAAGTTGCAACAGGTGGGATTCCATCGAATCACACATTTTTACGCTATCGCTAGCGCAAAAAACTCAATTATTGAGAATAAAGCTACTATCGGGGTGTGGTTATGGACGCCGCCATTGAAGACCAGCACCAGCCAACGCAGCTTCGATATCACCAACAAGGTTATCGAGAATCACCGGTGTTTTTCCTTCGGCACGCGCGACCAGCGCGGCCTCGGTATTAGAGGCGCGGACAAGCCACCAGCCGTCATTAGTTCGCACCCTAACGCCATCGATCAGGCTAAGATTCTCGGCTTTGATCTGGCGCTTTATATGTGCGGCCAGCCGGTCAATAACGCCAAATTTCTGATTATCTGGGCAATTAATCCGCAATTCAGGCGTCACGTACTGGGGCGCCAGCCCATCAATAAAATCGGTGATGGTCTGTCCAGTCTTGGCCATCTGGCACAAAACGCGGATACCGACATAAAGCGCATCATCAAAACCGTAGAAACCGTCTTTGATAAAAATATGACCTGACATTTCGCCAGCTAGCGGCGCCTTGACTGCCGCCATGCGCGTTTTCATATGGCTGTGGCCGGTTTTCCAGATTTGTGCATCGCCGCCCGCCTTAGCGATTAGATCCATTGCCATATCGGATGATTTCACATCAAGGATAACCGGCGCTCCTGGACTGCGTTCTAGAATGTCCTGTGCCAGAAAGGCTGTCAGAAAATCGCCTGGCACTTGCCGGCCTTTTGCGTCTACAATTCCAATCCGGTCACCATCGCCATCAAAGCCGATCCCGAGATCAGCCTGTGCCCCGGCAACAGCATCACGGAGAATGGCTAGGGTTTCCGGATCGACGGGATTGGGGTGATGGTTTGGAAAGGTTCCGTCAATGTCACCAAAAAGCACTTCATGACGACCGCTCAGCCGTTTTGTTGCAGCGATCGTCGACGGCCCTGCCGCGCCGTTACCACAATCCCAGATAACAGTAAAATCACCAGTTTTTGCATCGGCGGCAAGCCGGTCGATGTAATTGTCAAAAATATCAACTTCGGTGTAACTGCCACCGCCAAGCTTGGCTGGTCCGGCGGCGCTAATCTCACCAAGTCCCTGAATGTCATCACCAAAAAACACCGTGCCATTCATGACCATTTTAAAACCATTATGGGTCGGCGGATTATGTGATCCGGTTACTTGAATCGCTGCATCAGCGTCGAGTGTTGCACCGGCATAATATAGCATCGGCGTTGAGCCGCAGCCGATGTCACTGACCCGCGTGCCGCCGGCCACCAGCCCGTCACAAAGTGCCGCTGCCAGCGCCGGTGATGACAAGCGCCCATCACGCCCGACCACAACATGATTGCCATGGCCGCGCTGGCGAAGACAGGCGGCAAAACCAAGACCGATGGCGTGCGCGTCGTCCCGCGTCACAGTTTCTTCGACAATGCCGCGGATGTCATAGGCACGTAAAATAGACGGATGAAAAACATGGTGAGTCATGAACTGGCCTTTACCGAAAGTTTGGGGAACACTCCAAATTCTGTGGGTTATTCAACTTGGCCCGACAGCATCCTGCCCTTCACCCATTTCGCAAGGGGGGCAGCAAGATCATCGCGTGTCATCGCAATGGCGATATTAGCTTGCAGAAAACCGATCTTTGATCCGCAGTCAAACCGTTCACCTGAAAACCGCAAGCCGTGAAATGGCACTTTGCCAATTTGATGGGCAAGCGCGTCGGTTAGTTGCACCTCGTTACTGGCGCCGCGTTCTTGGCGATCAAGCTGCGAGAAAACGCCTGGTTCGATAATATAACGACCAACTACACCCAAGGTCGATGGTGCGTCTTCTGGGTCCGGCTTTTCGATGAGACCAGCAACTTCAATTAGCTGGCCATCATCTTTGCCCGGCGTGATGATACCGTAGGAACCAGTGTCTGATTTTGGCACATTCATCACCGCAATCAAATTGCCACCCTGATAGGCTGCGACCATTTCGGCCATGCAGCTCTTGCCAAGAATTAGGTCATCAGCAAGCAATATGGCAACCGGTTCGTCATGAACCAGATTACGGGCACACCACACTGCATGGCCAAGGCCGGCCGGCTCTTGCTGGCGAACATAAGCAACTGACCCCGGGGCGTGTATCATCCTGCGGACGGCATCAAGCGCCGACGTCTTGTCTTTGGCAAGAAGCGTTTTTTCAAGCTCGAATGAGTGATCAAAATGATCCTCAATCGCCGTCTTGTTTCGGCCGGTCACAAAGATAAATTCCTCGATACCAGCGGCAGCTGCCTCTTCAATCGCATATTGAATTAGCGGTTTATCAACAACTGGAAGCATTTCCTTTGGCAGCGCTTTGGTGGCTGGCAGAAACCTTGTCCCAAGCCCGCCAACTGGGAAAATCGCTTTTTTGATCATGCCGTACATTCCTTAAATTGCTGCAAACAGCAGCCCCACTGTAGCCGGTGCGAAAGGCTTACTATTTGACCATGAAATAGGTTAAGTCGCCGGATCAACAAATTTGCCATAAAACAGCCGAAAACTCTAATCAGTTATCGATCTTTTGTGGTAATTACACTCTGTCATTGAACAAATTTAGCCCGCCTGGTATCAAACCTTTGTACAATCAGGGAAGCAGTGTCGTGAAAATTGCAGTTATTGGCTCCGGATATGTTGGGCTTGTTTCGGGGGCTTGTTTCTCCGAATTTGGTTTTGATGTAACCTGTATTGACAAGGATCCGGCCAAAATCCAGAAAATCAATCGGGGCGAGATGCCTATCTATGAGCCGGGCCTGCCAGATTTGGTGGCGCGCAACGTCGCGGCTGGCAGGCTGCATTTTGCGCTAGATCTGGCGGCAGCAGTGGCGGCAGCTGACGCGGTCTTCATCGCGGTCGGAACCCCGACACGGCGCGGTGATGGTCATGCTGATTTATCATTTGTCTATGCTGTGGCTGAAGAAATGGCGCCGCATTTATCTGGATATACGGTGGTTGTGACGAAATCGACCGTGCCGGTTGGCACTGGCCGCGAAGTCGAGTCAATTGTTGCTAGGGTCAACCCTGATGCGCAATTCGATGTTGTCTCAAACCCTGAGTTTCTGCGTGAAGGCGCGGCAATTTCCGACTTCATGCGGCCTGACCGTGTTGTTGTTGGCGCTGAAACTGACGCTGCACGTGAGGTGATGCGGGCATTATATCGCCCATTATTTTTGATTGAAACGCCAATTCTTTTCACAAATCTGGAAACGTCAGAGCTGATCAAATATGCCAGCAATGCATTTCTGGCGGTTAAAATTTCCTATATCAACCAGATGGCTGATCTTTGTGAAATGGTTGGCGCTGATGTGCATGATGTCGCCAAGGGTATGGGTCTTGATAAGAGGATTGGTAATAAATTTTTGCATCCGGGGCCTGGCTATGGTGGGTCTTGTTTTCCAAAAGATACTATTGCGCTTGTTAAAACTGCCGAAAAACATGGCAGTGATGTCAGCATTGTCGATGCGGTTGTGGCGTTCAATCAGGCTCGCAAAATGGCGATGGCAAAGCGTGTAATTACCGCGATGGGCGGGTCAGTTACTGGCGCCCAAATTGCCATTCTGGGGCTTGCTTTTAAGCCGGAGACCGATGATATGCGGGACAGTCCGGCATTGGACATTATTCACGCCCTGGTCAAGGCTGGTGCAGATTTGCGCGTTTATGATCCAAAAGCGATGGATGAGGCGCGACCGCTTTTGCCGCCAGCTGTCAGATTTTGCGAAAGTGCAACCGATTGTCTGGCCGGTGCCGCTGGCGCCGTGCTAGTTACGGAATGGAATGAATTTCGCGCCCTGAATCCGGCACAGTTTGCCGCGACCATGACCGGACGTGTGGTTGTTGATTTACGGAATGTCTACGAACCAGAGGTGATGCAGCGCGCCGGCTTCAAATATTCGTCGATTGGCCGTTAGGCGATCACGCCCAACATAGATTTATCACGTATATCCGGTGCCTCAATGTGCTGTCCGGATCGGATTCTCCAATGCTTAGATTCAGAGGAATGCAAAATGGAAAAGCCCAAAATTCAGTCGATTGACCATATTGTTATGCAGGCGGCAGACGTCGCTGCTACAGTGGCATTCTATACCGAAATCATCGGTATGGAGCATAGTGAATTTCAGCCACCAACAGGTGGGCCGGTCCGCCAGTCATTGCATTTTGGGAACCAGAAAATCAACCTTCACGATGCGTCATCACCCTATGTACCGCATGCCAAAAACCCAGTGGCCGGCAGCGTTGATCTCTGTTTTATCACTGATCAGCCGCTGGCTGACTGGCAGCAGCATCTTGCTAATCATGGCGTCAAAATTGAGGATGGTCCGGTTCGTAAAACGGGGGCTAAAGGCGCGCTTTTATCAGTTTATATCCGTGATCCTGACGATAATCTCATCGAGATTTCAAACTATATTTAATGGCTCAACCCGCCTATTCGGCAGCGATATCAAATGGCGGTGGCTGCGTAGACAGCGTCGATATAATGGCGCTAATCTCTTGCTCATACCGGGTCATGTTTGCGGCTTTTACATGACCATAGCCGCGTATCTTCAGCATTAGCTCAAGTGCCGTTTCAATCTTTTCAGACTGGCCTGACGACGCGTTAGTGCCAAGCTGGTCAAGCCAGTTGATTACCGTTTCACGGTGGGCGCGCTCGCTTTTTCGCTCAGCCGTAAAGCCAAATGGATCAATCCAGCTATCACGTAGCCAGGATAGGCGTGCAATCATCCTTAAAACCGGTGTCAGCCAAGGCCCAAAGCGGATTTTACGGGGGGTTCCATCACGATTTTTTCGCCAGTTCAGTAATGGCGGGGCAAGATGGTAATTAACGGTCATATCCTCGCCGCCGATCATATTTATCTTGGCGATGAAATCAGCACTGGTTAACTGGCGTGCAACCTCGTATTCATCTTTGATTGCCATCGCACGGAATAGAACCCGGGTGGCGTTGATGGCAATTGCGTCTGTTGGAATTTTGGCGGCGGTAAGACGATCAATAAAGCTATTTATCACTGTTTTAAAACGGGTCGCATAGGCGGCGTTTTGATAGGCTGTCAATTGTGCCGCAAAATATCCAATCGCTGCGGCCGGCTCGCGCATTGCATCCTGGTTTTCCGGGGCGGTGTCGGCGGCTAGTAAGGCCAATAACTGATCTGGTGCATGGGCCAGTAATCGGCCCCATCTCAAAGCGGCAAGATTATCATCAACTGATGTGCCATTAAGCCTTAAGGCTGTCTCGACCGCCGCAACGCGAAGCGGGATCAAACCCTTCTGAACTGCCCAGCCAAGCATGATAATGGTGCTTGATGTGGTGCTTCCAAAAATCTGGTTAGCCAGTGATGAAATGGCAAATTTTGTGATACGCGCCGGATCCATTACCGCCCCAAGGCGGGTCATCACAATCGGCATATCCACTACACTGCCAATACCTACATCGGCAACGCCAACCGGATCAATATCGTCATTGATGATGGCGCGACTTGCGGTCTTATTCAGCAGGCCAAGAACCATATCATTTGCTGCCACCACCGCATCACAGCCAATCAGTAAATCGGCCTCATGAGTTGGTAGTCGCACCATATGTCCGGCAAGTGATGCATCCTTGGCAAGCCTGATCTGACTGGTTACACCGCCATTTTTCTGTGATAGGCCGGTTTGATTAACGGCAGTTCCGCCAATGCCGTCGATGCGCGCGGCCATAATCAATATACCCGCCAATGTTGAAACGCCGGTACCGCCAATACCGGCGACAAAGATGTTAAAGATTCCATCGCGCGCCGGTGTCGGAGCCGGCAATTTAATGTTAGCAGGAAATGCTGGCCTTGTGGCGTCCGGGGTGCTGGATGCTGTGTTACCGCCTTGCAGCGTCACAAAGCTGGGGCAAAACCCGTTGAGACAGGACATATCTTTATTGCACAGGCTTTGATCAACCATGCGTTTTTCGCCTTCGGGGCGCATTATCGGTTTAACGGCCACACAATTTGATTTAACCGCGCAATCACCACAGCCCTCGCAAACCGCTTCATTAATCACGATGGTTTTGGGCTTCTCAGCAATCAGCCCGCGTTTGCGTTTGCGGCGTAATTCGGTGGCGCAATCCTGCACATAAATGATTGCCGTGACACCGGATATTGATTTTAGCTCCTGCTGCACATTAACGATATCGTCGCGGTGATAGAATTGGCAATTGCTTGCCCATTTGGCTCCGGTCATTAGGGTCTCTGGGGCATCGCTGACAATCGCAATCTTGACAATGCCTTCAGCCGCCAACTGGCGGGAAATGACCCAAGGCGGTTGCCCCCCTTCAATCGGTTGGCCGCCAGTCATGGCAACCGCACCATTATAAAGAATCTTGAAGGTCATATTGACCCCGGCAGCAACCGCCGCCCTAATGCCAAGATAGCCCGAATGCGCATAGGTACCATCGCCAATATTCTGGAAACTATGGGTTTGGCTGGAAAATGGCGCACGGCCAATCCAGAACGCACCTTCACCGCCCATTTGGGTGAAATTGGTGATTTCGTCAGGCGTAAGAAACCCGCTGATCGAGTGACAGCCGATACCCATCCCGACAATTTCCCCATCGGGAAGCTTTGTGCTGGAATTATGCGGGCAACCTGCACAATACCATGGGGTGCGCGCCGCAATCTGCGGCAGCGGAGGTGCGGCGCTTGCGGCTGCTGCGGCGTGTATCGCAATGTTATGTGCGCTGGCACGTTGGGCAAGTGCCGTCATTAAAATCGCATGGGTTATCTCGCCGGTTTCGGGTAAAAGCGGCGATCCATCAGGTGCCATTTTACCGGTGATTACAGCGCGCCCCGATAAATTGACGACGGCACGCGCTAATTGTTCTTCGACGATGGGGCGTTTTTCCTCTACCACCATCACTTCGGCATAATTCTTGGCAAAATTGGCAAGGCTATCGACATCAACCGGCCATGGCATCACCACAGAAAAAAGCCCAATGCCTGCCGCCGCCGTATTATCAATGCCAAGACTAATCAAGGCGTCATTTACCTCATAGAGAGCCTTGCCGACAGCGATGATCCCAAGCTTGCCGTCGACCGGTTGTGGCAGAACTGGCGCGTTGACCTGCTGGGCGCGCTGAAAGGCGCGCACGGCGGGAAGGCGCAAATTAAACAGCCGATCTTCACGCAGTGATGCTGGATCATGCCGGCCGATATGAACCGGACCGGCTTCATCACCCGCGATGATATCGGGGCGAATATTGTCAAGATCAACAATACCGCTGGTATCGGCGGTATCGACAACAATCTTCATCCCAACACAACAGCCCGCCTTGCGTGACAAGGCAAAAGCCATAAGCCCCATTGGAATAATGTCATGCAGTGACCGTGGATAGAAAAAGGGAACACCTGCGGCAATCAGGGTCTGTTCCGACTGATAGGCAAGCGTCGATGATTTGCCGGTGGCATCATCGCCAACGGCTAGTACCATCCCGCCAAATTTTGAAACCCCGCCCATATTGGCATGGCGGATAGCGTCTAGTGCACGGTCCAGTCCCGGACCTTTGCCATACCAAAGGCCAAACACGCCATCAATTTCTGGCTGGTCATACAGATGGATATGCTGCGCACCCCAGATTGCAGTTGCTGCCAGCTCTTCATTTATTGCAGGTTGGAAAATTACCCCCTCAGCGGCGAGAAGATCAAGGTTGCGGTTTAATTCAAGATCAAGCCCGCCAAGTGGCGATCCCGGATAACCGCTAACCAGACCACGGCTGTTGATGCCTTGCTCGCGGTCAAGACGCGCTTGCTCGAGAAGCAGCCGCATCAATGCCTGCGTCCCGGTCATGTAGGCCGGCCCATGACGCTTTTGATAGCAGTCGCGTAGCTGTATCTTATCCATCAAACACTCTTTGGTCAGCATGTTGACTGATATATTCCTCGCCTTAGTTAACCACAGAAATCTCGCTGGTAAAAAGATGTTCTTGTAACAGTCTGATTTTTGTTGGCGTACCCGGTCAGCGTATATGACCATTTCCAAATTTTCTTGGCCTACGGATCTGCTTGGCAATTCGTTCCAGATTGGCCAATATGGTCGGCGGTAACTAAAGGGTTATAAACGCAAAGAGGCAAAAGATGGCAGACCGGTTTGACTACGTGATTGTTGGCGCTGGCACCGCCGGATGTGTTTTGGCCAATCGACTTACCGCGTGTGGTACCTATTCGGTTTGCCTGCTTGAGGCTGGCCCGCCGGACTGGAGCCCGATGATCCATATACCAGCGGGCTTTATCAAAACGCTGGTCAATCCTTCGGTTAATTGGATGTATCAAAGCGAAGCGAGCACAGGCACTAATGGTCGTGCCATTCCAATGCCTCGTGGCAAGGTTCTTGGTGGGTCAAGCTCGATCAACGGGTTGATTTTCAATCGTGGTCAGAAAATGGATTTTGACGTCTGGGCGCAAAAGGGTAACCGTGGCTGGTCATATGATGATGTGCTTCCTTATTTCCGCCGTTATGAGCGGCATGAAGATAGTGTTGATGCCCGTTATCGCGGCCAAAATGGTGAAATGACCATCACAAATCTGGCATGGCGTGATCCGCTATGTGAGGCCTTTATTGAGGGCGCTGAGAGCATCGGCATTCCGCGCAACCCCGATTATAATGGTGCCTATCAAGAAGGAACATCTTACGTCCAGCGCACTTCGACCGGTAAATTACGGATGAGCGCCGCACGCGCATTTCTGAAACCGGCGCGCAAACGTTCAAACCTCCGCATCATCACCAACGCCCATGCGACTAAAATTCTACTTGATGGCAAGCGCGCCACTGGTGTTGCCTTTCGTCGAGGTGGTGTAAATGGTCGTCTGCAAGAAGTGCAAGCGGCGCGCGAGGTTATTGTCGCAGGCGGCACGATCAATTCACCGCAATTGCTGCAATTATCGGGGATTGGCCCGGCCAGGCTATTGCAGGATCTTGGTATTGAGGTAAAGCATGATCTACCCGGTGTTGGCGAAAATCTGCGTGATCATTATGGCACCCGCCTGACCGCACGGGCAAAGAATGTTAGGACTATTAACGAGCTCGCCCGTGGGCCAAAACTGGTTGGTGAAATTGCCAAATATTTCCTGGGGCGTCGTTCGATTCTCGAGCTGGGGCCAACGCTTGTCTATTGTTTCTGGCACTCTGACGAGACAGTGCGCAACGCCGACCTTCAGGTTAGCTTTACGCCTGCTAGCTATAAAGAAGGGTTGCAGGCATGGCTTGAAGATGAGCCCGGATTCACCCTTGCAACCTGGCAGCAACGGCCCGAAAGCCTCGGTTATGTAAGGGCAAAAACTAGTGACCCGTTCGACAAGCCGCTCATTCAGCCTAATTATTTGGCGAATGAAGAAGATCGGCGGGTGCTTCTTGCCGGCATAAAACTTAGCCGCCGTCTGATGAACACAACACCGCTTGCGCCCTATTTTGATTATGAGGGATACCCGGGTGCGCATGTCCAAAGCGACGATGAATTGCTGGATGTTGCGCGCCAACGCAGCACGACGGTCTATCACCTGATGGGCACTTGCCGCATGGCACCCGCAACCGATCCAACGGCCGTTGTTGATGATCAATTGCGGGTTCATGGGATGCAGAATCTGCGTGTAATTGATGCCTCGATCATGCCAACGATGCTGTCGGCAAATCTCAATGCAGGTGTTTTGATGATTGCCGAAAAAGGTGCCGACCTTGTGCTTGGCAAGCCGCCGCTTTCCAGCGCTTAATATGACAGGTTTGCGGTGTCCTTGAGCGCCGAAGATTAGGTTGCGCGGATTGTTCATGTTGCGTTATGTCATAAGGTGCGGCTAAATTCACACTTATTTCATTGTCTTCAATCCAGTCAGAGAGATTTCTTATGCGCAGCTTACAACGTCCGGGCCGGTCACCGGTTCTTGCCCCTGAAGGTATGGCAAGCACATCACATCCACTGTCAACACAGGCCGCGGTTAATGTTTTGCAAAATGGCGGTAACGCGATGGATGCGGCGCTTGCTGCTTGCGCCGTTCAGGCCGTTGTCGAGCCTGAGTCAACCGGCATTGGCGGCGATTGCTTTTGTCTTTACTCGCAAGGCGGTAGTGATAAGGTGATTGCGCTGAACGGGTCTGGCCGTGCCCCAGCAGGGCTAAGCGCCGAATGGCTGATCAGTCAGGGCATCCATGAAATCCCGCAGCAATCGCCCCATGCGGTTACCGTGCCAACCGCGGTCGATGCCTGGGTTCAGCTAAGTCGTGATTATGGCTCATGCCCGCTTGGCGATCTGTTACAGCCGGCGATTAAATATGCGCGCGATGGATTTGCCATTGGTTCGCGTGTTGCGGCTGATTTCAAGGCTAGTGCTAACCTGATCAAAGGAGACCCCGATTGCAGCGCGCTTTATCTCCGTGATGGTGAAAATTATAAAATGGGTGACCGGTTCGCTAATCCGAATCTGGCCAAGGCATTGGAAGAAATTGCAAAAAATGGACGTGACGGATTTTACAAGGGTTGGGTTGCCGAGGATATTCTTGGCAAATTGCAATCTCTTGGTGGCGTGCATTGCGCGGCTGATTTTGATGCGGCCATTGCCGAATATGTCACCCCGATCAAAACAAATTTCAGAGGCTATGATATTTGGGAATGCCCGCCAAATGGTCAGGGGGTAATTGCGCTATTGTTGCTGAACATCATGTCAGAAGTTGAAAAGTTTGGTGATCATCCGATTTCGCTTGAGCGGATCCACCATGAGATCGAAGCGGGGCGTCTTGCTTATCGCGATCGCTCGCTCTATCTGGCTGATCCAGCTTTTGCCGAGGTGCCGGTTGATGATTTATTGAGCGCCGAACATGCGGCGGCGATCCGGGCGCAGATTAATCCGCAAAAAGCGCTGAAAGATTTGCCGGAAACCACGCTGCCACGGCACAAAAGCACCGTCTATATCTCGGTCATTGATAAGGACCGTAACGCGTGCAGCCTGATCAACACTGTATTTCATAATTTCGGCGCTGGATATATCGCGCCAAAATCCGGAATTATTCTGCAAAACCGTGGTCAGGGATTTGTTGTAAAGCCCGGCCATCCGAACTGTATCGAGCCCGGCAAGCGGCCACTTCACACGATCATCCCGGGCATGGCGACCAAGGATGGCAAGACTGTTATGTCGTTT
Source organism: Candidatus Puniceispirillum sp. (assembly GCA_016778895.1). Taxonomy (GTDB): domain Bacteria; phylum Pseudomonadota; class Alphaproteobacteria; order Puniceispirillales; family Puniceispirillaceae; genus UBA3439. The sequence continues at coordinate 24,566 of JADHOR010000002.1, forward strand.
GGTGTGATGGGCGGCGAATATCAGGCCTTTGGACATATGCAGTTCCTCACCCGCCTCTTTGATTATGGCATGGATATTCAAGAAGCACAGGATATGCCGCGCTTTATGCCGGATCCGTTTAGCGATGTTGTCGAAGTTGAAGAGCCGATCAGTGATGAGTTGCGTGACGGTTTACGGGCGCTTGGTCATAATATCCAGCCGGCGGCAAAGCCAATTGGCGGGTCACAGGCAATCTTTATTGACTGGGAAACCAATCTGCTTCATGCCGGGTCTGATCCGCGCAAAGATGGCTGTGCAATCGGCTATTAATGGCAGTGATGCTAAAGGCAATGATCGCCGGTCTTGGCTGGGTGTCCCAATTCACTAGTCTGCATCCTGGTAATGCTTGGTGTATCACCAGTAAGCAGATGCCGGTCTGGCGTGTTTCTTGAATAAACCCTGGGCTAAATAAACCTCTGATTGCGGCTTTGAAGTCGGCCGTCTTCCATTGCCATATCTTCTGCCATAAAATCTTACCTTGCGTTGTTTTAGGTTTGTCACCGGCATTATTTTAACATTTAATCTACGTTGTTAACCGGCGCTGCCACATCATTTGGATGACGCTAAATTAAGGGGAAATTCACCATGCTGAATGAAGAGCAAATTTGGAATTTTGTCGATATGAAGAAAGCAGATTTTATTGCTCTTTCTGACCGTGTTTTTGAGACACCTGAAACACTTTACAATGAATATGCATCAGTGGCCGAACATGTGGCGGCGCTGAATGCTGAAGGGTTTACCGTTACAGAAGGCATTTGTGGAATGCCAACCGCGGTAATGGGCGAGGCTGGAACCGAAGGCCCGGTAATTGCGATCCTTGGCGAATTTGACGCATTGCCCGGATTAAGCCAGCAGCCCGGTGTTGCCGAACATAGCCCGTTAGAGGCTGGCGGTAATGGCCATGGATGTGGCCATAATCTTTTGGGGGCAGCGGCGTTATTGGCAGCAACCGCGGTCAAAGACTGGCTTGCCAAAAATAATATTAAAGCGCGGGTTCGCTATTATGGCTGTCCGGCCGAAGAAGGCGGTGCGGCCAAAGCCTATATGGTGCGTGATGGATTGTTTGATGATGTTGCTGCGGCAATTTCATGGCACCCCTCAACCTTTAATGCGGTTCAGCATGGACATTCACTGGCAAATTCACGGATAGATTTCACCTTCCACGGCAAGGCGGCGCACGCTGCCGCTGCACCGCATCTTGGCCGCAGTGCGCTTGATGCCTGCGAGTTGATGAATATTGGGGTTAATTACATGCGTGAGCATATGCCGGATTCAGCCCGAGTGCATTATGCCTACCTCGATGTTGGTGGCGCTGCGCCCAATGTTGTTCAGGCAAAGGCAACGGTTCGCCAGCTCGTTCGCGCCGGTGATCTTGAAACATTGCGCGATCTGGTTGCGCGGGTTCGTAAAATTGCTGATGGTGCCGCGCTGATGACTGGTACATCGGTCGAGGCCAAGGTCTATTCAGGGGTGTCTAATCTGGTTGGTAATCGCCCGTTGGAAGAGGTGATGCAGCGCGAATTTGACAAGCTTGGCCCGGTGCCGTTTGATAGCGATGACGATAAGTTTGCCAATGAAATCCGCAAAAGCCTAACAAGTGCAGATATTGCTGCCAGCTTTCAGCGCATTGGCCGCGAAACGCCTCCTGATCTGGTGATGTGTGATTTTGTGGCGCCACTTGATCGGTCAAACAGCGGCGGTGAGGGGTCAACTGATGTTGGTGATGTAAGTTGGGTCGTTCCAACGGTTCAGGCGCGGGTGGCAACCTGTGCAGTTGGAACCCCGTTCCATACATGGCAAACCGTTGCCCAAGGGAAAATGCCAGCCGCGCACAAAGGCATGGTTCATGCGGCAAAGGTGATGGCATCAACGGCAACAGCCCTGATGCAGGCCCCCGATGTTCTAGTGGCAGCCCGTGCAGTTCATGATGAACGTCAGGCGAGAACGCCGTATCAATGCCCTATTCCGCAGGATGTAAAACCGCCGATTTTACCGCGACCTGAATAGAGATCCTTGAGCTGTGTGGCTAATCTTTGTTAGGCGAGTTTCTGCTCGGCAAGATTTACCCAGAGACTCGCACCGATTGGCAGCAGATCATCGTTAAAATCGAAATGTGGACTATGCAGATTGAAACTATTAAGGCCGGCGCCAAGCCAGACATAGGCGCCGGACTTTTGTGCCAGCATGAATGAAAAATCCTCGGCGCCCATTACTGGGGTCATGTCGGTTTCCAGACCGTCAGCGCCCAGCATATCGGTGATAATATCACGCACATAGAGCGCATCAGCCTCATGGTTCACTGTTGGTGGATAGCCCGGCCTTAGCTCCATTGAAATGTCACAGCCAAGCGTTGCTACGGCGTGCCGCGCAACATTTTCAATGTCGGCAATCATACGTTCGCGGGTTGCTGTTTTCATTGTCCGAAGGGTGCCGCCAATCGTGGCGGTACCAGGAATTACATTATATGCGCTTCCGGCATCCAGTCTGGTCAGCGAAATCACGGCCTGATCAAACGGGTCGAGCTGCCGCGATATAAGGGTCTGCAATGCGGTTATGCAAACACCAGCGGCGACAATTGGATCATGGGTAAGATGCGGCATCGCCGCATGGCCACCATCGCCGGTGATGGTCAGCACAAAAATGTCAGCACCAGCCATTGCTTGGCCACAATGCGCAACCGCGCGGCCAACCTCTAGCCCTGGCCAGTTATGCATACCCCAGACCGAATCCATTGCAAATTTCTCAAACAGACCATCATTGATCATGGCGCGGGCGCCAGCGTTGCCGCCTTCTTCGGCGGGCTGGAAAATACAATGAACCGTGCCGTTGAAATTAAGCGTTTTCGCAAGATGCTGCGCCGCACCCAAAAGCATCGTTGTATGGCCGTCATGACCACAAGCGTGCATCGCACCCGGGCGCTTAGAGGCATGGGGGAGATTGGTTTCCTCAGACATTGGCAGGGCATCCATATCAGCCCGAAGACCGATTGATTTGCCATCGCTTTTGCCCTTGATAACACCAACAAGACCAGTGCCGCCAAGCCCACGATGCACCTCGATACCAAAGCTTTCCAGCTTGGCCGCAACAAAGTTGGAAGTGTCATTTTCCTGATAGGCAATTTCGGGATTTTGATGCAAATGATGCCGCCATGTAATCATCTCATCATGCGCTGCGGCCAGCTCCTTTATCACTTTCATACCCATCTCCCAAAACTCTTGTTGATGACCTAAAACCTATGCCATGTTTGACTATAGACGGCGATCAGCGCCAAACTCAAGTACCGGTTTCAAGCTGTGTGAAAGGCGGGTTTGACCAGTCGTTGCAGGGCGCGTGATATGCGGGTGATATTCGCTTTGGGGATAGTTTAATATTGGCCAGGCATAAACAGGATAGAGCCGAGATGGATGATTATTTAACCTATACCAAGCCTGATCGCATTGCGGCGGGGGTGGACCAGCTGGCTGCATTTACTGAACCTGATCGGCCTTATACAAGGCTGGTGTTCAGTGCAGAGTTTGATGCTGGACGGCGCTGGCTTGAGGATCAATTTAGTGCCGCCGGACTTGTCTGCAACATTGATGCTGGTGGCAGTTTGATCGGAATACGCGCTGGTGCCGGGGCAGAACCCCGGGCAAAGCTGATCATTGGCTCGCATATTGATACGGTGCCTGCAGGTGGCCGGTTCGACGGTATTGCTGGTGTGTTGGCTGCGCTGGAAATCGTGCATTATCTGAACGAGCATGACATTACTCTGCCGTTTGATCTGGAAATAGTCGATTTTCTTGGTGAAGAGCTGAATGTCTGGGGCACGTCTTGCCTCGGTAGCCGTCATATGGCCGGTTTGATCACCGCTGAAATGCTGGGGCGGAAGGATCAAGATGGCCGTTGCTTGGGTGCTGAAATCGCGCGCATTGGTGGCAGTGGCAAGCCCAGTGCCGGTGTGCGCGGGGATGCTGATCGTATTTTAGGCTGTTTTGAGCTTCATATTGAGCAGGCAAAAACCTTACAATCAATGTTGGTCGATATTGGTTTGGTTACCGAAATCCCCAGCATTTACCGTTATGGCATTACCGTAACCGGACAGGCTGGCCATAGCGGTACGACGGTGATGGACGGACGGCGCGATGCCGCTGTTGCCGCTGCCGATATTATCACGGCGGTGAGTGACCTTGCTGGTAGAATTGAAGCCGAGGATAATCGCCATTTTGTCGCGACCATTGGCAAGATTGATATCTTTCCGAATGGTGCGGCGATCGTTCCCGGACGTGCCGAGATGACGCTGGATTTGCGCGCTGCTAGTGATCGTTCACGGCTACGGTTTGAAGCGGCTCTCGATAAGCTGATCAAACAGACAAGCATGACAAGAAATTGCCAAATCAGCCGTGATCAACTTGCCGGTGCCGCGGTCGCGCCAATGGATAAGAAACTGATCTCGATCTTGGCGGACCAATCAGCCCGGCTTGGCCTTGGCACAATGCCGATCTCCAGCGGTGCTGGTCATGATACGGCGCATCTCTCGCGCTTTGCGCGGGCAGCGATGCTTTTTATCCCCTGCCAAGACGGTTTAAGCCACTGTCCGGAAGAATTTACTAGTGCAGACTCAATCGCTCGTGGCGCGGCGGTTTTGGTGCGGTCAGTTTTGGCGCTCGCCGAGCAATCTGCCCCGAAGGGCTTGATCTAAACATACGGTAAGTGGTTTTTATTAGGCCTCGTCATTCAGATGACAGGCAGAAAAATGCTGTGGCGCAATCTCGCGTAATGCCGGCTTTTCTGTCTTGCAACGCGGCGTTGCAAATTTGCACCTTGGATGAAAATGGCACCCCGTTGGTGGTGACAGGGGCGACGGAATTTCGCCGCTAATTGGCTCATACTGACGTTTACCAACTTCAAGGCGCGGCACCCCCTCAAGCAGCGCTTGGGTATAGGGATGGTTTGGTTTCTTGACAAAGGCCTGGATCGGCGCGGTTTCGACAATGCGCCCAAGATACATCACAATTACCCGATCTGAGATATGTTCAATTACGCTTATATCATGGCTAATAAATAGGTAGGTCAGATCCAACTGGTCTTTTAGCGCCACAAATAGATTTAGGATCTGCGCTTGGATTGAGACATCCAGCGCGGCGATGGATTCGTCGCAAACTAAAAACTCGGGTGAGACAGCAAGTGCTCTGGCAATGCCGATGCGCTGGCGCTGGCCACCAGAAAACTGATGTGGATAGCGCCGCATCGCCTCAGTATCCAAACCAACTCGGTGCATAACTTCGGCGGCAAATTCATGCTTTTGCGCTGGTGTAATCAATTGGTGGTATAGTGGCGCTTCGGTAACAATATCAATCACACGTTTGCGAGGATTCAAAGATGAAAAAGGATCTTGAAAAATCATCTGCGTACGCAAAGCATCAGGGATCGACTGGTTTTGCGACTGGCTGCTATCAAATTGAACGTTACCCTTCGTTGGCGGTAGGATGCCGGCGACCATTCTGCCAAGGGTTGACTTACCACAGCCCGACTCGCCAACAACACCGACAATTTCGCCCCTAAACACCTCAAAAGACACGTCATCAACTGCGTGGACAATTTCCTCCCGGTAGTCCTGCCCTAATTTGTTCAATAGCTTTGCGACCATATCGAGTGATTTAACAAAATCGCGTGACAGGTTTGATACCGTCAATAGTGGTTTCATGCGGTATCTCCTTGTGTGACGTTAAAACATCGTACAAGTCGCCCATCATCGGTTTTGGTGACGTCTGGCGGTGTTAAGCTGCAGCGCTCAGTCAACAAAGAACAACGATTTTGGAATGCACAGCCTTCCGGGAGATTTAGTAAGGACGGAACCATACCTTCAATCTGCTGCAGCGGTTCACCGCGCCGATTTTGTGCAGGTACACTGCCAAGAAGGCCGCGCGTATACGGGTGTATTGGGTTAGAAATTACTTTGGTATTTAACCCCTGTTCAACGATACGCCCTGCGTACATTACGCATATTCGCTCGGCAATACCTGCGACCACAGCAAGGTCATGGGTAATCCAAAGCAGCGCCGTTTTTGTTTCACGGCAAAGGCGTTGCATTTCGTGAATAACCTGCCCTTGGATTGTTACATCAAGAGCAGTAGTTGGCTCGTCGGCAATAATCAGGTCAGGCTTATTTAGCATGGCAATGGCAATCGATACTCGCTGGCGCATACCACCAGAAAACTGGTGTGGATAGGCACGCATCCTCTCTTCAGGTGACGAAATCCCAACAAGCCCAAGGGTGTCTCGTGATCGCGCATGGGCATCGGTCCGGCTAATCGAAGGGTCATGTGCCTGAATAGCCTCGATCATCTGGGTTTCAATACGCAGAACCGGATTTAGTGTCATCATTGGGTCTTGAAAAATCATCGCAACACGATTGCCACGAAACTGCTGCATCTCTTGAGGTGACAAATTAGTCAGATTTTGACCCTTAAAAAGTATTTCCCCACCGACAATACGGCCAGGCGCATCGACAAGTCCAATTATAGAAAAGCCAGTTATTGATTTACCTGAACCAGATTCACCAACAAGGCCAACGATTTCACCAGCGCCGATTTCAAGGCTAACACCATCAACTGCTTTCAGAACACCTGCCTTGGTAAAGAAATGCGTTTTTAAATCGTTGATTTGAAGGATGGGTGTCATCGAACTTTATCTCTGAAGGCGAGGGTTGAAAATATCTCGTAACTGGTCGCCAACAAGATTGATCGAAACAATCGTAATCAACAATGCAACGCCTGGGAAAATACTGATCCAATAGTCTCCGGAGTACATGAATTCAAAGCCATTGCCGATCAAAAGCCCAAGTGATGGTTCAGTAATTGGCAGGCCAAGGCCCAGAAAGCTGAGGGTGGCTTCGAGCGAAATTGCATGGGCAGTTTGCAAAGTGCCAACGACAATTAATGGTGCCATACAGTTAGGAGTTATATGACTAAGGATGATGCGCCTGTCACTTAGAGCTAAACATTTTGCAGCTTCTACGTACTCTTTGTTCTTTTCAACAAGTGCGCTTGCCCTCGCTGCGCGAGCGTAATAAGCCCACTGCACCAGAATTAGAGCTATTATAGTCTTCTCAACGCCCTTACCAAAAATTGCCAAAATCACTAGCGCCATAAGGATCGATGGAAAGCTGAGCTGGATGTCAACCACTCTCATTACCAGTGTTTCATATCGACCTCCAAAATAGGCTGCCGAAAGGCCCATTATCGCACCAAAAACCAGCGCGACTAAACCAGAGAATGCGCCAACGCCAAGACTAACCCTTAGTCCATAAAATATAGATGACAGCATATCTCTCCCAGCGCCATCAGTGCCAAGGATAAATAAGTTACCAGAAAAGTCCTCCGACCCCGGCGGCAAACGGCTGTTCATGATATCAACGGTAGCGAGGTCATATGGATTTGTTGGTGAGATGAAAGGTGCAAAAATAGCAATGAATAGAATGGTCAGAAAGACAATCAACGCAGCAACTGCAAGCGGGCTTTCTGAATAGTCTGCCCAGAATTTCTTGAATCCGGAAGCAGGCATTTGCTCACTCAGGTTGCGGGGATTAGTTGTCGCCATTAGGCCTCTCCCTTAATACGGACGCGCGGGTCCAAGAATGAGTATGTGATATCGACGACAAGGTTTAGGGTGACAAAAATGAATACGATTATCATTAAGTATGCGACGACGATTGGCCGATCGAGATTATAGATTGCTTCAATAATCAACTTGCCCATTCCAGGCCAGGCAAACACTGTTTCAGTGACTGTTGAAAAGGCAATGAGAGAACCGAATTCAAGACCTATGACAGTTACAATCGGTATCAAGATATTTTTTAAAAGGTGAACATTAATCACCCGGCTTTCTGATAGGCCCTTTGCTCTGGCGAATTTAATATAGTCCTGAAGTATGATTTCTCGAGTGCCAGCGCGAGCCAGCCTGATGACGGAAGAAAGTTTGAAGAGCGCTAAATTGAAAGCGGGTAAAAATATATGCGATAGACCGTCAAGTGTGAAGATTGAGCTCGTAACTCCCAGAAATGTGCCTAGCTCTCCACGCCCGGTGGATGGCAACCAGCCCAAATGCACAGCAAAAAACATAATCAGGATTATGCCAACCCAAAAGGTTGGCATTGAGAAGCCCAAAATAGAGCCTGCCATTATTGTCTTGCTAATCTTGCTATTAGGCTTAAGGCCGGCATAGATCCCAAGGGGAATTCCAAAAACAATAGCGATCAACAGCGAAAAAAGAGCCAACTCAAATGTTGCAGGCATTCGCTGAATAATTAGCTTAAGTGCAGGCTCACCAAAAACAAATGATTTACCGAGGTCACCCTGAAATGCGTTAACTAAAAAATACCAGTATTGTTCTGTAACAGGTCGATCCAACCCAAGATCTCGGATTACTCTCTCAATCTCAGCCTGGTCAGCTTCTGGATTGATGAGCATGTCGACTGGGTTTCCGACTAGATTTACTCCAATGAAAACCAGTAAAGACATTACAAAGAGGACAAAAACACTTTGCAGGGAACGCCTTAGTATAAACGCTGTCATTTAAGTTCTCCGGAGCAGATGTTTTGACCCATGCCGGTCTATCAAACCGGCATGGGTCAATTTATAGAGGCCTCTGTGGCAAGCCCTAGTTGAGGCCCATCACGATTGTCCGCTCATCGGTACGAGGTTGGTAACTTGAGCCTTTCTTGGAAGCCCAAGTATTCACCTGATAATGCAGTGGGATTACGCCAAAGTTTTCACCAACTGCGATTTCAGTTGCTTCGGCAAGAAGCTTTCCTCTCGCGTCCGAGTCAACGGTTGCCAGCGCCTTTTGCACTAGAGCGTCTACCTTTGGGTCTGAGTGACGCCCACGGTTTGCAGCACCCATACCTTTTGACTTGTCGTATGTATGCAAAAGCGCTTTCAATGGTGATGAGGCCTCGCCAGAACCAGCGCCCCAACCAAGAAGCATAAAGCTAAACTCTGGTGATTTGTTGGGACCGCCCCGCGACGCACGCCCAAAATAGACAGCTTTAGTCATTGTTTCAACGCTTGCTTCAATGCCAATCCGGTTCATCATCTGTGCGATTGCCTCAGCGATCTTCGCATCATTGATATAACGGTCATTTGGTCCATGAATTGTCATTTTAAAACCATCCCCATAACCGGCATCTGCTAGTAGTTTCTTTGCACCGTCAGGATCGTATTTCATGGGCTTCATTTTGTTTGAAACACCGTGGAAACCAGCCGGCAACAACTGGCCAGCAGGAACGGCAACACCTTCCATTACACGTGCTACAATAGCATCACGGTTGATTGCCATTGAGATTGCCTTCCTAACACGAACATCCATCAACGGGTTCTTGATCGGACTTCCATCCTTAGCAGTGATATGAGGTGAGTTCTCGCGAAATTGATCCATGTGAAGATAGATCACTCGGTTTGAGGGGCCACTGCTAAGTGTAACTCCGTCCTCTTGTTTCAGCCGAGCAACATCAAGTGGTGGCACACTGTCAATGAGATCAACATCTCCGGCTAGTAATGCTGAAATGCGAGCTGGGCCTGCCTTGATCGGTTTAAAAGTTACCCTGTCATATTTTGCCTGTGTTCCAAAGTAGTCTGGGTTCCTCTCCAGAACAATTCTATCGCCTGGCACCCACTCAACAAATTTGTAAGGGCCAGTACCAATTGCGGCTTTGCCACTGTTGTAGTCTTCAGTGGATGCGCCTTTGGCGGCTTTAGCGGATACTATCTTGACTGTTGTCATATCGTTTGGCATCAGCGGATATGGCTTTGACGTTTTGATATGAATTGTATGGCTATCGACCTTTTCGAAGGTTTTGCCTTTCAAGTAAGTAACAAAACTTGAGGGTGAGTTCGGAACATTTTGTGCTCGCTCGACTGTGAACATCACATCATCAGCAGTAAATGGACTACCATCGTGCCATTTAACATTTTTTCTGAGCTTGAACTCCCATGTTGTGTCGTTGATTGGCTTCCATGACTCGGCAAGGTCTGGGTAATGCTGTTGATTCTCATCACTTCCAACTAGATGGCTGAAAATATGGGTTCCAAAGGCATTATTTGGGCCAAGATTATGATAATGCGGATCGATTGAACTTGGCTCTGAGTGCAGACCAACACGTAATTCGGCGGCATTTGCCGCAAAGGATATACCAATTGCTGCAATGCTACTTGTTACAAGATGTCTAAGTTTCATACGCCCCTCCCTTTCGGTGATATTTTTTGGCTTTGTTTCAACGCTGTTTGGATTATTCTGTTACATTAATAAATATTTGTCTACAAATGATTGGTGAAGTTAAAACTAGGTGTGCGTTTAATGTCTATTACACAAAATCAGACACTTATTGATTGTTTGCCGCCTATCTCAATTTTTTATAATCAAAAAACTGGCATCGTAACCTCTTACCGTCGCCAACAGCCGGAATTTCTGGATCGACCGCGTCCGACGCTGGTGTTTTTGCACGGCTTTAATGGCAGTAGCAAAAGCTGGGCCTGTCAATTCGCGCATTTTACAGACCATGAGGTGATTGCTGTCGATGCGCCCGGCTTTGGCCAGTCGCAGGCCTATGATGGTGATATGGCGACGATTGCGGGAGAAGTTGCGGCTTTAATTAGCAGCCTTGTTACCGATAAGGTGGTCATTATTGGGCATTCAATGGGCGGTATGCTGGCACAGGTGCTAGGCGCCCTGCACCCGGAGTTATGTGCAGCGATCATTCTGTCATGTACACATAAAGGGCGGGCGCAACCGACGGGAACGCCACTTGGGCCGGCGGTGATTGAACGGATTGAGCAGCGCAAAATAATGGACGATGCGGCCTATGGGGCGCTTCGGGTTGGCAAGATGCTGGCTGGTGAGATTGACCCCAAGATTGTGCAGTTTTTGGCTATGGTTGCCGGTGAAATTAGGGTTGAGGGCATTCGCTCTGGTGGTCTGGCAATGCATCATCTGGACACCACTGACCTGCTGGCAAAGATTGTTGCACCAGTGGCGATTTTTACAGGATCTGAAGATATTGTTGTTACGCCCGAAGCCATTACCGCACTGAAGATGTGCCTTCCTCAAGCCCGCTATTTTCCTATAGCTGGAGTTGGTCATGCGCCTTATTGTGAAGATGCAACCAGTTTCAATGTGGCAATCAAACAATTTCTCGCCGAAGTTTTGAAGGGTCAGTAGTGCCAGTTTGGAAAAGCAGATGAATGCGTTGACGGTAAAGTCATTTCTTTATTATTTTCTGACGAATACATTGTCTTTGCTTGGCACATGGATTCAAAAAGTAGGTCTTGGCTGGCTGACATGGCAAATTACCGAATCGACATTTTGGACTAGCTTTGTATCGATTGCGCTAATGGCGCCAGTGGGCATTATTGGGCCATTCATCGCTGTCTATGCCGAAAGCTGGGATATGCGACGAGCCTTTTTGATTACAAAAATCCTGATGATGCTGGTCAGTTTTCTGATCTTTGGCCTGCAATTCTTTGAGATGCATAATTTGCAGACGCTGATCGTAACATCTCTGGCGCTTGGCCTTCTGAGCGCGGTGCATCATCCCATTCGGCTGGTATTCATCTCGATTGTGGTACCGCGTCCATATCTGGCCAGCGCTATCGGACTGAATTCGGTATCGTGGAATATGTCGCGTGTCGTGGGGCCGGGCTTGGCAGGTTTTGCGATTGTGTTCTTGGGGGTTGCAAATACATTTGGTCTGGCGGTAATCCTTTATGCGCCATTGATTATTGCGTTGGCGTTATTGCCGCTTGAGCCGCGCGTCAAAGCCAAGCCCAATGCAGATCGGTTTTTTCAAAAGATGCGCGATGGCGGCAAGGTGGCCTTGCAAACGCCACTTATTTTCACCGCATTATGTATCGTTGCGTTAAACAGCTTTTTTGTGAGGGGTGTGCTGGAAATTCAACCAGCGATTGTAGGTCAAATTTTGGGTGGTGATAGTCAGGCACTGGCGATCGCAACCGCAGCAGCCGGTGTTGGCTCGCTCTTGGCTTCGAGTTGGATTGGGCTTGGCAAGCTGGCGCCTGATTTTATTCAGCGATGCTTATGGCCGATGCTTGCTGTGGGCCTAATCGGTACAGCCGGACTGCACTTTACTAGCGGTATCGCCGCAATGAGCCTGGCCTTCGTTTTGACAGGCTTTACCGCAACAGTGACCGGCATTGGCGCCCAAACCCTTATTCAGCTTGAAGTTGACGAGTCATATCGGGCGCGGGTGATGACATGGTGGTCAAGTGTGTCGTTTGGCAGTTTAACACTTGGCGGCATACTTATCGGCTTTTTTGGTGATTTCATTCCGATCAGTGATGCCATATTCATGGTGATGATCCCGGGCGGAATGTTGGCTATCTTTGCTCTGGTGAAACTGCCTATGACCCGGCGTAAGGTTACAAAAATAATATAACTCCGGCTAAACCTGCTATCAGGCTTTCATGGAGCTTTCAAAATGTCCACATTCGCGCTAGCGGTTTTTTTGCTAATCATCACACCCGGGCCGGGTGTGTTGTCGTTAGCAGGTGTCGGTGCTGCATTTGGATGGCGCAAAGGCATAGAATATCTTGCCGGTTTGTTCATCGGTACCAATGTTGTTTGTCTTGCGGTTATTTCTGGTCTTGCCGCGATTGTGTTGGCAGATCTGGTGATCCGTACGATTCTGCTCATCATCTCGACGGCGTATCTCGCTTTTCTTGCTTTCAGAATCGCCTTTGCCGGTGCCAAAATTGCCTTCATTTCATTGTCGACGCCCGGTTTAATGGCGGGACTAGCACTGCAGTTTATTAACCCAAAAGCCTATGCGGTTAACACCACGCTGTTTAGTGGTTTTGCGTTTTATCCGGAAAGTCTGGTTGTTGAAATCGGATTAAAGCTGTTTATTGCCAATGTAATCTGGTTACTGCTCCATGGTCTGTGGCTGTATGCAGGGGTCAAAATCAACCGATTGGAACTGGCGGCTGGAACGCAGCGAGCAATAAATTTCGGAATGGCTACTTGTCTTTTCGCCGTCGTTATCCTGTCGGTTTGGTCGATGTTGCGTCAGACCGGCTAAACCGTCTGACCTTGCGACCCAAACATAAAACTGGCGCTATAATTAGGAGAAAATTGGAGCGGGTGAAGGGATTCGAACCCTCGACCCCAACCTTGGCAAGGTTGTGCTCTACCACTGAGCTACACCCGCGTCGCATTCACCAGGTCAGGTGGATACGTTTACCGCGAACCGCTGAGGGGTGGTATAATCCAAGCGTCGTTCCCGCGCAAGAGGCAAATTACCCGATTGGACAGCGATATTTGCGGTTTTTTAGTCATTCAAAAGGCGATGGCAAAAAGTTTCCAGCCCACCCGCAGCGTCAATGGTGCTAACCCTTTGCCAGCGCGCCTTTCAAGCTTTCGGCAATATGGACTTGCTGGGCCGCGGTAAGATACGGGTGCATTGGCAATGCCAGCACATGATTGCACAGATCTTTTGTTATCGGCAGTGCACAAGAGCTGACCGGATAATGCGCATAGGGCGGCTGGCTATGCATTGGGATTGGGTAATAAATTGCGGTTGGCACGCCGGCGTCGCCGAGCAATTTGCTGACCGCTGCCCGATCACTGCCACGCGGAAGTCTGATCACATATTGTGCCCAGCTAGACGTTGCGCCAGCTGCAAGTGAGGGCGGTGTAACCACCCCGTCCAGCAATTCAGCATAGCGGTTGGCAACAGTCTGGCGATGCACCAGCTCATCTGCAAAAATATCCAGCTTTGCGTCCAGAACCACGGCCTGCATACTATCAAGCCGCGCGGTCATGCCAATGCGGATATTTTCATATTTATCACGTCCCATGCCATGAACCCGACAGGATCGAATGATCTCGGCACAGCGCGCATCATTGGTAAAAATAGCGCCGCCATCACCGTAGGCGCCGAGCGGTTTTGCCGGAAAAAAGCTAGTACAGGTAATATCAGCAAGCTGGCCGACGGGTTTGCCTTGCCAGCTGGCACCAAAGCTCTGGGCGGCATCATCAATCAGCCACAGTCCTTCCTCTCGGGCAAAGTGTCCGATTGCATCATAATTGGCTGGCTGGCCAAACAACCCGACCCCGATGATCCCGACAACCTCAATGCCTTTACTGCGCGCCGCGGCCAGTGCATCAGGTAATTTTGCTGGATCAAGGTTAAAGCTGGTTTGGTCTATTTCGGCAAAAACCGGAATGGCGCCCATCATTGGCATGACTTCAGCGCTGGCGGCAAAGGTGAAAGACGGCACAATCACGCCCTGACCCGGTCGTATCTCCAGACCCAAAAGCGCCAGCAATAGAGCATCAGTTCCGGACGAGCAGGAAATATTGTGCTCAACCCCGGTCCAGTCGCCAAGCCGCGCCTCCAATGCCGTGATCTCTGGCCCCATAATGTAAGCGCCGTGATCAAGTAGTTTCTGAAACCCTGCCTCTATTTTGCCGCGAATACGCGCCTGTTGGGCTTGCAGATCAATAAACGCAATATTTATGTTTGGGTTCATTTCAATGGTATCTCGCAAAATAGGGTCAGGGTTTGGCAGTCATGTCGATCAATGATGATTGCATAGTGTCAAGAACTTGCTGAACGGTCATCGCTTTGGCAATATCGGTTGGCGCTGCAGACCCGGTTTCACAACAGCGGATAAAGGCGCGCATTTCATCTTTCAGCGGTTCAGCTTCGGCAATTGGTAGGGCAACTGGGCTGGCACGGTTGATCAAGAAATGTTCGCCATCAAGGCGTATCTGATCTTGATAGAGTGTCAGTTTTTCCGGCCATGGCTTAGTATCGTCAAACACCAGTGATCCGGCACTGCCGATAACGGTCAGGCGATGTTCCTTGAACGGGCTTAGCCAGCTGGTCTGCATGCCAGCTGAAACGCCATTTTCGAACCCCAGATAACTGCTAAGAAAATCGACCACACCAGCCGTCATATGGCTTGCACCGGCACAGTGTATTTTCTTTGGAACAGTGCCGACCAGCGCCAGTATCAATGATAAATCATGCGGGCACAGGTCAAACAATACTGACTCGGTGTTACGAATACGCCCCATTGCCAGCCGGTTTGCCTGTATATGACGCAGGCTGCCAATCGCACCACCAGCAACCTGTTTTTGTAATTCGATAAAGGCCGCGTGATAGCGGATCAAATGCCCGACCATAACCTGTTTTTTGGCAGCGATGGCGGCGTCTTGGATTGACCTTGCTCCAGCCAAGGTCAGCGATAATGGCTTTTCGACATAGATATGCTTGCCAGCTGCCAGGCCGTCTATTGCCAACGCATCATGACTGGGTGCAGCCGTGGCAATAACAATCCCATCAATGGTTTCATCATTGATCAGCGCGTCAACTGCCATTGGTGTGACGGCAAAGGCTGACGCAAAATCGATGGAAGAGTCAGTATTTTGGTCGGCGACCGCTGCCAGAACGTCTAGCTGGGCAAGGTTGCGGGCTAAATTCCGGCCCCACATTCCGCATCCGATAAGACCTATTTTTGTCATCGCTTGATTTTCAATCACCTTGATGCGTATTAATTGCGTTAATTTGTGTCTTAATATGAGCGACGATTCGCGTCAATCGTTGCATTTCGTTACATTTTTCACAAAGCAGGTGCAGATTATGCTGGCCTAATCCGACATCGCTATGGGTACGGTGAGGTAATGGCCTTGCAGTGCGGCGGTCATCCCGCTAGAAAGAGGCGTGGTCAGAGAGTGGCCAGACCCGGTTATTTCAGTCGGCTTTATCTAGTTCATCAGGGCCTTAAAATGGACGCATCATCACAATTCAAAGACAGTTTACCAACAACACCAAAATCGCTCCTGGCGGTTCTTGATAGTCTGGCGATTGACTATGTTACGCATCATCACCCTCCATTACGAACGGTTGAAGACGCGAAGGCGCATCGCGGTGATATGCCCGGCACCCACATCAAGAATCTTTTCCTCCGCGATCGAAAAAAGCGGAATTTTCTCCTTGTTGCGCAAGAGGACCGGATAATTGATCTGAAAACGCTTGAGCACAGCATTGGCTGTGACCGGTTGTCATTTGGTAGCGCTGACCGTTTATTTGAAATGCTGGGAGTGCGACCGGGCGCGGTCAGTCCGTTAACGCTGATCAATGATTCTGATCACAAGGTTGCGCTGCTTCTCGACACGGCGCTTCGGGATGGCGGGAGGGTTTACGCACACCCTCTGGTTAACGACATGACGGTTGGAATCACCGGGCCTGCACTTTTAACGTTTTTTGCCCATACCGGTCATCAGCCGCAATGGCTTGACCTATAATCATGCATAACTATTGGTGTCCAAAGCACCTCTTGTTTCGGTATATTTTATGATTACATCAAGACGGTGAAAACTGGGTCTGCCAACCGACTGGCCACCAGACTGTGATCATTTCGGGTTTTGTATAAATTCTGGTTCTGGTCATTTAGGGTCAGAGTGATCACTGTCTGACACCGGCAATTTAAAAAGGTTTAGAAAGAAGATGGAACAGCTTATTGTGGCGGGCGCTGATACAGCGCCAATTGATGTTGATATGAAGAACTTCATGGCTGAGGTCATTGATGGATCAGCGACGGTTCCGATCATTGTGCAATTCTGGGCACCGTGGTGCGGGCCATGCAAGCAGCTTGGCCCAATATTGGAAAAAACCGTTGCCGCCGCAAAGGGCAAAGTCAAGATGGTGCGAATCAATATTGATGAAAACCAGCAGATTGCCCAACAGATGCGGGTCCAGTCAGTGCCGACAGTATATGGGTTTTTTAACGGGCAACCAGTTGACGGATTTGCCGGTGCGCAGCCTGAATCAACGGTTAAACAATTCATTGACAAGCTGGCCGCCACAGGCGGCAGCGGGCCAGATATTGCGGCCATGATCGAGACCGCAAGCAAGCTTTTTGAAACGCAGGATTATGATGCGGCAATGGCGCAATATCAGGAAATCATGGCGGCTGATCCGGAGTCGCCGGACGGGCTGGCAGGTATGATCCGCTGTATGGTCGGGATGAAGGATATTGATGGCGCGCGTGAAATTGTCGACCAGCTGGACGAAGATTTTCGCAACAAGCCGTCAATGGTGATTGCCATCGAGACCTTGGAGCTTGCGGAAAAGGCAGCGGGTGCGGTCGGCGGTTTAGCCGAAGCCAAGGCGGCAGTTGATGCTAATCCAAACGATCTTGCCGCGCGGCAGGATCTGGCGATGGCGTTATTTGCGGTTGGTGAGCAGGCGGCATCAATGAATCAGCTTTTGGAGTCAATCCGCATTGACCGAAGCTGGAACGACGAGGCGGCGCGGACACAGCTATTAGAATTTTTCAAAACACTTGGTCCGGCAAACCCTGATGTGATGACGGCGCGGCGCCAGTTATCGACGATCTTGTTTGCATAGAAAGGCTTTCAAAGCGGGCTGGCAAACTTCAAAAAACGTTAACGGCAGTCATATTGTGATCGTCAGGGCATCATGCCAAAAAGAGACTGGCCCGATAGATTTTTGTAAGGAGTGATTATGGCAGGTGGTATTTTTGATCCGGAATTTGACCAGCTTCCGATGCGCATTCCCATTTTTCCGTTACCAAGCGCATTGCTGCTTCCAGGGGGGCAATTACCGTTGAATATTTTCGAGTCGCGCTATTTGGCGATGGTAAAACACGCAATGGCAACCCCGACCAGGTTAATCGGCATGGTGCAACCGCGCGACCATGCAGACGATGCATCGGCTGAAGAGCCGACGCTGTTTGAGACTGGCTGTGCCGGACGCGTGTCGTTTTTTCAGGAAAGCGATGATGGCCGTTTTGTCATTGCGCTAAATGGTGTTTGTCGGTTTCACTGGCTTGATCAGCAACTCGATCCAAACGGTTTTCTGGTTGCCGATGTTGATTGGCGGCCTTTTGCCAATGATTTGCGTATTGATGTTAGCGCGCTTGATCGCGACCCGCTGATGGATGTGCTACGGCGCTATTTCGATCTGAAGGGGTTCGAGACGGACTGGACGCAGATTGAAAACTCGGATAATCATCAGCTATTGGCGACCTTATCCATGGTCTGTCCGTTTGAAGTTGCCGAAAAACAGGCGCTTTTAGAGGCGGATTCAATGGCATCTCGCGCCGATTTATTGATCGCCATGATGGAAATGGCAATCCATGATGAAACCGGAGGAAATGATGCAAGACACTGATCGGGCGGCTAGCTATGAGGTCGATCCGCGCCTTTTGGAAGTGTTGGTTTGTCCTTTGACGCGTGGCCCTCTGGTTTATGATCGCGCCAATAACGAATTAATCAGCCATCAGGCGCGTAAGGCTTATCCGGTGCGCGCCGGTGTGCCGATCATGCTTGCTGATGAGGCCCGCGACCTTTGCGATGACTAGGCCAACTGCCCGCTTTATCGTGAACCAACTCTCTTGTGACCCAACTCTTGGATTTTGATCGCTATGAATGATTCGACCGAGCCGCCGACAGCCCAAGCGCAAGATGTTTGGCCGGAAGAAATCCGCCTGTCCAAAGCCAAGGATAGTCTTGAAATCCGCTTTGATGATGGGGCTCAATTTTCCTTGTCGGCTGAATTATTACGGGTCGAGTCGCCTTCGGCTGAAGTGCAGGGGCATGGTGCCGGCCAGAAAACCACACCTTCGGGAAAGCAGAGTGTTTTAATAAGCAGCATTGAGCCTGTTGGTAATTATGCCATCCGGATTGGTTTTAGCGATGGCCATAATACCGGCCTGTTCAGCTGGCCTCTGCTGTATGATTATGCGCTTCGACAAGATCAGCTGATGGGTGATTATCTGTCGCGGCTTGAGGCGGCGGGTGTGCGCCGCAATTAGCACCCAGTGGCCGATCAGGGCAGACGCCCCTCCAGCAGATTTGCCCGCGCCAAATGACCGCCCATGGCACTCTTCTGAAACAAGGTTTTTACCGGACTGTTATTCACCAGACCCATACCAGCGCCAGCGACTTTGGCGAGTGCTGGCTGGAATGACATCAGCTGGTTTAACCCACTGGTCATTGCCGCCATTGCCGTAACTTCGAGTTTGCGCCCCGCAAGGTAATCACTTTCAACCGAGCGGTGAGCGGCGCTAAGACCGCGTGAACTGGCCCGCGCCAGACAATCGGCAAGCACCGCTGCATCGCCAAGCGCAAGGTTATATCCCTGACCGGCAAGCGGGTGGATCGCGTGGCTGGCATCACCGGCCAGTACCAGATGATTGCTCGTCATCTGACGTGTGATGGTTGGCCTTAGCGGCCAGCAAAGGCGGGCGCTATCAAGTTGTAATCCGCCAAGCGCGTCACCGAACGCAGCCAGTAAAAGACTGGCAAATTCGGTTTCATCAACCGCCAAAATTCGGCTTGCCTGTTCTTTCGGCAAGGTCCAGACCAGCGATGCCCGATGCGGGCCATAAGGCATCAACGCCAATGGCCCAGTTGGCAAAAACCGCTGATAGGCAGTATCACCATGACCGCGTTCTAGCGTTACATTCGCAACGATTGCGCTCTGGCGATGTGCCTCGGCAAAGGTTCGGATACCAGCATAATCGCGCAATTTACTGGCCACCCCATCACAAGCAACAATCAGTTGCGCGGTAAGCTCCGGCCGATTGGCAAATTGCAGCCTGGCAAGATCGCCTGCCCCGTCAAAATTACTGACCTCGGCATTATATATCGGCGTGATGGGGCGCGTTTCCATAACTCGATAAAGCGCGTCAAGAAGCTGCTCATTGCCCACAACATAGGCCATTGGCTGGTGTGCATGATGCCAATCAAGGGTAAATTCAAGACGGCGGCGACGTCCCAGACCGACGGTGCTGGGCAGGCCATTGGCAATCTTGATGCGGGTGATTGGCGTTGCGTGCTCCGCAAGATACTGCCAGACGCCTAGCGCCTCGAACATTGCTTTGCCAGCGGCGTGAATTGTCGTTGTCCGAAGGTCAGGACTGGCGGTTTTGGTGCGGCCTAGGTGGGCGCGATCAATTAGCGCAATTGCTGGTAGATCTGCCGTTCCATAGCCGCCATGAGACAGCGCGATCGCCATCATGACACCGGTTAGTCCGCCGCCAACCACAATGATCTCATAATGCTGCGTTGCGGTCATTATTGGCTCCTAGTTGGCGCGGCAAAATGCTGGGACAGCACTTCTTTTGCAAGCTGATCTAGATCGTCACCGGTAAAAAGATAAGCATTCATGCCGGCGCGTTTCCCGGCTTCGACATCGCTGTCACGATCACCGATCATTACCGATGCAGCGAGATCAATCGCCCATTTTTCTGCCAGATCAAATAACAGGCCCGGCTCAGGTTTGCGGCAGCGGCAATGCGCCGCCATTGCCGGATCCGGAGCTAGCGGGTGATGTGGGCAAAAGGCGATATCAGTTATGGCGCCGCCCACCTTGCTGGCCGCGTCAATCAGGTGATTATTGAATGCGTGCATATCAGCTTCGGTAAAAATACCGCGGCCGATGCCGCCCTGATTGGTTACAATGAATACATGCAATCCGGCCTGATGAAACCTTTTTAGCGCCGCCGCCGCCCCGGTTATCCAAGCAAATTTTTCAATCTCGTAAATATAGCCATCATCGCGGATCAGCGTATCGTCACGATCAAGAAAGATAGCTGGCTTTAGCGACATCGAAAGATGATCCCTTTTATGATGATTTGGCGCGGCGTTCACAGCCCAGCTTTGGGTATTAACCTGGGTCGTCTATCGAGCTTTCCGCAGTTTACTAGAATTGGCCCAATTTGCTAGTGAGTAACATCATCGCAGCCATTGCCCCGACGCATAGCATGCGCTACCAATGACTGCGAAATAATTGAATTGGCGGAAATGTCCGATTTCTGATATCCCAATTTTTAATATGGTGAAGAAAACCCATGAAACTTAATCCAGCGCACGCCATTTTTGATGGCAATATGTTTGTCCAGCTTCGTGGGTTACTCGATCCGATAACTCCGCCCGCCGGTCTGCGCATCTTGGATATGTCAATCGGTGAGCCACAGCAGCCGCCTGCCAAATTGCTGATCGAGAGTGTCGCGCGGCATAATGACGAATGGCAATTCTATCCAAAGGCGACGGGCAGTCAGCGCTATACCGCGGCGGTTGAGGGCTATATTGCGCGGCGCTGGCCGGAGGCTGCCGGCCTTGCTGATGCCAGCCAGATTATTCCGGTTCCAGGAACGCGCGAACCCTTGCATTTTCTTGGTCACCTTGTGCATGGCAGCAAACCCAATGCCGCAGCGCTTGTGACCAATCCGTTCTATCATGCGTGGCGTGCGGGTGCGCTGGCTAGTGGCGGTGAAACCATTTGGCTAAACAGTGGTGCGAACCATAATTTTCTGCCTGATCTTGAGGCAATTAGCGCCGCTGATCTTGATCGGGCCTGTATTTTGTATCTTTGCAGCCCGACAAATCCGCAAGGTAGCGTCATGGATATGGATTATCTTGTTGCGGCGCTGCGTCTTGCCCGCAAGCATGATTTTCTGTTGGTGATGGATGAGTGTTATGCCGATATCTGGCGCGGCAATCCGCCTATTGGCTTGATGCAGGCTGCCGCATTTGTGGCAAAAACGGATGGGATTAGTGGTGATGCTGATCCGCTAGCAAACATGGTGGCGCTGAATTCCCTCTCGAAACGCTCTGGCGCGGCTGGTCTTCGTGCTGGCTTTATGGTTGGTGACAGGCAGGTGGTGGCACAATATCTGAAACTTGTTGGCAATGGTGGCTCACTGGTACCATCGCCGCTTTTGGCGGTGGCAGCAGACCTATATAATGATGATGCGCACGTCGC
The DNA here is from genome assembly GCA_016778895.1 of Candidatus Puniceispirillum sp. Taxonomy (GTDB): domain Bacteria; phylum Pseudomonadota; class Alphaproteobacteria; order Puniceispirillales; family Puniceispirillaceae; genus UBA3439. The sequence continues at coordinate 46,398 of JADHOR010000002.1, forward strand.
CGAAATCCGGGCTTATTATGATGAAAACTTCGCGCTAGTCGAAAAGCATCTTGGCATTGCCCCGCCAGCGGGCGGCTTTTTTCTCTGGCTAAAAGTTGATGATGATATTGGATTTGTCAAAAGGCTGATGGGTGAACAGGCAGTGCGCGCCGTGCCCGGGTCGTTCATGGGGTTGGCATCAGAAGATGGTAATCCGGGGGCGGGCTATGTGAGGCTGGCGCTGGTGCATGATTCGCATAGCACCGACGAGGCGTTGGCGCGTGTGGCAAAAATTTATAAACGCCACGCATGAGCGTAATCGTCCCGCGGTGACGATAATCTGTGAGCCATGATTTATGAAGAAACATCATCACCTGGCCAATGCCTAGATTGCCGGACCAATTTACCCTATAAAGGACAATGATGGCCAGTAGCGACGATAAGAAACCTATTTTCTCCAATGCGATGATGCAGTTTCTGCAAAATCGGCTGATGGAAATCTTTGGCCTTGTGTTGTTTTTCATTGGGGTTTTGCTGCTAATCGCGCTTGTCACCGCTGGCAAGAACGATCCGTCCTTCACGCAAATTTCAAATGCTCCAGTATCAAACTGGCTTGGCGTACTTGGTGCCAATTTCTCGGCGGGGATTTATGCCGTTATCGGGCTTGCAGGGTTTTTTCTGGCGTTGGCGCCGCTGTGTTGGAGCGCATATTATTTTCGCAAGCAGCCAGTGCCGTTGCTTCGCTTTCGTACTGCTTTACTGCCGATCAGTCTGGTGTTTCTTGCTGGCGGTTTGTTTGCAGTTGATGGTGGCGGGGTCAGTGATAATGGCGGCGCTGCTGGTGCGGTAATTATTGGCGTTATCATGCGGGTCATGCAGCCAATGCCATCAGTTTTGGGGCTACAGACAATCCATTATGTTGGCGGTGCTGCCCTGTTTTTGGGTTTTTTGGCATGGTTGTGGGTGGCAGCGATTTCGCCCCAGCAATGGCTTCAGCTTGGCGGCCAGACCAGTAGAATCGGACGCTTTTTTAAGGGCATTGCTGGCGTTGGTCATGGGTTGAATGGTGCTTTCAAAAAAATGCAAATAAATGTTGCGGCAAAACCGGCGCGAAAGTCAAAATCCCAAAAGCAGCGTCAGGAACCCGTCCTTGTTGCCGAGGTAGCCGACCTTGTCGCTGGTGAAAATGCAAATCAGGCGGCCAGCGCAAAGCCGCGTTCATCGCGCACTGCAAAAAAGAACAGCAAACAGGAAATTCTGGATTTTGGCAGTGATTCTGGATTCCAGCTGCCGCCTGCCCGCCTGTTAAATCCGCCTGCCAAGGCGCAGTCTGGCCCGTCCAAGGCATCGTTACTGGAACATGCCAGCCAGCTGGAAAATGTGTTATCCGATTTCAGCGTAAATGGCACTATTGCCGATGTGAGTTATGGGCCGGTTGTAACCCGTTATGATCTGAATCCAGCGCCGGGCACAAAATCGCAACGGGTGATCTCGCTTGCCGATGATATCGCGCGTTCGATGAGCGCTATCTCAGTTCGTGTGGCGGTGGTGCCGGGGCAAAATGTGATTGGCATCGAATTGCCGAATCAGGATCGGCAGGTGGTTATGCTGCGCGATATTCTTGATCATCATGTCTGGATTAGCGATCGATCTAGCCTGCCGATGGCGCTTGGTAAAGATATTGCCGGTGCACCTGTGGTGGTCGATCTGGCAAAATTTCCGCATTTGCTGGTTGCGGGAACTACCGGATCGGGTAAATCGGTCGGGATTAATGCGATGATTCTGTCATTGCTTTATCGGCATACGCCGGAAACCTGTCGGATGATTATGATTGACCCAAAAATGCTGGAACTGTCAGTTTATGACGGTATCCCGCACCTGCTTAGTCCGGTTGTCACAGATCCGTCAAAGGCGGTGACCGCGTTGAAATGGGCAGTTCGTGAAATGGAAAACCGCTATCGCAATATGGCCAAAATGGGTGTGCGAAATATTGGCGGTTATAATGATCGCCTTGCTGAAGCCAGAGCAAAGGGTGAAGTGCTGACCCGGCGTGTTCAAACTGGCTTTGATCCGGAAACTGGCAAACCAATCCATGAAGAGGAAATTCTTGATCTTGCCCCTTTGCCTTTCATTGTCGTGGTGATTGATGAAGTTGCCGACCTGATGCTTGTTGCTGGCAAGGAAATTGAAGGGGCGGTGCAGCGTTTGGCACAAATGGCACGGGCAGCGGGGATTCATGTCATCATGGCGACCCAGCGCCCCTCGGTTGATGTCATCACTGGCACGATTAAGGCAAATTTCCCGACACGGATTAGTTTTCAGGTTACGTCACGGATCGACAGCCGCACGATCCTTGGTGAACAGGGCGCCGAACAATTGCTGGGTCGGGGTGATATGCTGTTCATGGAAGGTGGTGGCCGCGTTGTGCGTGTCCACGGACCATTTGTCGAGGATGGCGAGGTTGAATCGGTTGCCAATTTCTTGCGCCAGCAGGGCGAGCCGGAATATGATGATCGTGTTGTCGAAGAGGCTGAAATTGGCGGTGATGCCGCCGGTGATGCCATTATCGCAGGTACTGGCGGCAGCCTTTATGAGCAGGCGGTGGCGCTGGTCGTGCGCGAACAGAAAGCTTCAACCAGCTTTGTGCAACGGCATTTGAAAATTGGTTATAACCGGGCGGCAACGATCATTGAAGAAATGGAAAGTAACGGCATTATTTCAGCGGCAAACCATGTCGGTAAACGTGATGTGCTGATCACTGACAATGAAAATGGTGGTTCTTGATGATGGTTGCCAACTGGCACATGACCCTAATCTCTGGCGCGATTATCGGCCCGATTTTGGGGCTGAGAGGCGGGCCTGCGACGGGCTGTTGCGGACGCGGCCGGTTTAGATCTGCCGGGATGGGGCTGTTGCTATTTTGTGTACTTCCTACCCTTCCCGCTTTCGCTAATGACATAGCCCGCGCTGAGGCCTGGTTTAACAAGATTCAAACCCTTTCGGCTGATTTTGTGCAGGTGGCGTCGGACGGGACTGCCGCCGAGGGCAAGCTGGTATTTCGCCGTCCATCGCAAATGAAACTGACCTATGGCAAAGGCGAGACGCTACAGCTGATCACCAGCAGTACCTGGCTGCATGTCGATCGGCCGGATGAGCGGTTGTTGACCAGCTATCCGGTTTCTGAGACGCCGCTGTCACTGATTCTTGCCGATAAGGTTCGGTTGCAGCCAGATGGATATGAAACCCGTGGCTTGCCATCATCTGCTGGCATCATCCGGATCGAGATCACTAAGAATGATGGTGAAGGCGCAGGTCGTTTGACGCTGGAATTTTCTGACAAGCCATTTCAGTTCCGGCGCTGGATTATTCTTGATGCGGCAGGAATTGAAACTAGCGTCACTTTACAGAATATGGTTTTTGATCAGCCTGTCGCAAATAACGTCTTTCGGTTACCGCAATATAATGACCAATAACCTACCTCTATTATGCTGGCTGGCTGATGCAACCAAAGCTCCCCGGAGTGACAGGAAATGAAAATCGCAACCTGGAATATCAACAGCGTTCGCTTGCGGCTTGATCTTTTGCTGGGCTTCCTGAAGGAGGCCGATATTGATGTCTTATGCCTTCAAGAAACGAAAACACAGGATATGTATTTTCCGGCCGGAGAACTGGCCGCCGCAGGGTGGCCGCATCAGGTGTTTCGCGGCGAGAAAAGCTATAACGGGGTTGCCATTATCGCGCGGCGGCCATTGGTTAAAACGAATCACATGGAATGGACGGGTAAATCTGATTGCCGCCATATCTGGGCGATGACCGAAGATGGCATTGGCGTCCATAATTTCTATGTTCCGGCTGGCGGCGATATTCCCGATGTCGTGGAAAACCCAAAATTTGCCCATAAGCTGCAATTTATTGACGAGATGACCAGCCATTTTCAGGCCTATAAGCCACAGTCTGAAATTCTGGTTGGTGATCTTAATATCGCGCCATTGGCGAATGATGTCTGGTCAACCAAGCAATTGCTAAAAATCATCAGCCATACGCCGGTGGAAACCGACGGACTAAAGCGGCTGATTGCCGATGGTGGCTGGCATGACGCGGTGCGCGCCTATTTTGGTGACGGGCAGAAGATCTATTCATGGTGGTCATATCGGGCGCGTGATTGGGCGGCAAGTGACCGGGGGCGCCGGTTGGACCATATCTGGGTAAGCCATGATCTTGCCGATCGGGTTGTTCAGGCCGAAATCCATCGCGATTTGCGCAGCGCCGACAAGCCATCCGATCATGTGCCGATCAGCCTGACACTCTAGGCTGTTTAAAACGCCATGGTGACCCCCTTTCGCGAAGGGGAAAAACCGGCTATACGCTTTGCTATGACAGCTTTTTTAAAGATGCACGGCCTTGGCAATGATTTCATTGTCCTTGATGCGCGTAATCCGGCTAATGGTATTCCCGATAAAATTGGGCGCGTTGCAGCAACGCGTCTGGCCGACCGCCATTTTGGCATCGGCTGTGATCAGATTCTGGTGATCAGACCGTCGACAAAGGCCGACATTTTTATGCAGATACTCAATTGCGACGGCAGCGATGCGGCCGCTTGTGGCAATGGAACAAGATGTGTTGCCGATCTGGTGATGCGTGATCTTGGGCTAGCGGAATTATCGATTGAAACCCGTTCGGGTGTCCTGCAAAGCTGGCGCGAAGCTGAAAATAAGGATCATATCGCGGTTGATATGGGGCCGGCACGGCTGGCTTGGGATGAGGTGCCGTTGGCAAGTGATGGTGAGATGCGTGACCAAGACACGCTTGGCGTTGATCTTGGCGCGATGGTACCGGCGGTCTGTCATTCGATCGGCAATCCTCATGCGGTATTGTTTGTTGATGATGCCGAAGTGGTTGATCTTGGGTCAATTGGCCCAAAGCTAGAGCATCATCCGCTATTTCCGGATCGGGCGAATATTTCCTTTGTGCATCAGATCGGTCCAGACCGCTTCCGGATGCGGGTGTGGGAACGTGGCGGCGGCATCACATTTGCCTGTGGCAGCGGTGCTTGTGCGGTTGGGGTTGCGGTGCATCGTTCCGGGCGCGGGTCACGGCGTAATGAAATTATCATGGATGGTGGCAGCGTCTTTATCGATTGGCAGGATGATGGCACGCTGGGCGGACGGGTGATAATGCGTGGGCCGGTCAGCTATGCTTTTGACGGGGTGTTGCAGGGTGATTTGGCGGCCCTAATGAGGGCGGGCGCATGACCAAACGCAACACGCCCGATGTGCAGACTTTTGGATGCCGCCTGAATATCTGGGAATCGGAAGTGATCCGTGATCAGGCCGGAGCTGCCGGACTTTCCGATGCGATTATTTTCAATACTTGCGCGGTAACGGCCGAGGCCGAAAAACATGCGCGCCAGGCGATTCGTAAAGCCCGCCGTGATCACCCTGATGCGAAGATTATTGTGACAGGATGTGCCGCGCAGATTGCCCCGGAAACATGGGCGGCGATGCCCGAGGTTACGCAGGTTGTTGGCAACCATGACAAGCTTCAGGCGGCAAGCTGGGCAAAGCTGGCGACCGATGATGCACCATCGCTGTTGGTGAGTGATGTGATGGAGGTTCGAGAAACCGCTGCGCATATGGTGGATAGCTTCCATGAACATACCCGCGCTTTTTTGCAAGTTCAGCAAGGTTGTGATCACCGCTGTACCTTTTGCATTATCCCTTATGGCCGCGGTAACAACCGGTCTGCACCAGCGGATGATCTAATTGACGCAGCACGCCGGCTGGTGGCGAATGGTTGCAAGGAATTGGTTCTAACCGGCGTTGATATCACCTCATGGGGCAGTGACCTTGCCGGCCGGCCGCGACTGGGCCATCTGGTGCGCCGTCTTCTGGCCGAGGTGAGGGATTTGCCAAGACTGCGGTTATCATCGATTGATCCGGCCGAGCCTGATGCTGAATTGATGGATGTGCTAGCGGATGATCACCGGCTTTTGCCGCACCTGCACTTGTCGGCGCAGCACGGCGATGATTTGATTTTAAAGCGGATGAAGCGTCGTCATCTTGGACGCGATATTCTGCGGTTCTGTGAGGAGGCGCGCCGCCGCCGGCCGGATGTTGTTTTCGGCGCTGATGTGATTGCTGGATTTCCAACCGAAACCGATCAGGCGCACGTGGCCAGCCTGGCGATGATCGCCGCTGCCGATATTACCCATCTTCATGTCTTTCCCTATTCCCCGCGCCCCGGAACACCGGCCGCCGATATGCCCCAGTTGGCACCAATGATAATTAAAGAGCGGGCGTTTGAATTGCGCCAATTAGGTGCCGCGCGTCTTGGCGCACTTCTTGACTCGTTAGTTGGCCAGCCGGATGAGCTTCTGGTTGAGGCAGGCAACCGTGGGCATGGGCGTAATTTTGTCAAGATCCGGCTTGATGGCGGATTCATTCCATCAGGTCAGATCGTTGATGTTGAATTGACCGGCCGCACGGCGGATTGTTTGATTGGCCGCGCAGTTGCAAAGGGAGTGCAAAGCGCATGAACTGGTTCAAAAAGCTCAAAGACGGCCTGAGCAAATCAAGTAAGAAAGTCAGCGAGTCACTGGCTAGCCTGCCGTCATTATCGGCTTTGATTGGCAAATCAAAATTAGATGCAGCCTCATTGGAAGAGGTCGAGGATGCGTTGATTGCCGCCGATCTGGGCACGGCGTCGGCGATCCGGCTGGCAACCGCCTTAAAATCACATAAATTCGACGGGCCGGTTGATGCGGACTCGATTGCCTTGGCGCTGGCAGACGGGCTTGAAGGTATCTTAAAACCGGTTGCCAAACCGCTAGAGATTGACCTGGCAAACCGGCCGCATGTTGTTCTGCTGGTTGGGGTGAATGGATCGGGAAAAACCACTACCGCGGGCAAGCTTGCGCAGAATTGGACGGCTGCCGGCAAGACGGTTTTGCTGGCTGCTGGCGATACATTTCGGGCGGCTGCGGTTGAACAGCTGCAAATCTGGGGGGACCGGACTGGCACAAAGGTCATTGCCGATGCGACTGGCGGGGATGCGGCGGCGCTGGCGTATCGGGCGATGACACGAGCGATCGAAGAGCAGGCGGATGTGTTGATTATCGATACGGCTGGCCGGTTGCAGAATCGCAGTGAGCTGATGGAAGAGCTGGCGAAAATTGTTCGCGTGATCCGCAAGCTGGATGATACGGCGCCGCATGATTCGGTCATTGTTCTTGACGGAACTGTTGGTCAGAATGCCCTATCGCAGGTAAAGGCATTTTCCGCTGTTGCCGATGTGTCTGGGATGATTGTTACCAAACTTGATGGGTCGGCAAAGGGCGGTGTTGTCGTCGCGCTTGCCGAGGAATTCGGCCTACCCGTGCATGCGGTTGGCGTTGGCGAAGGGGCAGATGATCTGCAGCCGTTTGCGGCTGATGAATTTGCCAAGGCATTGGCCGGGGTCGACCGCGATGATAGCGGCTGGGCTGGTTAATTGCGCCGCATCGCCCGAGCTTGGCAATCAGTTTGGTAAAAGTGCACTGCTACGCCCGGATAGGTAATAAACCAGTAAACCGGCATATTCATGCAGGCTGTTGCGTATGATCGAAACGCCGGTTCTTATATCCCATATTTTGCTATAGCCGCTTTTTGGTGTTTGATAATCCACCGGATAGGGAATAATCCCACTCCAGCCGGCGGCAGTAAAACTGCCGATGGCGCGTGGCATATGACTGGCGGAGGTCACTAATATCCAGCTCGTACCGGGCTCAAATGCCATAATCAGTTTACTGTTAACTGCATTTTCATATGTGTTTCGGCTGGCCTCTTCATAAAGAACAGTTGTATTCAAGCCGCCAATCTGTTCGATAAGGTCGCGGATATTATCACTTTCACGCCACCCCCTTGGTACCAGATCGCCAGAAAATCCACTAAAGAGAACCGGTGTGTTGGGGAGTTTGCGCGCCAGCGTCACCGCTGCGGTAAACCGTTCGGCGGCATCCCCTAATGTATATAGATTGCGGCTTTCGGCAGTGATCCCATTTCCGGCGAAGCCGCCAAGAACAATGATCCCGTCAATATGGCGCTGGCCGATATTCCCGCGCGCAATGTGGTTTTCAAGATATTGCTGCGGCAGGCTTGAAACCGGAAGAAATCCATAGCCGAGCGGCAGAAAAAGCGCGGTTAAAAATGATAGGCGCATGATCCAGCGCCAGCGACGCCAGCGGGCAAAAATCGCCAGCAGAAGAAATAGATACGGGATCAAAAGCGGTTCAAGCAGCAGGCCAAGCGTTTTCGACAAGATAAAGAACATTAGTTATTCTTGACAATTCGCAGCAAAAAGCGCAATAGCTAGGGTCAAATCAGGCCATCGCCGACTAAAACGACCTTAACGGGTTCCACACGTCCTTGAAGTTTTCGAGCACGGGTGACATCTGGTTTTTGTAATTTGGATGAAGGCCTGAGCGGCTGCGCAGTTGTGATTAAAGAGGGGCAAGCGGGTTAAATACCATGTTTGATGAGCTAAAAAATAAATTAGCTGATGTCTTTGACGGGCTGGCGCGCCGTGGTGCGCTTAGCGAGTCAGACGTTGACGCTGCGCTTCGTGAGGTGCGGCTGGCGTTGCTTGATGCTGATGTTGCGTTGCCCGCGGTAAAAGCCTTTACCGAAAAAGTGCGTGAAAAGGCTGTTGGTGTTGCCAGCATGCGGTCGGTGCGTCCTGATCAGCAAGTGATCAAAATCGTCAATGATGCGCTGATCGAAATGCTTGGTGGTGATTCGGCGCCTTTGAATATCGCCACCAACCCGCCTTCCGTTATTCTTATGGCAGGTTTGCAAGGTTCCGGCAAAACCACCACAGCAGGTAAATTAGCTTTACGATTTCGTAGCCGTGAGCGGAAAAAAGTCATGCTTGCCTCGCTTGACGTGACGCGTCCGGCTGCGCGTGAACAATTGCGTATGCTTGGTAATCAGGCCGAGGTTGGGGTGCTGAACGAGGTCGATGGTGAAAGCCCGACACAGATTGCCAAACGCGCATTGCAAGCAGCCAAACTACAAGCCTATGACGTGCTGATCCTTGATACAGCTGGCCGGCTTAGTATTGATGAAGCGCTTATGGCCGAGCTGCGCGCCATCAAAGAGGCAACCAACCCGCATGAAATTCTGTTGGTTGCCGATTCGATGACTGGTCAGGATGCGGTGAATACGGCCGAGGCATTCCACAAGGCTGTTGGTGTAACCGGCATTGCGCTGACCCGTCTGGATGGCGATGCGCGTGGCGGTGCGGCCTTGTCGATGCGTCATGTTACCGGCTGTCCGATCAAACTTGCGGGTGTTGGTGAAAAACAGGACGCTCTTGAAGAGTTTGATCCGGCGCGGCTTGCTGGACGCATTCTGGATATGGGCGATGTTGTCGCGCTGGTCGAAAAGGCGGCGGAGAGCATCAAGCTTGAAGAGGCTGAGCGTCTGGCAAAACGCATGGCCAAAGGTCAATTCGACATGAATGACTTTCTGGCACAAATTCGTCAATTGCAGAAAATGGGCGGACTTGGCGGGCTGATGGCAATGTTGCCTGGCATTGGTAAAATGCAGAAACAGATTGCCGCCGCCGGTATTGACGACCGGATGATCAAACGGCAGGAAGCGATCATTCTTTCGATGACAAAAAAAGAGCGCGTTTCGGTTGGCTTGTTGAACGCATCACGGCGCAAACGGATTGCAGCTGGATCTGGTACCACGGTTCAAGATGTAAACCGGCTGGTTAAACAATATCAGGATATGGCCCGCATGATGAAAAAGTTGGGCGGTAAAACTGGCGCGGCGGCAATGAAGGCAATGCTTGGTGGCGGAATGGGCGGCGCTAGTGGCGGCGCTGGCGGCATGCCGGATTTAAGCGCGCTATCCCGTGGGTTTGGCTCTGGCGGGTTTGGAAAGGGATTGGGCGGCGGTCTTGCCAAAGGATTGGGAAGCAGCCTCGCCAATGGATTGCCGGGATTGGGTGGCAAACCCTCCGGTAAGAAGAAATAGATTTATCGACGACTAACGCCAATGAAAGGGATAAATTCATGGCTTTGAAAATCAGACTGGCACGCGGCGGTGCAAAAAAACGCCCATTTTACCGGATTGTTGTTGCCGAGGCGTCATCGCCCCGCGATGGCCGGTATGTTGAGCGTGTTGGTACCTATAATCCAATGGTGCCAAAAGAGCATGAGCAGCGCATGACCTTGAACAGCGAGCGGATCACATTCTGGCTCGGTCAAGGTGCCAAGCCAACCGACCGCGTTCACAAGATGCTGGCCGCTGCTGGGCTAACCGAAGCGCCGGTCATTCGGGACCAGCCGAAGAAATCAGCACCGGGTAAAAAGCGCGCTGATCGCGAAGCACAGGCTGCTGAAGCTGCCGCTGCTGCCGCTGCTGCCGCTGCTGCCGAGGAGGCCGCCGCTGCCGCTGCTGCCGAGGAGGCCGCCGCTGCCGCTGCAGCTGAAGCTGAAGTCGCTGTAGAAGAAGCACCTGCCGAGGCCGCTGTAGAAGAAGCACCTGCCGAGGCCGCTGTAGAAGAAGCGCCTGCCGAGCCCGCTGTAGAAGACGCGCCTGCTGAAGAAGCTGTAGAAGACGCGCCTGCTGAAGAAGCCGCTGAGGAAAAGGCGGGTAGCTAGTGGCGACTGGCGACCGGCCTGCTGGCAATATCAAGGCGGGTCAATATTCGGTTAAACAAAGCCTCACCGGCCATTTGTCGGTTGGTGCGATTGTTGGCCCGCAAGGCATTAAGGGGCAGTTCAAGGTAAAGCCTTTTACCGCGACCCCCGATGCGCTGGCGGCATATGGGCCGGTCACTTTGGATGATGGCCGGCAAATGTGGTTGCAGGTAACATCAGTTAACGCCAACGGTCTGGCGATTGTGCGGGCCAGCGGCGTTGATACACGGGATGGGGCCGAGGCTTTGCGCGGTACAACGCTTTATGTGACGCGTGAGCAGCTGCCGGATCTGGATAATGGTGAAATCTACCATGCTGATCTTTTAGGCATGATGGTTTCAGCCGCGGATGGTAAGCCGCTTGGCAAGATCGTTGCGATCCATGATTTTGGCGCCGGCGAGATTGCAGAGCTGGCACCGGATAAAGGGCCAACCATCATGGTGCCATTTGGCGGTGAAAACCTAATTACGGTCGATATCAAAGCGGGTAAAATTGGTCTTTTAGTGCCGGATGGCTTGTTGGATGATCAGCCGGAATAATCGGTTTCACTGAGCACAGCTGGTCGGTCTTGATGGTAAAAAAGGGGGTAAGATGACAAAAGCCGAGTCTCATCCTTGCCAGCAAACCGGTACAAGCCAGATGACGCCGCATTGGCAGGCAACCGTGTTAACGCTGTTCCCGGAGATGTTTCCGGGACCGCTGGCCCGTTCATTAGCAGGAAAATCGCTAAATGAAGGGATTTGGTCGCTGAAAACACTGGACATTCGTGACTTTGCGCGCGATAAGCACCGGACTGTGGATGATACCCCCCTTGGCGGTGGTGTCGGTATGGTGCTAAAACCGGATGTCGTTGCGGCGGCATTGGATGCGGCGGCAGATTGCCCGGGCCCACGACTTTACCTGTCACCGCGTGGCAGGGTGCTTGATCAGGCGCTAGTGCGCGATCTGGTAGCTGCCAAAGGGGCGGTGTTTTTGTGTGGGCGGTATGAGGGGGTCGATCAACGGGTGATTGATCAGGCTGGTATGATGGAAGTCAGTATCGGCGACTATATATTGTCAGGTGGTGAAACAGCCGCGTTGACAGTGATGGATGCGGTGATCCGCTTGTTGCCCGGGGTAATGGGTAAAGAAGCTAGCCACCGCGAAGAAAGTTTTGAGACCGGGTTGTTGGAGCATTCGCACTATACCCAACCCCGCGTCTGGAATGGCATCGAAGCGCCAGAAATTTTGGCATCGGGCCACCACCGCAAGATTGCCGAATGGCGTCAGGCGGAGGCAGAAAAAGAGACGCAGCGTCGGCGTCCGGATTTGTGGCAACAATATCTGGACAGGCAGGCACTGCAAAAAGGCAAAGGTTAAGTGACCCACCAGCACGGGGCTGGCGGTCGGTAGAAGGCCGACCCGGGTGACACGGAATTTATGAAGGGAATCGGGCGATGAACATCATTGACCGCATAGGCAATAAACAGATCGAGAAAGTGCTTGGCCAACGGCAGTTGCCAGAATTTGCACCAGGTGACACCGTGCGTGTTGACGTTAAGGTGATCGAAGGAACGCGTGAGCGGATCCAGGCTTTTGAAGGGGTGTGTATTGCGCGCAAAAGCGGTGGTATTAATTCTTCATTCACCGTCCGTAAAATTTCTTATGGTGAAGGCGTGGAGCGCGTGTTCCCAACCCATGCCCCGCAAGTTGCCGGTGTAACGGTAATGCGTCGTGGTCGTGTGCGTCGTGCAAAGCTGTATTATTTGCGCGGCCGAACCGGTAAAGCAGCACGTATCGCTGAAAAGACAACCTATCGCGAGGCGTCATCTTCTTAGATTGCCAGACCGGCTCTGAGATGAACTCCTCGCCGGCAGCAATCAGGAGAATGATATGTCGGCTCCAAAAACTCTATTTGATAAAATTTGGAATGCACATGTTGTGCATCAACAGGAAGACGGCACTTGCCTGATTTATATTGACCGGCACTTGGTTCACGAAGTGACCAGTCCGCAGGCTTTTGAAGGGCTGCGTAACGCTGGCCGTTCAGTGCGGGCCCCGAACCGCACCCTTGCTGTCGCCGACCACAATATTCCGACAACTGACCGCTCAGTTGGTATCGAGGATGAAGAGAGCCGTATTCAGGTTGAAGCCCTTGAGAAAAATGCGGCTGATTTCGGCGTGCCTTATTTTGCAATGGATGACATCCGTCAAGGTATCGTTCATGTCATTGGCCCTGAACAGGGATTTACGCTTCCCGGCATGACTATTGTTTGTGGGGATTCGCACACCGCAACCCATGGTGCGTTTGGAGCGCTGGCCTTTGGAATTGGCACATCTGAAGTTGAACACGTGCTGGCAACCCAGACACTTATTCAAAAGCCGGCCAAAAATATGCGTATCACCGTTGACGGTACACTTGCTGATGGTGTGACAGCCAAGGATGTGATTTTGGCAATCATTGGCAAGATCGGCACTGCTGGTGGTACTGGTCATGTGATTGAATTCGCCGGATCAGTGATTCGCAGTCTAAGCATGGAAGGCCGGATGACGGTCTGTAACATGGCAATCGAAGCTGGTGCGCGTGCCGGCATGATTGCACCTGACCAAACAACCTATGATTACCTGGCAGATCGCCCAATGACACCAAAGGGTGAAAATTGGGATCGTGCTGTCGCCTATTGGAAAACCCTGCCGTCGGACGCAAATGCGCGTTACGACGTCGAGATCGCACTTGCGGCCGAAGATATCGCGCCAACCGTGACCTGGGGCACCAGCCCTGAAGATGCGCTAGCGATTACCGGTTCAGTGCCGTTGCCGAGTGAGGAAAAAGATGCCAGCAAGCGCGCTAAAATGGAACGGGCGATTGCCTATATGGGGCTGACACCGGGACAAAAGCTTACTGACATCAAGGTTGACACCGTCTTTATTGGCTCGTGCACCAATAGCCGGATTGAGGATCTGCGTGCCGCGGCTGCACTGGCTGCGGGGCGGAAAGTGGCTGATGGAATGCGCGCGCTTGTGGTACCGGGTTCAGGCCTCGTTAAAGAGCAGGCTGAGGCTGAAGGTCTTGATAAGGTTTTTATTGATGCAGGATTTGAATGGCGCGAACCGGGCTGTTCAATGTGTCTTGCAATGAATGCTGACAGGCTTGCCGAGGGTGAGCGGTGCGCGTCGACGTCAAACCGTAACTTTGAGGGCCGTCAGGGTCGCGGTGGTCGCACGCATCTTGTAAGCCCGCAAATGGCGGTCGCAGCAGCGTTGACCGGCCATCTTGCTGATGTGCGAAACATCTAAGGAAACGGAGCGATATTATGCAGAAATTTGACACGCTGACCGGTGTTGCCGCGCCGATGAATATTTTGAACATCGATACGGATATGATGATTCCGAAGCAGTTTTTGAAAACGATCAAACGGTCTGGTCTTGGTAAGAATTTGTTTGATGAGATGCGCTATCTTCAGGATGGTAGTGAAGTTGACGATTTCGTCTTGAACCTTGCGCCTTATCGCGATGCTAAAATTCTTGTGGCTGGTGATAATTTTGGTTGTGGGTCGAGCCGTGAGCATGCGCCATGGGCGCTGCTTGATTTTGGCATTCGCTGCGTTATTTCAACCAGCTTTGCTGACATCTTCTACAATAACTGCTTCAAGAATGGCATTTTGCCAATCGTGGTTAGTGCGGATGATCGCGATGCGCTGATTGACGATGCGTCTGACACGGAAAACCCTGAATTATCGATTGATCTCGTGAACCAGACAATCCGGCGTCCAAACGGTCCGATCGTGTCATTTGAAATTGATCCTTTCCGAAAGAAATGTCTGCTCGAAGGGCTTGATGATATTGGTCTTACGCTTGAAAAAGCTGATAATATCGACATTTTTGAAGCCAAGCGGGACAAGGATCAGCCCTGGCTCTAAACGCTGACCCCGATCAAAGCTCTGAAGTGAAGGAAAAGATTATGGCGTCTAATCGCAAAGTAATGGTGTTGCCCGGTGACGGTATTGGCAATGAGGTCATGCAAGCCAATCTGAAGCTGATTGACTGGCTGGCAAAACACCGCAGTCTGGGGTTTGATCTGTCGGAAGGACTTGTCGGCGGCGCTGCTTATGATGTGTATGGAACGCCATTGACTGATGAGACTCTTGCCGACTCAATAGCCAGTGATGCGGTGCTTTTTGGCGCTGTTGGCACGCCAAAATATGACGGCGTTCCTTTTGATGTGCGACCCGAGGCTGGGCTATTGCGACTGCGTAAGGAAATGGATCTGTTTGCTAATTTACGTCCGGCAATGGTGTTTCCAACATTGGTTGATGCGTCGACTTTAAAGCCTGAAGTTGTTTCCGGCCTTGATATCATGATCCTTCGCGAATTGTGCGGCGGGTCATATTTTGCCGAACCACGTGGTATCGATGATCTGGGTGACGGCATCAAAAGAGGTTATGACACTAACGCTTATACAACCCCTGAAATTGAGCGGATTGGCCGTGTTGGTATGGATCTGGCGCGCAAACGCGACGGCCGTCTTACCTCGGTTGAAAAGGCCAATGTAATGCATTCTGGTGTGTTGTGGCGGCAGGTGATGACTGCGCTTCATGCGGCAGAGGGCGACGGCGTTGAACTTAGCCATATGTATGCAGATAACTGCGCCATGCAGCTGGTCCGCAACCCTAAGCAGTTTGACGTGATTGTTACGGATAACCTGTTTGGTGATCTTTTATCAGATTGCGCGGCAATGTTGACGGGCTCGTTGGGGATGTTGCCATCAGCATCGCTGGGCACGCCCGATCCCGAGACAGGTCTGCCAAAGGCGATGTATGAGCCGGTGCATGGTTCCGCCCCTGATATTGCGGGCAAGGGCCTTGCTAATCCTTTAGCGCAGTTTCTCAGCTTTGCGATGATGCTGCGCTACAGCTTTGATCAGGCCGAAGAGGCTGATCTGGTCGAAAAGGCTGTCAATATTGCCCTAGAAACGAAACGCACCGGTGACATTATGGCGCCGGGATACGAGCAGACCGGTACCGAAGGCATGACCAAAGCCGTGCTTGACGCGATGGATTTTCTGGCACGTTGAATCAAATCACCATATCCGTTATCGGTGGAAGCTTAGCCACCCAATCAAACGGACATGGATCTTGGGCCTCTACTGGAGGGTTTTAGAATGGGTTATAAAGTCGCCGTCGTTGGCGCAACCGGTGCGGTTGGCCGTGAAATGCTGCAAACTCTGGCCGAGCGGAATTTTCCGGCCGATAAAATATATGCGCTGGCCTCGTCAAAATCAGTTGGCAAGGAAGTTTCATATGGCGAAGATCAGATCGTCACGATTGAGGCGCTTGATAAGTTTGATTTTGCCACTGCAGATATTGCCCTGTTTTCAGCAGGCGGCGTTACGGCCAAAGCCTATGCGCCAAAAGCTGGTGCGGCCGGATGTGTGGTCATTGATAATTCATCTGCCTTCCGAATGGATAGCGACGTGCCATTGATCGTTCCCGAGGTTAATCCCGACACGATCGAAGCTTGTTTGATCAAGAATAAGGGTCGCAACATAATTGCCAATCCAAACTGCTCGACAGCCCAGCTTGTGGTGGCGTTAAAGCCATTGCATAACGAGTTTTCGGTCAAACGGGTTGTGGTATCAACCTATCAGGCTGTTTCAGGTGCCGGACGTCCCGCTATGGATGAGCTGTTTAACCAGACTCGTGGCATTTTTGTGAATGATGCGGTGCAGCCAGAAATCTTTACCAAACAGATTGCCTTTAATGCGATCCCGCATATTGATGTGTTCCTTGATGACGGCTTTACCAAGGAAGAATGGAAGATGAGTGCCGAGACCAAGAAAATTCTTGATCCGGCGATAGAGCTTGTTGCGCATTGTGTACGCATCCCGGTTTTTGTTGGTCACAGCGAGGCGGTTTTCATCGAAACCGAAAAACCCATGACAGAAAAGGCGGTGCGGTCATTATTAGAAAATGCGCCGGGGGTAATTGTTGTCGACCATCGGGCAAATGAAGGCTATGTCACCCCGCATGAGGCAGCTGGTGAGGACGCAGTTTATATCAGTCGGATTCGCAAAGACCCGACTGTGCCGAATGGTATGGTGTTCTGGTGCGTTTCAGACAATCTAAGAAAAGGAGCTGCCCTAAATTCAGTGCAGATTGCCGAATTATTTGCGGCGCGTAACCTCAGCGGACGCTAGGTATTTACGCTAGATCATCCGGTTGAGAGGGTCGCTTCCCGATTGCTGTCAGGTGATGTAGATTTTTCAGAAGCGCGATTTCCAGATGGTTCACGCTTTCGTCGATAATGGCATGAGCTTGGGTGCTGGCTGCAGAAAAGCTGGCCTCAAACGACTGCCCCGCGGCAAGCCAGCTGGTAAAAATAACAGTCAGCAAATCACCGCCACCGGCAATTCCGGTAGGGCGTTTCTCATAGGCAACATCAATCGCTTTGTCGCGGCTGACAAAACAATCATGTACCCGGCCATCAGGCCCGTTGATACCGGTGGCAACAACCCCTCGTAACGCTGGATTTTGAGTCATTAATTGCCGCGCTGCCGCGGTTGCGCTGGCGACATCAGTGACAGCCTGCTTGGCGAGAAGTTCCAGCTCAAACTGGTTGGGCGTCGCAAAGCTGGCAAGCGGTAAAAGTTGGTCGCGCATTTCGGTAACAAGCTGGTTGTCAACATAGATCCGGCCGTTATCGCCAAGCACTGGATCCAGTACATAATACCCGTTTTGCCGAGCTGCCTGCCATTGCATAATCAAAGCCGTAATGGCTTCAATTTGCGATGGGGCGCCAAGATAGCCGGTAATCACCGCGCCAATATCGGCCAGCGCATCGAGGGCCGTCAGTGCGGCTAAAATTGCCGTAAATGTCGGCTCGGGCGTTGGTCCGCCAGCGATCACCCCATGGCCCGGATGTGCCGCCAGCATGACACTATTGACCAATAATGGCTGATGCCCTAGATGCGTTATCACCGGCGCGGCAACATTATTGCCGACAAAGCCAAGTGTTACCGCCGATTGAATTGACAATATCTGTTCCATAAAATCATGTTTGCAGTGCTTTGGGGGAAAAGGCAAATGCAATCAAACCTGTGACTAATTGAAAGGCAGCTGCAAGACCTGCCACAGATGCTGCCCCTTAAAGCGCGCTTTAAGCAGTGATGTGAGGATAATCCCTGGCTGTTATTTCAGGGCCCGCCAGCGCGACATATGTTGACAGAGTTTCCGCCCTTATACATTGACTATTGGCAATCAATACCACATATAAACCATAGTCTAAATCGCAATATGGGCGTGTTTTGCGCTCAGTCTTTTGTCTTGATGACCACGTGAGGACCAAATGGCAAAGCCGCGCCCATTATCACCGCATTTACAGGTCTATCGCCCGCAATTGACATCGGTAATGTCCATCATGCACCGGGCCAGTGGTGCTGTCTTGGCAACGGGTAGTCTGTTGCTGACAATTTGGCTGGCGGCATTGGCGGCAGGCGCTGATATCTTCGGGTCGGTTGCAGCCTTATTGCAGCACCCGCTGGGGCAATTTGTCCTGTTTGGTTATTCGCTGGCGCTGGTCTATCATGGCTTTAATGGCATTCGACATCTGGCGTGGGATCTTCGCCTCGGGCTAGAGGTCAAACAGGTTTATCAAAGTGGCTATCTGGTGCTTGTTTTGACCGCTCTGGTGACCGGTGCCCTATGGCTGGCAGTTTTGTAAAAAAGGGTTTTTAGTATGGCACAATCATCCGCAAAAAATCCCCGTGAACCTGGCTTTGGCCATTGGCGCTGGCAGCGGATCAGCGCTGTTGTCACGCTGGCATTGATGG
This sequence comes from Candidatus Puniceispirillum sp., assembly GCA_016778895.1. GTDB lineage: Bacteria > Pseudomonadota > Alphaproteobacteria > Puniceispirillales > Puniceispirillaceae > UBA3439. The sequence goes on from JADHOR010000002.1 coordinate 64,871, forward strand.
TTTATTTCACTTATCTTGTCGCGGCAATCGGTGCGCTTGACTATGCTGCGGCAAAAAGCTTTGTCGGGGTGCCGCACCATGCGCTGGCACTGGCGATTTTGATTGGCGCTGGCCTGTTTCATGCTGCGCTTGGGGTACAGATGATTATCGAGGATTATGTTCCGCTTGCCAGTGGCCGTGTGGCGCTGGTGACAATTGCGCGTGGTGTTTTCGCCATTGCCGCGGCAGCCGGCTTTGTATCGGTTGGTATGATTGCGGGACTGATATAGGGGGCAGTCAAGGGTTCGGCATCGAATAGGCTTGCGAAATGGTCGCATAGAAAAGGATTTAAGTAATGAGCGCTTATGAAATCACTGACCATCAATATGACGTTGTCGTTGTCGGCGCGGGCGGTGCCGGCTTGCGTGCCACGCTTGGCATGGCTGCTGGTGGGTTGAAAACCGCCTGTATCACAAAGGTTTTCCCGACACGTTCGCATACTGTTGCTGCACAAGGCGGCATTGGCGCCGCTCTTAACAATATGGGCGAAGGTGATAATTGGCGCTTTCATATGTATGACACGGTCAAAGGGTCAGACTGGCTTGGTGATCAGGATGCCATCGAATATATGTGCCGAAACGCGATTCCGTCGGTGATTGAACTGGAAAATTACGGCGTGCCATTTTCCCGCACTGAAGAAGGCAAAATCTATCAGCGCCCGTTTGGTGGTCACACATTAGACCATGGTAAATCAATGGCCCGTCGGGCCTGTGCGGCGGCTGACCGAACCGGCCATGCAATCCTGCATACTTTGTACCAGCAATGTCTGAAATATCAGGCGCATTTCCATATCGAATATTTTGTTCTTGATCTGCTGATGACCGATGAAGGCGAATGTGCTGGGGTCATCGCGCTTTTTATGGAAGATGGCAGCTTGCACCGGTTCTGGGGACAGCAGACCGTGCTGGCAACTGGCGGTTATGGGCGGGTGTATTTCTCCTGTACCTCGGCGCATACCTGTACTGGCGACGGTAATGCGATGGCGCTTCGGGCTGGATTACCGCTGCAGGATATGGAATTTGTGCAGTTTCACCCAACCGGTGTCTATGGCGCTGGTGTTCTGATCACCGAAGGTGCGCGTGGTGAAGGCGGCTATCTGACAAATTCCGAGGGTGAGCGTTTTATGGAGCGTTTTGCCCCGACCGCAAAAGATCTGGCAAGCCGCGATGTCGTGAGCCGCGCGATGACGATCGAGATTAATGAAGGCCGAGGTGTCGGCCCGAATAAGGATCACATCATGCTGCATCTTGAGCATATTGATCCTGACACTCTGCGTACCCGCCTTCCCGGCATCACTGAAACGGCAAAAATTTTCTGCGGTGTTGACGTAACGCGAGAGCCGATTCCGGTCCTACCGACCGTGCATTATAATATGGGCGGTATTCCGACCAATTATCACGGCGAAGTGCTGGCCCCATCCAAGGATGACCAGAACGCTGTCGTGCCCGGTCTGATGGCGATCGGTGAGGCGGCTTGTGTGTCGGTTCATGGCGCGAATCGCCTTGGGACAAACTCATTGCTTGATATTGTCGTCTTTGGCCGCGCCGCGGCGCACCGTGCCAACGAGACAGTCACTCCAGGCAATAAATCAAAACGTGCCCCACAAGCCGCCACCGATAAGGCGCTGGCACGATTTGACCGGATGCGTCATTCCAATGGCGCATTGAGCGCAGCGTCAATCCGGCTGGAAATGCAGCATGCCATGCAGCGCCATGCAGCAGTATTCCGGTCAAGTGAATCGCTTGCGGATGGTGTTGTGACCATGGACAAAATTGCCGGCAAGATGGGGCAGATTGGCGTTGCTGACAAATCACTGATCTGGAACACTGATCTGATTGAGGCGCTAGAACTGGAAAATCTGATGGGGCAAGCTCTGGTCAGCATCCGTTCAGCCGAACAGCGGCAGGAATCACGCGGCGCCCATGCACATGAAGATTGGCCTGAGCGTGACGATGAAAACTGGATGAAACATACGGTCATGTGGCTTGATGAGCAAAACAAGTCAAAGCTTGATTACCGCAATGTCGTGATGAACACTCTGAGCAATGATATTGCTCCGATCCCGCCAGCTCCGCGCGTTTACTAGTTAAGGACGAGGAAAGAAAAATGGCCGAGTTTCGATTGCCGAAAAATTCCCAGGTTACGGACGGGGTCAGCCATAAGGCGGCAGCTGGTGCGCGCGATGTAAAAACTTTCAAAATCTATCGCTGGTCACCAGATGATGACGCCCAGCCGCGCATTGATAGTTTTGAAATAGATCTTGATGATTGCGGGCCGATGGTGCTCGATGCGCTGATCAAGATCAAAAATGAAACCGACAGTAGCCTGACCTTTCGCCGGTCCTGCCGGGAGGGAATCTGTGGATCATGCTCGATGAATATTGACGGCACCAACACCCTTGCCTGTCTCAAAAGCATCCGCGATGTAAAGGGCGATGTGAAGATTTATCCGCTGCCGCATATGCCGGTAGTAAAAGATCTGGTGCCCGATCTTAGCAATGCTTATCGGCAATTGACCTCAATTGAACCATGGTTAAAGGCAGATACCGCTGCCCCTGATGGTGAGGAACGCCGCCAGTCACCAGCCGAGCGCGAACAGCTGGATGGTTTGTGGGAATGTGTCTTGTGCTTTAGCTGTTCAACAGCCTGCCCAAGCTATTGGTGGAATAGTGACGAATATCTTGGCCCGGCAGTTCTGCTTCAGGCCTATCGCTGGATTTCTGATAGTCGCGATGAGCAAAAGCGTGAACGGCTTGATGCGCTTGATGACAGCTTTGGGCTCTATCGCTGTCATACAATCATGAATTGCGCGAAAACCTGTCCGAAAGGGTTGAATCCGGGCAAGGCCATTGCCGGTATTAAAAGCGAGATGGCCCAGCGCTAAACTTGTCGCAAAGCATCGGTTAAGAAAAGTCATTGGCCATTTATGCGCATAAGTCACTTTTGAGTATAAGGTGATGTTGAGCATAATTTGGGGGGCGGTATATCATTATGACAAGCGGCCAGCCGGATTATAACGCCTATCCGAGCCAGCAATTGGCGGCATTGATTGCCGCTAAGACGTTAAATGATGACTCGGCCCAGGCGGCAATGGCGGCGCGTTTGGACCAGCTGATTGACCGTTTGCATGAGGCGGCACAATCGAGGTCGCGTTTTCCGGTTTTGCTGCGCCGGATTACTGGCCGCCTTATCCCGCGCCGACCAGACCCAGTTCAGGGGCTTTATATTTATGGCGGGGTTGGCCGCGGCAAAACCATGCTGATGGATATGTTTCATGATGCGGTGCTTGCCCAAGGGCTTGGCGAACCGGATCGTGCCTCTATCTGGCGACTGCATTTTCATGATTTTATGGTGCTGGCACAAGATGTGATCCATGATGCCCGCACCAATGGCGCGGATGACCCGATTGAGGCGGCAGCGTGTGAGCTAGCGCGGCGTGGCGCGGTGATCTGTTTTGATGAAATGGAGGTCCGAGACATTGCCGATGCAATGATTTTAGCGCGGCTTTTTTCTGGAATGCTGGAACGCGGTGTGGTCGTTGTTGCAACGTCCAATCGTCATGCTGACGAGCTTTATAAGGACGGGCTTCATCGTGACCGGTTCCTGCCCTTTATTGCCCTTTTGAAGGATCGGTGCGAGATGTGCCAGCTTGATGATGGCACTGATTGGCGGGGCGCGGTTCTTGCCAATTTGCCAGCATGGCACGTACCGGCCAAGGCCGCCGGACCGCAACTTGACGCTGCCTTTCGTCAACTTGCCGGTGGGGGTAGCATTTCTGCCGAGATCATTCGCGTCGCTGGGCGTGAAATCACCATTGAAAATGTGTCTGGTGACGTTGGTTTTGCCAGTTTTGCCAGCTTGTGTGATGTGGCGCTTGGTGCGCGTGATTATCTGGCGATTGCAGGCCGGTTCGCCGGGCTTGTACTTAGCGAAGTGCCACAATTTAATGATGCGAATGAACATGTTGCCCGCCGCTTTATGTGGCTGATAGATGCGCTATATGATCGGGGCCGGTTCTTGATTGCGTCGGCGGAAACGGATATTGCCAGCCTTTATCAGGGTCACCAGTGGCAATTTGAGTTTGCCCGCACCGCATCGCGGCTAAGAGAAATGGCGCAGCGCGGCAAAGCACAGAACAAGGACTGATACCGTCATATTTGTAGACGTGCTCACCGGTAAAACAAGTTTGAAGTCTGGCTGTTTCCGGTTTGCGCTTGTATGTTATTCGATAGTTAGGTAAACCAAAATTGCGTTCGGCGCGGGGGGGGGGGTGAACAGCTCACAAAATCGCGCGTTACAGTTTGATCCCTTTACTTTATGGAATTTATTGATATGGCACGTAATAAAATTTCTCTTGTTGGCGCTGGTAACATCGGCGGCACGTTGGCGCTTCTGGCCGGATTGAAAGAGCTTGGTGACGTTTTGCTGTTTGATATCGCCGAGGGTGTTCCCCAGGGCAAGGCGCTCGACATTGCGCAGGCAAGCCCGATTGAAGGCTATAACGCAAATGTCTCCGGCGCGAATGATTATGCCGCACTGGCAGGTAGTGACGTGGTAATTGTTACCGCTGGCGTGGCGCGCAAACCGGGCATGAGCCGTGACGATCTGATCGGGATCAACACCAAGGTAATGCAACAGGTTGGCGCCGGCATTAAAGATAATTGCCCCGACGCCTTTGTGATCTGTATTACCAACCCACTTGATGTGATGGTTGGTGTTCTGCAAAAAGCGTCTGGTCTGTCAACTAACAAGGTTGTCGGTATGGCGGGCGTACTTGATTCTGCGCGGTTCCGTCTGTTCCTTGCCGAAGAATTTAATGTGTCTGTTGAAGATGTGACGGCATTTGTTCTTGGCGGTCATGGCGATACGATGGTGCCGCTTGTGCGCTATTCGGCGGTTGCAGGTATTCCGGTTCCTGATCTGGTCAAGATGGGCTGGTCAAGCGACGCAAAGATTGCCGAAATCGTCCAGCGCACGCGTGATGGTGGTGCCGAAATTGTTGGCTTGCTGAAAACTGGCTCGGCCTTTTACGCGCCGGCATCATCAGCCATTGAAATGGCTGATGCCTATCTAAAAGACAAAAAGCGGCTGCTGCCATGTGCGGCCTATGTTGATGGGGCTTATGGCCTGAACGGGCTTTATGTCGGTGTACCGGTTATTCTTGGTGCCAACGGCGTCGAGCGGATTGTTGAAATCGAGCTGAATGCTGAGGAGCAAGCGATGTTTGACAATTCGGTTGCCGCCGTCAAAACCTTGAATGAGGTTGTTGATAACCTCTAGGTAAACCGGTGCTGTTGCCAGCCAATTTCAAATCACCCAAGAAGGCCGGTTAAAGCCGGCCTTCTGTTTGTTGGGGTTGATATTTAGGTGGTTGACGGCATCTAGTTTTTGCCTAAAACAAAGTTGAATGCATTGCCATTTGGCAGGAAATCTCTATACGACTTGAAATACCGAAATTAACGAATAGACTGAAAGACTATTCGGGTCTCGACACGCTAGGGAATGTGAATTTTTTTATGGATGATACTGCTTCGAACATTGGTGATGTAGTGATGGGCGCTGCAATCGATTTTAGCCTTCTATCTGGAGCGAATGCGACTTTTATAGCCGAAATGAACAAGGCGTGGCGTGAAAGTCCATCATTGGTTGACCCGCAGTGGGCAGCCTATTTCGAACAGCTTGGCAAAGCTGGTGATTTTGGTGCTGACGTTGAGGTAGGGCCAAGCTGGGGCCGGCCGCAAAGCCGCGTTGTTGGCGCGGTTGATGCGGAAGCCTCGATCAAGGCCGTGGCACAGGCACATGGTACCGGACGCAAAGTCAATGCCGAAGATATGCGCGCCGCTACATTGGACTCGCTGCGTGCGGTGATGCTGATCCGCGCGTACCGTATTCGTGGCCATCTTTTGGCAAATCTTGATCCGCTGGCGCTTGAGGAAAAGCCGCTCCATCCCGAACTTGATCCGGCAAGCTATGGCTTTGGTGACGATGACTGGGACCGCCCAATCTTTATTGACTATGTTCTTGGGCTTGAAACTGCAACATTAACTGAAATCCTTGACCGGCTCCGCAGAACCTATTGCGGCACGATTGGCGTCGAGTTCATGCATATTCAAGATCCGGCGCAAAAAGCGTGGATACAAGAGCGCATCGAGGCCATCGGCAATCAGACCGATTTTACTGTCAAGGGCAAGCAGGCGATCTATGAGCGCCTTGTTGATGCCGAAGAGTTTGAGCGCTACCTCCATAAAAAATATACCGGCACCAAGCGGTTTGGTATGGATGGTGGCGAGTCGATTATACCGGCATTGGAGCAGATCCTTAAACGTGGCAGCCAGCTAGGCCTGCGTGAGGCGGTGATTGGTATGGCCCATCGTGGCCGTTTAAATGTGCTGCATAATGTGTTGCAAAAGCCGTTTCGTGCCATCGTTTCCGAATTTCTTGGTAACCCGGCCAATCCCGAAGATGTCGGCGGATCAGGTGATGTGAAATATCACATGGGTGCATCCGCCGATCGTGAATTTGACGAAGTGGAAGTGCATCTGTCGATGGCGCCAAACCCGTCGCATCTGGAAATTGTTGACCCGGTTGTGGTGGGACGCGTTCGCGCTAAGCAGCAGCAGCGCGGTGATACTGACCGCACCGAAGTCATGGGTATTTTGCTACATGGTGACGCGGCATTTGCCGGACAGGGTGTTGTTGGTGAAACATTCGCCTTCTCGGCGCTTCGTGGTTATCGCACCGGTGGCACGATCCATATTGTGGTGAATAACCAGATCGGCTTTACCACCAGTCCGCATTATTCGCGGTCATCGCCTTATCCAACCGATGTTGCCAAAATGGTTATGGCGCCGATTTTCCACGTGAATGGCGATGATCCTGAAGCTGTGGTTCACGTTGCGCGGATTGCCACTGAATTCCGTCAGGCTTTTGGTACAGATGTGGTCATTGATATATTCTGCTATCGCCGCTTTGGTCATAATGAAGGTGATGAACCGGCCTTTACCCAGCCGCTTATGTACAAGGCGATTGCCGAGCATCCGTCGATACGGCAGGTCTATGCATCGCGTCTGATTGCCGAGGGTGTGTATGACGAGGCTGGCGCAAATAAGGTAATCGAAGACCGGATTGCGCATCTTGATGATGAGTTTGCAGCGGGAACCAATTACCTGCCGAACAAGGCGGACTGGCTTGAAGGTAGCTGGTCAGGCATGGTTGCCGCACATGGTGACGAGCGGCGCGGGGATACCGCTGTGGATCTTGACCGGCTGCGGAAAATTGGCGCGATGATGACTGCCGCACCGGATCACATGACGCTGAATCCAAAGTTATTGCGTATCTTGAAGGCGCGTGCTGACAGTATTTCATTAGGCAAGGGCATTGATTGGGCAACGGCCGAGCATCTGGCCTTTGGCGCAACCGTACTTGATGGTAATCCGGTGCGCTTATCCGGGCAGGATTCCTGCCGCGGCACATTTAGCCAGCGCCATGCTGTGTTTGTCGACCAGAAAACCGAAGAGCGCTATACACCGCTGACCCATCTTGATGAGAGTCAGGCAACTTTTGAAGTGATCGACTCGCCCCTTTCCGAGGCATCAGTCATGGGATTTGAATATGGGTTCTCGCAGGCCGAGCCTAAGGCGCTGGTCATGTGGGAAGCCCAGTTTGGTGATTTTGCCAACGGTGCGCAGGTTGTTGTCGACCAGTTTATCTCGTCCGGCGAGGCAAAATGGCTACGCATGAACGGGCTGGTTCTGCTGCTGCCGCATGGCTATGAGGGTCAGGGACCAGAACATTCATCAGCGCGCCTTGAGAGGTATCTGCAGCTATGTGCCGAGGATAATATGCAGGTGGTAAACTGCACTACGCCGGCCAATTATTTCCACGTTTTGCGTCGTCAGGTGCGCCGTAATTTCCGCAAGCCACTTGTTGTGATGACGCCGAAATCATTGTTGCGGCACAAGGCAGCGGTGTCTGACCTTGCCGAAATGGGCCCGGGCACCAGCTTTCACCGTCTGCTTGATGAAAAAGGGACCAAGGTTAATCATGGCAAGGCACGGCGTATCGTCATTTGCACGGGCAAGGTCTATTATGATCTGGCAGCCGCGCGTGACGAAGCGGAAGCATGGGATATTGAAATTCTGCGGCTTGAACAGCTTTACCCCTTCCCGCACAAATCGGTGATGAAGCGTCTGGCAAAGACCCCGAATGCTGAAGTTATCTGGTGTCAGGAAGAACCAAAAAATATGGGCAGCTGGACATTCATCCGTGACTTTATCGAAGAGGTCATGGAAGAAATCAATATGGCTCAGCGTCGGCTTTTATATGCGGGTCGTCCGGCGGCCGCGTCGCCTGCGGCGGGTACGCTGGCGCGTCATAACTGTGAGCAAAAAGCTCTGGTAGATGAAGCGCTTGGCCTGTTGCCAGTCAAGCCGGCAGGCAAAATATCCACCAAAGCGGCAACCAAAACAATAAAGACGGCTTCGGCAACGAAATAGATAACGCCTGATTATTAGGCGCGGTTCAAGACAAGGTACCGTAGGAGGGTGCTTATAATGTCAGTTGATATTCATGTTCCAACACTTGGCGAGTCTGTGAGCGATGCAACGGTCGCGCGCTGGATTAAAAAGGCTGGCGATGCTGTCGCCGCGGATGAACCGATCGTTGAGCTTGAAACCGACAAGGTGACGTTGGAAGTGCCGTCACCAGTTGTGGGTAAACTTGCTGAGATTGTTGCGCCGGAAGGTGAAGCGGTTGAGGTTGGGGCGCTTTTGGGGCGGGTTGAAGAAGGCGCCGCCGGCGCAAAACCAGCGCCCAATGCAGCAAAAGAAACTGCCACTGTAAAAGTAGCTGCGCCTGTTGCACCGGCCGCACCTGTCGCACCGGCAGTCGCGCGTGACACATCCGATCTGTCACCAGCGGTTCGCCGTCTGGTTGAGGAACATAATCTAAATCCGACAACTATCCCGGCAACGGGTGTTGGTGGCCGTTTAACCAAGGCCGATGTTCTGGCCGCAATTAGCCGGCCGCAAACAGCGCCAAGCGCGATGCCCAACGCAACCGCCGTTGCGCCAGTCGCACCGCGTGTTCCACCGCGCGCCGTTGATGCAGCGCGCGAAGAACGTGTGCGCATGTCAAAATTACGCCAGGTGATTGCGTCACGGCTAAAGTCGGCGCAAAATACTGCGGCGATGCTGACCACCTTTAATGAGGTGGATATGTCGGCGCTGATGAAATTGCGCGCTGATTATAAAGATGCTTTTGAAGTGACGCATGAGGTCCGGCTTGGGTTCATGGGTGTATTTGTTCAGGCGGTTATTCAGGCGCTTCGTGAATTTCCGGCGGTAAATGCCGAAATTGACGGCACGGATATCGTCTATAAGAACTATTATAATATCGGCGTTGCGGTCGGCACGCCGCAGGGGCTTGTTGTTCCGGTAATCAAGGATGCTGGCGCGATGAGTTTGGTCGAGACTGAACGCGCCATTTCAGATTTTGGCCTGCGCGCCCGTGATGGCAAGATTGCGCCCGATGAAATGGCTGGCGGTACCTTTACCATCTCCAATGGCGGGGTTTATGGCTCGATGATGTCGACGCCAATTCTGAACCCTCCGCAAAGTGGCATTTTAGGCATGCATAAAATCGAAAAACGCGCCGTTGTCATTGATGATCAGATTGTGATTCGTCCGATGATGTATTTGGCGTTATCATACGATCACAGGATTATTGATGGCCGTGAGGCGGTATCGTTTCTTGCAAGGGTTAAGGCAATGGTCGAGGATCCCCGCCGCTTGCTGGTTGGCGTCTAATTAGGGCCAGTCTAACTAGGGGTTTTTAATTTGGCGGCGTCAAACCGCCGAGAGACCCCATTCGGGGAATATCGCAAATAAGAAGGAACCAAAGATGCAGGAAAACCGCTTTGATCTCATCGTCATTGGTGCTGGCCCGGGCGGCTATGTTGGCGCGATTCGTGCGGCGCAGCTTGGGATGAAAGTTGCGTGTATTGAAAAGCGGCCGACGCTTGGCGGTACTTGTCTTAATGTTGGCTGTATCCCGTCAAAGGCGTTGTTAAACGCGTCCGAGCATTTTGCCAGTGCGGGCTCTGGCTCGCTTGGCAAGATCGGTGTAACGCTCGGCTCTGTGTCGCTTGATCTGCAACAGATGATGAAGTCGAAAAGTGATATTGTTGAAACATTGACTGGCGGCATTGATTTTCTGTTTAAGAAAAATAAGATCACCAGGCTTGAGGGCAGTGCGACCATTACCGGTGCGGGCAGTGTTACGATCAGCGAGGGTAAGGATAAGGGCGATTACAAGGCGGCCAAAATCCTGATTGCCACCGGCAGCCATCCTTCCAGTCTTCCGGGCGTTACCATTGACGAGAAACGCATCGTCAGTTCAACCGGCGCTCTTGGACTTGAAGCAGTGCCAGACAAACTGGTGGTGATCGGTGCTGGTTATATCGGGCTTGAGCTTGGCACGGTCTGGGCGCGACTGGGCGCCGAGGTCGAGGTGGTTGAATATCTACCGCGTATCCTGCCCGGCATGGATAGTGAAATTGCCACGAAATTTATCTCAATTGCGAAAAAGCAGGGGTTGAAATTCCGCCTTAGCACAGCGGTGAAATCAATTTCGGCTGATAAAAATGGCGTCAGCCTGACCGTGACGCCGGCTGATGGTGGTGACGAAACGACGATCGACGCAGACATTGCGCTGGTTTCGGTTGGCCGTCATCCGGCGACTGACGGTCTTGGGCTTGAAAAAATCGGTGTCACGATTACGCCGCGTGGTCGCATTGCTGTTGATGCGCGTTTTGAGACCAGTATCGAGGATATCTATGCGATCGGCGATGTGATTGACGGGCCGATGCTAGCGCATAAGGCCGAGGAAGATGCGGTGGCTGCAGTTGAGATGATGGCTGGCAAGTCCGGTCATGTCGATTATGATCTGGTGCCGGGGATTGTCTATACAGCGCCAGAAATCGCCACGCTTGGCAAATCTGAAGAGGCGTTAAGCGACGTTGGTATCGACTATGCCAAGGGCGTATTTCCATTTTCGGCCAATAGTCGGGCGCGCGCACAAGGCCATACTGATGGGTTTGTCAAAATTCTCGCCTGCGCCAAAACCGATAAGGTTCTAGGTGTCCATATCATCGGCCATGAAGCGGGAACTCTCATTCATGAATGCGCCACGGCAATGGCCTTTGGGGCATCATCTGAAGATATTGCCCGCACCTGTCACGGCCATCCGACCCTGAATGAGGCGGTAAAAGAGGCCGCGCTTGCAGTTGATGGGCGCGCTATCCATATCTAGTCATCCGGCAAAATTGAAATTCTAATAAATGATGACGATTGCGTTGCTGGCTAACGGCGCGCGCGTGGATGGGTATCGCGGTGAATCTGTATTAGGTGCGTCTCGTCAACATGAGTGTAGCGCTGGGTTGTCGAAAGGCTGGCATGGCCGAGCAATTCTTGAATTGCCCTAAGATCACCGCCATTGCCGAGAAGGTGTGTGGCAAAGGCATGGCGCAAACTATGCGGGGTGACGTGACTGGGAAGGTCAAGCTTGACACGCAGCTCCTCAAGCAAACGCTGCACAGCACGTGGGCCAAGTGGCTTGTTGCGGCTGCTAACAAATAATGGTGCTGTCGGCCCACCATCAAACGGACACTCTGCCAGATATTCATCAACTGCTTCGGCTGCCGCCTTTAAAACTGGTACATCGCGTATCTTGTCGCCTTTGCCAGTAATGTTAAGCCAGTCGCCAAGTGGGGCATCCTTGCGGCACAGGCCAAGCGCTTCGGAAATACGCAATCCAGCGCCATACAGCAGCATCAAGACGGCAAAGTCGCGTTTTTTGACCCAATCATCGCCGCGCCGCGAAAAAATTGCGTTCAGCAACGCCTGGGCGTCATCTGGCGACATTGATTTTGGCAAGGCGCGCGGTGGTTGCGGGGCGCGAAGCCAGCTAAGATCGGGAACATCAAGCAACTGGTTGCGTCCGCAAAACCGGTAAAAACTGCGCACTGATGATACGCGCCTGGCGATCGTGGTGCGGGCCAGCTGACGCGATGCCATGGCCGCAAGCCAGCCGCGAAATAGCTGACGTGATAGTGGCGTATCGGCTGCCTTCACCGTTGCCGAGAGATAGATGGAAAAATCGTCAAGATCACGTTCATAGGCATCAAGCGTGTTTGCGCCATAGCGTTTTTCACTGGCAAGCCAGCGCAACCAGGCCGCCCGATGTGCCCCTGCGATCATGTCAATTCTCTACCTGCATTTCCAGTCGCGCAGCCAAGGTTACACCGACCATTTCGGCCAACAAAACTAAAAGGTCACTGCCAAGGTCGGGGTGAAAACTATTGGCAGTTTTGCCGCCAAGCAATAACAGGCATTGCGATACTGGATCTGGCAGCCGGTCGGGCAATCTTATAATCGCCAGACTTTGTGCTGGCTTTATCAGGAGGGCTTGTGCAGCCTCATTTGGCAAACCCAAAAACAGGCCGCAGCCTTGGGTAGCGGCATTTATCCGGTCCGCTGAATGCACCGCCAATCCCGTATTTAGACCAGCTGAAATCGCAGCTTCAGTCTCGCTGATCAGCTGGCATTGGCTAAGGTCAAAAATCACCGGAAATTCGGTTAAGATCACCTGACACATTCCGGCCAGATCCGTGCTGGCAAGAAGCCCTAATGTGGCATGATGCAATCGTGTCCAATTCAGCATATTTTCGGCGGCAACATGCATTAGTGACTGATGTGTCTGGCTAATTTTGCGGGCATCTTGGCGCGCCTTTGCGGCCAGCGCCGGTATCAGGTCAACCACCTTATTATCCATGTGATCGCCGGCATTTTTGCCAGCCGCAGTCAGGCAGGCGGCGAGAAACTCCGGTTCGGTTGCCAGCAGGTTTGACAAAGTATCGGGGTTGGCCGCCAGAAAAATGGCAACATCTTTGGCGGTGATGGGTTTATCCGGTTTATCTGCTGCCATAACGCTGCCTTTGTCTGTCAGAATAACCTAGAGAATTGACTGACCGGTATCTTTCCAGTCTTTCAAAAAAGCATCCAAACCGCTGTTGGTCAGTGGGTGTTTGTAAAGTGCGGTTAAAATCTTTGGCGGCAAGGTTACGACGTCAGCCCCCATCAGGGCGGCATCGACAACATGCTGGGTACTGCGCACCGATGCTACCAGTACTTTAGTTTGATAGTCATAATTTGCGTAAATGCTGCAAATCTCTTCGATCAGCCCCATACCGTCACGGCCAATATCGTCAAGCCGGCCAACAAAGGGCGAAATGAATTTTGCGCCAGCCTTGGCCGCTAACAAGGCCTGACCCGCGGTAAAGCATAAGGTGACATTCACATCAGTGCCAGCATCACTTAGCGCGCGGCAGGTCATCAACCCATCACGGTTAAGCGGCACTTTGACCGTTACATTTGGCGCAATTGCAGCTAGCTTGCGCCCTTCGGCAAGCATTGTTTGAAAATCGGTTGCGGCCACTTCGGCACTAACCGGCCCATCAACAAGGCGGCAAATCTCGGCAATTGTATCAAGGATGTTGCGTCCGGACTTAGCGATCAATGACGGGTTTGTTGTGACGCCGTCAACAAACCCAGTATCGTAAAGCGCGGTTATCTCGCCAATGTCGGCACTATCAAGAAAAATTTTCATGTTATTGATCCTGTTTTAACTGGATTGATGCTTGCGCTTTTCTGGCCTGCCCCGCAAGTTTACTTGAAGCAACTTCGCAAATCCACAATCTTAAAAATGATGTGTGATCCGCCTGGTTGTGATGGCGGATAAATTCCATAGGATCCTATGCTTTTTAAAGATTTATCATGAATGACCCTGATCCCATGACACAACAAGCTGCACTGGCTGTTGCGGTTGCTACGCCGGTTGCCGGGATTTATGATTATCTTGCAGGGCCAGCGCTTGACGCATCTCGAGGCAGCCTTGTGACGGTACCTTTTGGCAGGCGGCATCTGCCCGGCATTGTGATGGGGCCAGCGCTTGGCGACGTGCCGATGACTAAGCTGCGGGCGGTTGAAACACTGGTTAAACTGCCGCCATTGTCTGATGCGCTGGTGCTTTTCATCGAACGTGTTGCGGCCTGGACAATGGCGCCGATCGGCGCAGTGGTTAAAATGGTCCTGAGCCAGCCCGCCGCCTTTGGCCGCCCACCACAACAAAAACGCTATTATTATAAAATACCAGAAGCTGGCGCACGGCTGACCGTATCGCGTCAGAAAATTATTGATTATCTTGCCGCCCAGACTCTGTCGCAAACACCGGATGACCATAAAACACTGGATGAGATTTCCCCTGATACTCCCGGCAAAACTCCGAGTCACACTCCGAGTCACGTTCGGTCTGCGACTGGCGTTATCGCCGCTGCGGTCACTGCGGCTTGTGGGGTCAGTCAGGCCGTATTGAACGGCATGGAAGACGCAGGGCTTGTGCGCGTCGAGCTGGTTTCGGCGGATCAGCCGCCACCGGCGCTACGGCATGATCTAGGTCATGGTGTGCCGCGCGTCACCTTGACAGCGGATCAGCAAAAGGCCGCATTTCATTTGCGGCAGGCGGTTGGCAAGGGGTTTCGAGCTTGCCTGCTTGACGGGGTAACCGGTTCGGGCAAGACCGAGGTCTATTTCGAGGCCGTTGAAGCGGCCGTTGCGGCCGGGCAACAGGTGCTGATTTTGCTGCCTGAAATTGCCCTGTCTGCTGCGTGGCGCGCACGGTTTACTGCGCGCTTTGGTGTGCCACCGGTCGAATGGCATTCCGATATATCACCTGCCCAAAAGCGCAAATCATGGCGGTTTGTGCTGCAGGGCCGTGCCGAGGTCGTGGTTGGGGCTCGCTCGGCATTGTTTTTGCCATTTTCGCGTCTTGGATTGATCATCGTTGATGAAGAGCATGAACACGCCTTTAAACAGGAAGATCAGGTGATTTATCAGGCACGCGACATGGCGGTTTTGCGCGGGCGACTCGAGCAGGTGCCGGTGGTTCTGGCAAGCGCGACGCCGTCACTGGAAAGCTGGGTCAATGCTGGTAAAACCGGCCTTCCGGCGCGTTATGATTATTTGCAGTTGCCAAAGCGGGTTCATAATGCCCGGCTGCCCGATATTACCGCGATTGACCTGCGCCAAACTCCACCCGAACGCGGCAGGTGGCTGGCGCCGCCCCTCGTCGAGGCTATCGAGGCACGACTACAAGCCGGTGAACAGAGCCTTTTATTCCTGAACCGGCGCGGTTATGCGCCATTGACGCTTTGTGGCGCCTGCGGCACCAAAGTGACCTGTCCTAATTGCGATTCATGGATGGTCGCGCATCGTTTGGCTGGTCGCCTGCGCTGTCATCATTGCGGCCATGAATCGTCTCCCAGCAATGATTGCAAGGCTTGCGGTGCAAACGACCAGATGCAGGCTTGTGGCCCCGGGGTGGAGCGGCTTGCCGAAGAGGTGCTTTTCCGGTTTCCTGAATCCCGGTTTGCCCTGCTGTCCAGCGATACGGTTGGTACACCAAAGGCGGCCGAAGCCTTTATCCGGTCGGTCAGCGATGGTGAGGTTGACATTATCATTGGTACGCAAATGGCGGCCAAAGGGCATCATTTTCCGCATTTGACGCTGGTGGGGGTGGTTGATGCTGATCTGGGACTTGCGGGTGGTGATTTACGCGCCGCTGAACGCACATTTCAGATGCTTAGTCAGGTGGCCGGCCGGGCCGGCCGCGAATCACGCCCGGGCGCTGCGATGTTGCAAACATTGGAAACTGAAAATCCGGTTCTAGTTAGCCTGATTGCTGGTGATCGTGACGCCTTTCTGGCACAGGAAGCGGCGGCTCGAAATGCTGCCGGAATGCCGCCTTTTGGCCGATTGGCGGCGGTTATCATCGCCTCGCCGCATGAAGACCGGCTGCATGAGGCACTTCGCCAGATTGACGTGACCCGCCCACAGTTTGATGCGGTGCAGATTTACGGGCCGGCTATTGCCCCAATTGGCTTTTTGAAAGGGAAACATCGCGCCAGATTGCTTGTCAGGGCTGATAAGGGTGTGAATATTCAGCATATTTTGAACGACTGGCTTGGGGTAATCAAGCTGCCGTCATCGGTGCGGATGCAGATTGACATCGACCCTTATAGTTTCCTCTAGAGTTTGCCGCCCTGCCCGCCGGTGGGGCGCATCGAAAATTCGTCAATTTTTCATGGCGTGACTGCTTGCCTTTCGGGCATGGCTATGATAGCAACCACCCGTCACAACTGGTCGGGCGGCGTCAGCGCGCGACGAGCGGTGCACCCAAAAATCGAATTTCTTTAGGATGAGGGTTTAGTCGGTGAGTTCAGGCGCTACAGGTCTTGCAGGGCGGTATGCCGGCGCGCTTTATGCGCTGGCCGTCGATAGCAACAAAGTTGATTCCATCCATGATGAATTGGGCAGCATTGCGGCCATGCTCGTTGAAAGCCAAGATTTAAGAAAGCTTGTCGAATCGCCAATCCTGTCGCGTGATCAACAGCAGAAAGCTATCACCGCAATTTTGCAAAAAGCCGGTGCCGATGCTCTGACCATTAAATTCTTGGGTACTCTGGCGGCAAATGGCCGGCTGAGTGCGCTTTCCCGCGTCATTCAGGCATTTCAGCAAGAACATGCCAGTCGTCGCGGTCAAATCTCTGCCGAAGTCATCTCAGCTGTCCAACTTGATGATAGCCGCAAGGCAGTTGTAGAGAAAACCGTCGCCCGGCTTGCCGGCAGCGACAAATTGTCACTTTCGATGCGTGTAGATCCGTCACTGATCGGCGGTCTTGTGGTGCGCATCGGCTCTCGTATGATTGATACGTCGATCAAAACCAAACTTAGCCGGCTGGAATCAGCCATGAAGGGTGTTGCGTGATGGATATTCGTGCGGCTGAAATTTCAGCGATACTCAAGGAACAAATTGCCAATTTCGGTACTGAGGCAGAAATTGCCGAGGTGGGCCGTGTGCTCTCAGTCGGTGACGGTATTGCCCGTGCCCACGGTCTGGACGAGGTTCAGGCCGGTGAGATGGTCGAATTTGAAAGTGGCGTGAAGGGTATGGCGCTTAACCTTGAATCAGACAACGTGGGTATCGTTATCTTCGGCGATGACCGGTCGATCCGTGAGGGCGATGTTGTGCGCCGGACCGCATCGATTGTGGACGCGCCGATTGGCATGGGCCTGCTCGGTCGCGTTGTTGATGCGCTTGGCAATCCGATTGATGGTAAAGGCCCGCTAAAAGAGACCAAGCGCAGCCGCGTTGAAGTTAAAGCGCCTGGCATTATGCCGCGTCAGTCAGTGCATGAGCCAATGCAGACCGGCCTGAAGGCTATCGACAGCCTGATCCCGATTGGCCGTGGTCAGCGTGAATTGATCATTGGTGACCGCCAAACTGGTAAAACTGCGATTGCAATTGATGCCTTCATTAACCAGAAGGCAGTAAATGACGCAGCCGGTAAGGATGATAGCAAAAAGCTGTTCTGCATTTATGTTGCGGTTGGGCAGAAGCGTTCAACCGTTGCCCAGATCGTTCGCTCGCTAGAAGAGCAAGGCGCGATGGAATATTCAATTGTTGTTGCCGCAACTGCGTCTGATCCGGCACCAATGCAGTTCCTTGCCCCCTACACAGCGGCGGCTATGGGCGAATATTTCCGCGATAACGGCATGCATGCGCTTGTTGTGTTTGACGATTTATCAAAGCAGGCTGTTGCTTACCGCCAGATGAGCCTGTTGCTGCGCCGTCCACCAGGACGTGAAGCGTATCCGGGCGACGTTTTCTACCTTCACTCACGGCTTCTTGAGCGCGCGGCGAAGATGAACGCTGAAAATGGTTCAGGGTCATTGACCGCGCTGCCGGTGATCGAGACCCAGGGCGGTGACGTGTCAGCCTTTATTCCAACGAACGTTATTTCGATCACAGACGGCCAGATTTTCCTTGAGACCGAACTGTTCTACAAAGGTATTCGTCCTGCGGTTAACGTTGGCCTGTCAGTGAGCCGCGTTGGTTCAGCTGCCCAGATCAAGGCGATGAAGCAGGTTGCTGGAACAATCAAGCTGGAATTGGCCCAGTATCGCGAGATGGCGGCATTCGCCCAGTTTGCATCAGACATGGACGCATCAACTCGTGCATTGCTTGAGCGCGGCGCGCGTCTGACTGAATTGCTGAAGCAGGCTCAATATAGCCCGATGCTGGTTGAAGAGCAGGTGTCGGTTATCTTTGCCGGTGTGAAAGGCTATCTGGATAAGATCGCGGTCGCTGATATTGGTCGCTTTGAGGCAGGGCTGCTGGATCATCTTCGCAGCAACAATCAGGACGTTCTCGATACAATCCGTGACGAGAAAGCATTATCAGATGCAACATCTGACAAATTGGCAAAGGCCATCGAGGCATTTGGTAAAAGCTTTTCGTAAATGGTGAAGGCATTTGCGGGGTTTTGGCGCCGCAAAATGGAGTTTGGTAAATGGCATCATTGAAGGATCTCAAGACGCGGATTAACAGCGTCAAGTCCACGCAGAAAATCACTGCTGCCATGAAAATGGTGGCCGCGGCGAAATTGCGTCGGGCGCAAGAGGCAGCGGAATCTGGCCGGCCATATGCCGACCGGATGCGTGGTCTTATTGCAAATCTTGCGGCCAAGGCTGATCCAAGTTCAGCCCCCGCACTGCTCGTCGGAAATGGAAAATCAGCATCACATCTGCTGGTTGTTATCTCAGCTGATCGCGGCCTTTGCGGCGGTTTCAACGGGTCAATCACACGTCAGACGCGGGCCGAAGTGACGCGGCTGACCAGTGAAGGTAAAACCGTGAAACTTTTAATGGTTGGCCGTAAGTCGGCTGACTCGCTGCGTCGCGAATTCGGCGATAGGTATATTGCCAGCCTAGAGGGTATCCAGGGCACTTCGGTTGCGTTTTCCGACGCTGCCGACCTTGGCGAGACAATCCGCAGTGGTTTTGAAAATGGCGATTTCGACATTTGCACCATGATCTATAATAAATTTGTCAACGCGATCACCCAAGAGGTTAAGCTAACCCAGCTGATCCCAGCCGAGGTTGCTGATGCCGGCGACGGTGAAGCAGGCGGTAATTACGATTATGAGCCTGAAGAAGACGAATTACTGGCGAGCCTCTTGCCACGCATCATTTCGACACAGATTTACAGCGCGTTGCTGGAATCGTCAGCAGCCGAGCTGGCAGCGCGGATGACGGCAATGGATAATGCCACAAGAAATGCTGGTGAAATGATTGACCGTCTGACATTGGTGTTCAACCGGACCCGTCAGGCGGCAATTACGAACGAACTTATCGAAATTATTTCAGGTGCTGAAGCGCTCTAGATTTAGCAGCTGAATAAAAGAAAACGATCAGGGCAATGATGCCCGCAATTAAAACGGTTCTAGCCCGGAGTAAGAAGACCATGGCAAATAAAGCAATTGGTAAAATCAGTCAGGTTATTGGCGCGGTTGTTGATGTTCAGTTTGATGGTGAACTCCCTGCCATTCTAAACGCCCTTGAGGTCAACAATAACGATCAGCGGCTTGTACTTGAAGTTGCACAACATCTTGGCGAATCAGCTGTTCGGACCATCGCGATGGATTCAACCGAAGGTTTGGTACGCGGCGCCGAGGCGGTTGATACTGGCGCGCCAATTACTGTGCCGGTCGGACCTGAGACCCTTGGCCGTATCTTGAACGTTATTGGAGAGCCAGTTGACGAAGGTGCGCCGGTTAAATCAAAGAAGCATTATCCGATCCACCGTTCAGCCCCTGAATACGTCGATCAGTCAACCGAAGCCGAAATTCTGGTAACAGGAATCAAGGTTGTTGACCTTCTGGCGCCATATGCCAAGGGGGGTAAGATTGGTTTGTTTGGTGGTGCCGGTGTTGGTAAAACAGTTTTGATCATGGAATTGATCAACAATGTGGCCAAGGCGCATGGTGGTTATTCAGTGTTTGCCGGTGTTGGCGAGCGGACCCGTGAAGGTAACGATCTCTATCACGAAATGGTCGAGTCAGGCGTTATCAAGACTGACGGGCCGGGCTCAAAAGCAGCGCTGGTTTATGGCCAGATGAACGAGCCTCCAGGAGCGCGTTCACGGGTTGCCCTGACTGGTTTGACACTGGCTGAATATTTCCGTGATGAAGAAGGCCAGGACGTGCTGTTCTTTGTCGATAACATCTTCCGCTTTACCCAGGCTGGCTCAGAAGTGTCGGCATTACTTGGCCGTATTCCATCTGCGGTGGGATATCAGCCAACGCTGGCAACCGATATGGGTGCCTTGCAAGAGCGGATTACCACAACAAACAAAGGATCAATCACATCAGTGCAGGCGATTTACGTCCCCGCCGATGACCTGACCGACCCGGCACCAGCTGCATCATTTGCCCACCTTGATGCGACCACAGTTCTGTCACGTCAGATCGCCGAGCTGGGTATTTATCCTGCGGTTGACCCGCTTGATTCATCATCTCGAATGCTTGACCCGCGGATTGTTGGTGAGCATCACTACAATGTTGCCCGTCAGGTTCAAGAAGTGTTGCAGCAGTACAAGTCACTTCAGGATATCATTGCCATTCTCGGTATGGACGAGTTGTCTGAGGAAGATAAGCTGGTCGTGGCTCGGGCTCGTAAGATCCAGCGCTTCTTGTCACAGCCGTTCCATGTTGCCGAAGTCTTTACCGGCTCACCGGGTAAACTGGTTAGCCTCGAAGACACAATTGCCGGCTTTGAGGGTATCTTGAAGGGTGATTATGATCATCTTCCAGAAGCGGCCTTCTATCTTGTTGGCACAATCGAAGAGGCCATTGAAAAGGCGAAGAAACTCACACAGGACGCGGCATAAAGCATCGTCTTTGTTCGATCCGGCATAAGGATGCGTTAGCATGGCTGAAACGACACAATTGGAACTGGTAACACCAGCCCGCGTCATGGCCCAGAAATCGGTGCAGATGGTTGTTGCCCCTGGGGTTGAAGGTTTGTTTGGCGTGCTGCCGCGGCATGCGCCATTACTGGCTGATCTGGCGCGTGGGATCGTCGAAGTGCATGAAGATGGCAAGGTCACTGACCGTTTTATGATCGACGGTGGCCTTGCCGATGTTTCTAGCGAATCTGTGACCATTCTGGCTGAACGCGCAATTGACCTCGGCACCGCCGATGCGGCGACGCTGAAAGTGCAGGCCGCTGCTGCAAACGAGGCTGAAGCTGCATTTCTGAAGGCAGTGATCGAAGCGCTCTAGACGTTAATCAGCATCACAAAAAAGGACTGCCACCAAAGAGTGGCGCCCCTTTGTTTGGGGCGTGTGATCGGGACCCTATCTAGCGGTCGTGCTAGACAAAATCACGAAACGCCGCCAGCACATCATCATAGACGTCACGCTTGAACGGAACCGCCAGTTCGACCAGATTACGCGGCTCCAACCAGCGCCATTCGCAAAATTCTGGCTCGGCCGTGTTGATATTAATTTCGGCGTCGTCACCGGTAAAGCGAAGCGCCATCCATTTCTGTTTTTGCCCTTTATACTGTCCGTGCCATAGGCGGTCAGCAAGTGGCAGCGGAATATCATAATAGAGCCAGTCATCATGCTCACACAGCAACTCCGCCGATGATGTGCCAATCTCCTCACCCATCTCACGCATACAAGCATCAATCGCCGTCTCGCCAGGATCAATACCGCCTTGCGGCATTTGCCATGCCTCGGCGCGGCTGTCAAAACGACGACCGCCAAAGACCTGTTTTTTATCATT
Organism: Candidatus Puniceispirillum sp.; assembly: GCA_016778895.1. GTDB lineage: Bacteria > Pseudomonadota > Alphaproteobacteria > Puniceispirillales > Puniceispirillaceae > UBA3439. The sequence goes on from JADHOR010000002.1 coordinate 86,655, forward strand.
GATCAGAAAGATGCCGACACAAGGCCGGTATGGCCGTTCATCATAGGGGATATTCTGCATAATCAAGCCCCTGGCTTTACAACATTGAAAATCGAAACGCCCCGGATCAAATCCAGCGCACGGGCCAATTGATAATCAATTTTTGACTGGTCATCCGGAGTAGCATCAGCGGCTGTTTCAGCGTTATCCCGCTTGCTATCGCCAGCCCTGTGGCTGTCTTTGGCAGCCTGCCCGGCTTTGCTTTTATCAAGCGCGCCTTGCAAATCCTCTTCGCGTGTATTGCCACCTTCAAGTGTTTCAATTCGGGCAAGGGCGACCTCGATATCAGGGGTGATACCCTTAGCCTGAATTGAAATGCCAGATGGTGTATAATAGCGCGCCGTGGTCAGTCGCATGGCGCTATTGCCTGAAACTGGAATAACCGACTGCACCGATCCCTTGCCAAAAGAACGTGTGCCAAGAAGCACGGCACGGCGATGATCTTTTAGCGCGCCGGCAACAATTTCTGAAGCTGAAGCCGATCCAGAATTAATCAGCACAACAAGCGGCAAACCCTTAGCAAGATCACCGGGGCGGGCATAGGCACGGCTCGCATTTTCGTCGTGTCGACCGCGTGTTGAAACAATCTCACCCTGCTCCAAAAATGCGTCACTGACTGAAATTGCCTCATTCAGCAAGCCGCCAGGATTGTTGCGAAGATCAAGCACAAAGCCTTTGAGGCCTTCGCCATGATCACGGAACATTTTGTCAATTTCCTTGGTTAGGCCGGGTGTAGTCTGCTCGGAAAAAGTGGTGATTCGCAAATAGCCAATACCGTCAAACATCTTGGCACGTACTGATCGAATTTTGATCGTGTCGCGCTTGAGGGTAACCTCGAATGGTTCCTTACTGCTGCGTTTTACCGTGATAGTTACCATTGAGCCAACCTCACCGCGTAGTCGGTCAACAGCATCGCTAAGGCTCATGCCGCGAATTGCCTCTTCATTTACTGCGATGATTAGGTCTTCGGGTTGCAGTCCGGCCTTGGCGGCAGGCGTGTCATCAATCGGCGAGACGATTTTGATCACCCCGTCTTCCATGGTGATTTCAATACCTAGCCCGCCAAATTTGCCTTTGGTCTGGACCTGCATATCGTTGAAATTATCATTGTTAAGGAAAGATGAATGCGGGTCGAGCGAGGTCAGCATTCCATTAATGGCGGCTTCGATAAGGTCTTTTTCGTCAACCTCATCAACATAGCTTTCGCGGACGCGCTGAAAAATATCACCAAACAGGCCAAGCTGGCGGTACACCGCATCATTCTTGTTCGATTGCGCGGTTGTAAGTGTCGGGATTGCCAACCCGGCAATGACCGCACCAGCGATGAATGGCAAGGCGGCATAACGTATCCGGCGCCTTTGCGAAGAGAGAAAGCTGAAAATTTGCATTTACAATTGCTCCTAATATCCCGCCGAATAACTTGGCCAAAACAGATCGGCTCATAGTGACGTCAACCTTATATCACTCGTTACTTATCGTGCCAGTCAATAAGCCTGCATACAACCCCAACCCGATCTTGCACGGTAAATCATCACATCATCTAATGGCAAGATCATGGTAATTATTTGGGCGGCCATCAGCCCTGGCCTTTTTGTGTTGTCAGGTTTTTGGCAATAACAGACTAGTGCCGGTCATTGATACCGGTTTAGGGATTCCTATCATCGCCAGTAAACTTGGCGCAATATCAGCCAGCCGACCATTGCCAAGTTTGGTATTTGCGTGACCGTTTACCAGAATTAACGGCACCAGATTGGTAGTGTGGGCGGTATGCGGTGATGCGGCATCGTCATCCCACATAATTTCACAATTGCCATGATCTGCGGTCAGTAGCATCTGTCCATCGGCAGTGATAAGCGCCTCGACCAGCTGGCCAACGCAGTGATCGACCGTCTCAACCGCATGAATGGCGGCATCCAGATTACCGGTATGACCAACCATGTCGGGATTGGCAAAATTGATAATCAACAGATCATGCGATTTGGTGTTAAGGCTGTTCAGAGCGGTTTGCAGCACGTCATGCGCACTCATTTCAGGCTTTAAATCATAGGTTGCAACTCGGGGCGAGGCGATCATTTCTCTCTCTTCGCCGGGCTGTAGCGCCTCTTCGCCGCCATTGAAAAAAAAAGTCACATGTGGATATTTTTCGGTTTCGGCAAGTCGTAACTGACGTTTACCAGCCCGCGCTACAACCTCGCCTAGCGTGTCCTTTAAATCCAATGGTGGGTAGAGGGTGACCATATGCCTATCCAGTGACTTTGAATAGCTGGTCATGCCTGCCATGGCGGCAAGCCGAAGCGGCTGGGTAGCACAGCCGGTCGTATCAGGCTGGCAAAAGCAATTTAGAATCTGGCGCGCCCGATCAGCGCGGAAATTCATCATCACCACGCCATCACCATCCCTCATGCCCTGATAATTACCAATTACTGTCGGTGTGATGAATTCATCGCCCTCGTCACGCGCATAGGCGGCGTCTAGCGCCGCTAGGGCGTCGACGGCATAGATAGGGGCTCTGGCACCCGCAATAGCGTCATAGGCGGCTTGTGTGCGCTCCCAGCGGTTATCCCGATCCATGGCGAAATAGCGGCCAATGATGTTTGCCATCATGGCGCCTGACGGCAATGCGGCCAGAAAGCGCGGTAAATCTTGCTTGGCCGCTTGTGGCAGCGTGTCGCGGCCATCGGTAAAGCCATGAACGGCCACCGCTACACCAGCATTAACCAGCCCTCTGACCACTGCCAGAAAATGGTCTTGATGCGCATGCACTCCGCCCGGCGACAATAACCCCATTACATGGACAGTGCCGCCGGATGCCGTGATCTGTGCTGCCAGTGCGCCAAGCGCGGGATGGCCGGCAAGCGATCCGTCGTTAACGGCGGCGTTGATGCGTGGCAAATCCTGCATTACCACCCGACCGGCACCGATATTCATATGGCCAACCTCGGAATTACCAACCTGTCCATCGGGCAGGCCAACATCGGCGCCCGAAGCCGCAAGCAGACTGTGCGGCTGAGCGGTAACTAGCGCATCAAATACCGGTGTCTCGGCAAGCGCGACAGCATTATGTTCAACCGCGGTACGGTGACCCCAGCCATCCATAATACAAAGGACAACGGGGCCGTTTGAAGGGTGATAATTTGCCATGACGATCTTATAAGCGGGGCATAGAGTGATGTACAGATAAACTACGCTCCTAATTGAGGCGCTGCAAATTATCGTGTGAGGTTAATCGGCACGGTGATAGGGATGATTTACTAATATAGAGCTGGCCCGATATAGCTGTTCGGCAAGCATGGCGCGAAACAGCATATGCGGCCATGTTGCACGGCCAAAGGCAATGGTGCGGTTGGCTCTTTGCCGCAATTTATCGGCGTGGCCATCAGCACCGCCAATGGCAAAACAGGCCGCGGAGAACCCGCCATTGCGCCAGTGATCAATCAGCGCCGCCAGCTCTTCAGATGAGATATCCTTGCCGCGCGGATCAAGCACGGCCAACGCCGCGCCATCCGGTATTGCGCGTAATAGCCGACCCCCCTCATCATCGGTACGTTTTTGACCCGGATAGAGCTTTGACTCAACTTCGATCAGGCTACCGCCCTGTGGCAAACGCGATAGCCAGCCTTGTGTCAGGCTGTTCTCAGGGGACGCTCGGCCTTTGCCAACGGCGAGGATAAGTAATTGCATCAACTAAACCCCACTCCCCTTATGATTTGTACTTGAAATTACCCTAGGCGTCGCCGCCAACTTTGACAATTTCAGCTGGCGTATCATCAACCCACATCCGCTCCAGCCCATAGAATTCACGCACTTCTGGGCGGAAGATATGAACGATCACATCATTTGCATCCAGCAACACCCAATCGGCTTGCCGCAACCCCTCAAGGCCAAGAATATCGACCTTCTGTTGTTTTAGCTTAAATTCAAGATGTTCTGCCATGGCTGCAACTTGTCGGGATGAAGCACCTGACGCAACGACCATGTAATCGGCCATTGCGGACTTGCCTTGTAATGGGATTGTCAGGATGTTTTCGGCTTTGTCGTCGTCAAGAGAGCTAGTGATCAAGCTTAGAATTTGGTCTGCATTTAAGGCAGTTTGCGCTTTAGAAATGGGTATCTCCTGTCAAAATGTTCAAGCCTCTTCTCTTACAGGCTTCGGGCGGATTTAGGCATTTGCGCGCTGCGCTTGCTGCCGGATTTCCGTGGCCGAAGCCGCATGACGTTTTCCAGCTATAAAACACCAGCCCGGTAGCTTTAAATGTCTTGTCGTAATCGCGCGGCGCATTTCCCCAACCTGATACCGCCGCCCTAGCAACCACCGACCGGACGCTATAGCCCGTAGAGAATAGCTTGGACGGTCGATTACGGCAATGGGTAGCAGACGAATCAAGCCCTTATGCCGGTACCAGCGCGAAAACTGATCCAGATTATCCGCCCCCATGATCCAGACCAGGCGTGCAAGTGGCATAGTTTTTTTTATATAAATCAATGTATTATATGTGTAATTCTTTGGTAGGGCTGATTCGGGTGCCAGCACCCGCAAAAACGGATAGCCGCTAGCGATATCGCGGGCATAGGCCAGTCTTGTGGCAAGTGAGGCCATTCCGGCTGAACTTTTTAGCGGATTCTGCGGGGTGACCAGCCACCATATCTGATCAAGCCCCAATGCCCGCCGCGCCTTTAGAGCGACATGAATATGACCCTCATGCGCCGGGTTGAACGAGCCCCCTACAAGACCAATTTTCAGGCGTGACCGGCTGTGAAACAGCGCTGGCACCTGGTGCGTATAACTAGCTGCGTGTTTGGCCATCGCCCCGAACAACATATTTGAAACTTGTCAATTGCGCCGCCCCAACCGGTCCGCGTGCGTGCAGCCGCCCGGTGGCAATGCCGATTTCAGCACCCATGCCAAATTCGCCGCCATCGGCAAATTGGGTTGAGGCATTCTGCATGACAATGGCGCTGTCGACCTCGGCAAAGAATTGTTCCGCTGCTGCTGCTGACTGGGTAATAATCGCATCGGTATGCGCTGATCCATATTTGCTGATATGGGCAATCGCGCCGTCAATATCGTCAACCACGGCAACCGATAGGATTGCATCCAGATATTCAGTGTAGAAATCGGTTTCGGTGGCTGGTGTCATTGATGGAACCAGCGCACAGGCCGCTGTATCGCCGCGAAGCGCGCATCCGGCCGCTGACAAATCAGCAGCAATATCAGCCAAAAGCTCGGCGGCAACCGCCTTGTCGATCAGCAGGGTTTCCGCCGCCCCGCAAATACCTGTTCGCCGCATTTTTGCATTCAGCATGATGTGCCGTGCCTTTTCCGGATCGGCATCGCTATGTACATAGACATGGCAAACACCTTCCAAATGGGCAAATACCGGCACGCGTGCCTCGGTCTGCACGCGCTCAACAAGCGAGCGGCCGCCACGCGGGATCACCACATCAATGCCGCCAACCGCACCAAGCATAGCGCCAACTGCCTGTCGGTCGGTTGTTGGCACCATCTGGACGGCATCACGCGGCAGGCCGGCCTGGTCGAGACCCTCAGCCATGATGCTGGCAAGCAGGCTTGCGGTAAGCTGGCTGTCGCTACCACCGCGCAGAATCGCCGCATTACCGGCGATAATACATAATCCGGCCGCATCAACCGTGACGTTCGGCCGCGATTCGTAAATAATGCCGATCACCCCGAGCGGGGTTGATATTCGTGTAATGTCCAACCCGCTTGGCTGTTGCCAGTGTGCCAGCTCACGGCCAATCGGATCAAGCAGCCGCGTCATCGCCTCAAGACCGGTTGCCATTGCCTCAACACGGCTATCATCAAGCGTTAAACGATCAACAAAGGCGCCGCTGATGCCGCTGGCCTTGGCGGCCGCCACATCTTTGCCATTGACCTCAATGATGGATGTTTTTTGGGCGTGGATCAGCGTGGCGGCGGCCTGCAATGCCGCGCATCTAGTGGTAAAATCACTTTTGCCAATCACCGATTGGGCGGCGCGCGCACGGGTGACCATTATGTTGATCAGGGTGGTTGCGTCACCGGTTTTTCCTACTTTCTGTGCCATTTATCTTCCTGCTTTGAGCTTACTGGCTTTGGGTCTTGCTGCATAAAGTATTCTGATCAATCAGGGTCTAACTATCACTGATAACAAGATTATCCGCATGAATCATCTCATCACGACCGCGATAGCCTAGCACGGTTTCGATTTCATTGCTCTTATGACCCCTGATCGTCGCTGCATCGTCGCTGCCATAGCTGGAAAGGCCATGTCCTATTACTGTACCGGCGTTATTTTCAATCTCGATCAGATCACCGCGTTCAAACTGCCCGCGAACCGCGACGACACCGGCTGGAAGAAGTGATCGGCCGCCGCGCACAGCCTTGGCTGCGCCATCGTCAATGCGGATCGTTCCCTTTGGTGTCAGGGCGCCGGCAATCCATTGTTTCCGAGCTGTATGTGGGGTCAGTGTGGCAGCGAAAATAGTGCAGTTGGCGCCAGCTTCAAGGCGTGATAATGGTGCCGGACTTTGCCCATTACAAATAATCATCTGACACCCGGCCGCGGTGGCGATTCGCGCCGCTTCCAGCTTGGTAATCATGCCGCCAGATGCGTATGATGCGTTGGCAGGGCCGGCCATTGCCATAATCTCGGGTGTGATCTGGGCAATCTGGGCAAGGTGGGTGGCTGTGTCATCGCTATTCGGGTTGGCCGTATAGAGCCCGTCAACATCGGATAAAAGCACTAGCAAATCTGCGCCAACCATCGCGGCAACCCGGGCAGCAAGCCGGTCATTGTCACCAAAGCGAATTTCGGCGGTCGCCACCGTATCATTTTCATTCACCACTGGCACCGCATTCAGCCCCAGCAACGCCATCATCGTCGAGCGGGCATTAAGATGCCTGCGCCGGGTTTCGGTATCATCGGGTGATAATAGTATCTGCGCCGTCTGTACCTGATGCGTGCCGAGTGCGTCCATCCATGCGTGCGCTAACAGCACTTGACCAGTTGCCGCCGCTGCTTGTTTTTCCTGTAGTTTCAATTTGCCGCCGGTGATTTTTAGCAGGCGCCGCCCAAGCGCAATCGCGCCACTTGAGACCACCACAACATCTTTTCCGGCCGCTTTCAGTCGTGCAATATCGCTGGCAATACCGGCAAGCCATGCTGTGTTGATGGCATTTTTTTCCTCATCGACAAGTAGTGAAGACCCAACCTTGATGACGATGATCTTTGCCGTATCAAACACATTATTACTGGCAGCATTGTTAGCGGGTGGTGTTACGGTGACCATGGCACAGCCTCTTCGGGCTCCGTTTCCTTTGCCCGGCTTATTTCAATCACTTTGATTAACTGGCGCAACATTGTCGTCACGCCGTTTCCTGTCACCGATGACAGCGCCAGCACCTGCCCGGCGCCGGCATCTTGCAGCGCCTTGGCAAGGTCGGCTGCGTAATCTTCAGGCGTTGCATCCAATTTGGTTAGCCCGACAATTTCCGGCTTTTCATAAAGATCTCCGCCATAGGCCTTTAGCTCACGCCGCAACATCTTCCATGCGGCAACCGGATCTTCGCCTGTGGCGTCGATCAGATGCAACAGAATTCGGCAACGTTCAACATGGCCTAAAAACCGGTGACCAAGGCCAGCACCTTCATGCGCGCCTTCGATCAGCCCCGGAATATCGGCCATCACAAATTCCTTGCCATCAATACCGACCACGCCGAGATTCGGATGAAGTGTGGTGAAGGGGTAATCGGCAATTTTTGGTCGCGCTGCCGAAACTGCGCTAAGGAACGTCGATTTGCCAGCATTGGGCATCCCAAGAAGGCCTGCATCGGCAATCAATTTCAGCCGCAGCCAGACCCACATTTCCTGACCATCCTCGCCGGGCTGCGATTTGCGTGGTGCGCGATTGGTCGATGATTTGAAGAAGGCATTGCCCTTGCCACCAGCCCCGCCTTTGGCAAGAATGATCGTCTGACCTTCATAAGTAAGATCGGCAAGGATCGTTTGCTGGTCATCTGACAGGATCTGTGTGCCAATTGGCAGCCGCATAACAACATCCTTGCCCGACGCCCCACTACGGTCGCGGCCAGCACCGGGTCGGCCTGATTCGGCTTTGAAGTGCTGTTGATAGCGATAATCAATAAGCGTATTCAATCCATTGACCGCCATCGCCACAATATTACCACCGCGCCCGCCATCGCCGCCATCTGGTCCGCCCAATGGCACATGCGCTTCACGCCGAAAGCTGATTGCTCCTGGCCCGCCATGCCCTGAACGGGTATAGATTTTTGCCTGATCGAGAAATTTCATTATGACGGTTCCGGTATTCAAAAACAGAGTTATTGCTGTGGCTGCACGGATGGTAACAGATGCAATGACAAAACTGTAGCTAGAGCTTGACTGTGTGATTTGTGAATTATTAAATTTGCGCTTTAGTGAATTTGGCGGCTCACATCGCTGATGGCGAATTCCTGCAAAGACAAGTGCAACAGATTAGACACATAAAAGGGGAACAACAATTGTTATCCCCCTTCAACTTTTGCGCGGTTGCCGGTAATGACCTGCCCCTCGCGCATCATTTATGCGACGCAAAAGACGCTATTCAGCAGCCTCGGCCATCGGTTCTACAACGACAAACATTTTGCCGCCTGATTTCTGCCGGAACGCTACCTTGCCTTCAATCAGTGCAAACAAGGTGTGGTCTTTGCCCATGCCAACATTCTGGCCAGCGTTAACCTTAGTTCCGCGCTGGCGAACAATGATGTTGCCGGCATGAACGCTTTCGCCGCCAAATTTCTTTACACCAAGTCTGCGGCCAGCCGAATCACGACCGTTTCTGGAACTACCGCCCGCTTTTTTATGTGCCATTTTCTACCAACCTTCTATCTGTTCACAGCCACTATTGCGGCATTAATCTTGTTAGTCTTTTTTCGCTGCTTTTTTTGCCGCTGGCTTTTTTGCGGCCGCGGCTTTCGGTGCAGCTTTCTTTGGCGCAGCCTTTTTTGCAGGCGCTTCGCCGGCCTCAACTTTCTTTGGCGCAGCTTTTGCAGCGGGCTTTGCTGTTTTCAGGCTTTTTGCATCTTCAGCGATGTCATTGATCTTCAAAAGGGTCAGATCCTGACGGTGGCCTTGTGTCCGGCGATGGTTTTTCCGGCGCTTGCGGCGAAAGATGATGATTTTCGGGCCCCGTGTCTGGCGCACAACAGTGGCGCTAACGCCAGCACCATCAACCAGCGGTGTGCCGATTGTCACCTTGTCGCCATCGCCAAGCATGACGATGTCGTTCAAAATGATCTGCTCGCCTTCCTCGGCGGACAGACGTTCCACCAGAATGGTGTCATCCTTTGAAACGCGATATTGTTTGCCACCGGTCTTCACCAAAGCGTACATGGCGATCTTCCTTACCTAAACAGTTTGATGTCATAAGCCTGCCTTTGCTTTGGCAGCCCGCTCATGTCATCGCAATCATCTCATCAGCTGTGGACGGAGTTTCCGGCCAGTCACTTTTCCCCAACTATGGGGAAGACGCGCCTCGACACCCATGTCGAAGCGCGACAGCGGGCTGGAATATACGCCTTGCCGCCTCGCTGTCAAGTATTCAGATGCTTTTATTCCCCTTTTACACCATAGTCTTGCGCCGCATCCTTGTAATGGGTTTTGGCGATCGGTTTTGGCCAGTCGTCACGGGTTTGCCATTGGCCTGCGATGACTGGCGGTCCAGGTGGTTGCTGTCACCCTCTCTTGGGTCAGCCACCAGCAAACTGCCCGTTACGGCCCCGATCGTAGGGATTCTGCCCCATTTCGAGATGTAATCTGTTGCCATCCCACGGGTTTTGCGCCACCACCTCCATATCCAGCTCGATTCCAAGTCCCGGTGCGGTTGGCGGAATTATATAACCATCTTCCCAGTAAAGCGGGGTTTTTAGCAAATCGGCATGAAATCCGTCCATCTTCTTAATTGATTCGAGAATCAGGAAATTTGGGATCGAGGTGGCAAGCTGAATATTCGCCGCCGCCACCACCGGCCCGCAATAAAGGTGGGGGGCGATCTGCGCATAATAGGGTTCAGCAATGGCGGCAATTTTTTTGCCTTCGAGAATGCCGCCAGCCCGTCCCAGATTGGGCTGCAGGATCGCTGCAGCGCCGCACTCAAGAACACGCGAAAACTCATATTTGCTGCACAACCGCTCGCCGGTTGCAATCGGAATCGAGGTGGCCTTTGCTACTTTTGCCATGGATTCGGGCATGTCTGGCGGGGTTGGCTCTTCAAACCACAGCGGATCAAACGCCTCAAGGCGCTTTGCCAGCCGGATTGCACCTGCCGGCGTGAACTGGCCATGTGTGCCAAACAAAAGATCGGCGCGATCGCCAACTGCGTCGCGAATATTGCGGCAAAAATCCTCGCATTGACCGAGTGTTTGCAGATCGGGCTGGCGGCCATCAAACACCGTATATGGACCTGCTGGATCAAATTTTACCGCGGTAAAACCCTCATTTACATAGGCGGCGGCGGCTTCGGCGCTAGCGCTGGCATCATTATAAAAGCTGGCTGCATCCTGATCGGCGCGGGGGTAAAGATAGGTATAGGTGCGCAGCCGGTCATTTACCTTGCCGCCAAGCAGATCATAAACTGGTCGGTCAAGTGCCTTGCCGATAATATCCCAGCAGGCCATTTCCAGACCGCTTGTAACACCTTGAACCGTCGGGTCGGGACGATGTGAGAATCCCGAACCGTGGGCGCGGCGCCAGAGTCGTTCAATCTCAAACGGGTTTTGATCTTCAAGATACCGGCCAAACATATCGGCAGCCATGATTGCCACGGTTTCGGGCGCAAAGCTGGCGGCATAAATTTCGCCATATCCACGAATCCCGCAACTGGTTTGCAAAATCACAAAAATAAAATAACGGCCACCAAAGCTGGGTGGTGGCGTTTTGACGATATGGGTTTCGACTGTTTGAAGTTTCATAAATCCAATCCGGCTTGTAAGGCCGGCAAGAGACCGGCTTGGTAAAAGCATCATATGGTGATTAATTGCTGGCAAGAAAAAACCTTCATCGCGGTTTGGATTAAGACCCTTTTTAAGCCACCGCGGAAAGCTTGACAAAAAATACCAGTGGCTCGCTTGATAGTTAATAATTACCTTTCGCCAGTATCCTTTTACCAGTAACAGTTTTTGGCGTTATCCGCAGCGATGGTTAGAGAGCGCTCATGCCGAATGGACATTCAACCTTAACAAAGGAGGCGAATATGCGATCCAAACATTCTGATCTGAGGATCGCTTTTTATAATTAGCTAGCTTGGTGCAAAGCCATGGCACGGCATTCGTTGCCATCAAATCAGCGAAACGACAGATAGGACCTGTGAAAACCTTTGAAAATTTCGCGCTGGATTTGCCAGTAGGCATTGATCTTGATGAATATCAGGCGGTAGTTATTTGGTGCGAGGCGTTTCAACAGTTTATCACCGCAGCACAGCTGGAAAATTGGCCAGTTTGCTTTTATGCTTTGAAGATAGGCCCAGTAATTTTCGAGTATTGATGTGTTTGGGTAATAGTATATTAGATGTTCATAGAACCTCACCAGATCTCGAAGAATTAATGTAAAAAGGATCATTCAGTGCTGGCGCAGTTAAAGCAGGTAAAGATTCCAGCCGCAGATGCGCTTGGTCTTAATGATGTTATGGCAATTTATCAGGCGTTGCAGCCGCTCATGCCGGTGCCGCAAACCGGCGGTTGCCGGCTAGCGACACGGCTGCTCGATATTTTAGCTGAATTCGATGGACTGGTTCTGGATGGCTATGGGGTGATCAATATCGGTGACGGCCCGATTGACGGCATTGCTGAATTGTTCGATGCGGCGGCCAGCATGGCAAAGCCGGTGCTTGTTCTGACCAATGGCGCCAGCTTTTCATCGGCGCGTGCCTTTGCCAAATATCAGCAATGGCAACTTCCCATCGCAAGAGATGATGTTTTGTCCAGCCGTGATGCGCTTATGGCCGCGTTTGCTGACCCTTCTCAAACGCCATTGTCGCAGGAACGGGTGGTTGGTGTTTTTGGGCACAATCTTGAGCCGCTTGTTGGTGATCAGGTGATTTTCTATGGCTGCGATGTTGATTTCTGGCAGCGGGCTGAAGCCCTTGTCTTTTTAGGTGCAATTGATTGGGATGAAGCGGACCAGGCAGCGTTTGAGACGGCCATGCTGACCCATCCGCGGCCGTTATATGTGGCTAATCCCGATGTGATCGCACCACAGCCAAATGATCGGTTTTCAGCCGAGCCCGGTTATTGGACAGCGCGAATGATGCAACAGGCGGCAAAACAAGGGATATCGGTTGAAGTCAACTGGTACGGCAAGCCGTATCGACCTGCCTTTGATATGGTAATGGCAGTTATGAAAGTGCGGCTTGGCGGTAATTTCGATCCCAAACGCATTGCCATGGTCGGCGATAGTTTGCATACTGACATTCTTGGCGGCAGTAGCGCTGGTATGACAACCGTCCTGATCACCGATCACGGATTATTCAGAAGCGCTAGCGCGCTGGCCTATTGTGATGCTTGTGGCATTCGCCCTGACTGGCTGGTGAACTCGATCTAACGGCGCATCATCGTGCGGCTGGTTTCGAGATCCAGGGTGCGTGAACTTTAACGCAGGCAGACTTAAAAAATTAAGGGAGTTACGGCTCCAAGGATAGGTTATGCAACGACGGTTTATTCTACAAGGTCTGGAATGCCAAGCGTCAATTGGTATCTATGACGCCGAGCGCGCTGCCCCGCAACGGATCAAAATTGACGCCGAACTGCGGCTGAATGCGGCCAGCGAGCCTCTAGATGATCACGTTGAAAGCACACTGAATTATGACAATATCCGGCAGACAATCCTCACGATTGTTGCCGCCCGGCATTACGATTTGCAGGAAACATTAGCTCGTGCGTTATTCGACGCGCTATCCAGTCTTAAAGATGTGCAGTCAGTATGTGTGCGCACCGCTAAGCCTGATGCCTATTATGATTGCGAAACTATCGCCTATGAGCTGAATAATTTTTAGCGGCGCTAGGCTAGCCGGTCGAGCTTGGCCTTTAATTGATCAAACTCATCGCGAATCATACGCAAGGAATCAGTGCCCGGGCTAGCCGTTCCGCCGCTGCGGATATTGTCGAGGCTGGCGCCAAGCGCATCTTCGGCATGACCCTGATGATCGAGAAACGCATTCATCGACCGCTCAAGATAACGCGACAAAATCGGCTCCATACGATCGCCGTAAAAGCGGATTAGCTGTTGCAGGACAGCAATTGGCAGCAGTCGATGCCCCTCTGATTCAATTTCCAAAATGATCTGCACAAGGGTAAAGCGGGTCAAATCTTGATCGTTGGTGGCGTCAATTACCCGGAAATCAATGTTATTTTTGACCATCAGTTTCAAATCATCAATCGTGACATATTTTGATGAACTGGTGTCATATAGGCGGCGATTCGCATATTTGCGGATGACCACTTGATTTGCGGCTTGATTTGACTTCATAAACATCTCGGAGACTACGTTGAGCGACAATTGCTAGCAAATGTCGGCCCAATGCGCAATGTTGCAGTGCAAAATAAATTTCTACAATATAGATATGAATTATCGCCAAATAGAATGCAGTGCAGCAAATGAGGGTGTTGATTGAATGTTTGATGATATCACCGAATTTTCACGGTTCTATCAAACTGGTACTGGGCAGCGTGTCGCCGGGTTGATCCGCCAGCAATTAGAGTCTTTTTGGCCCAGCGGCTCATCCTCGTCAATGGCATTTTTAGGATATGCTCAGCCGTTTATCGACAAAGACTCGGCAGCGCTTGGGATGATGCCAGCGCGGCGCGGGGTGGCGTCTTGGCCAAAACCATCATCGGTTCGAAACTGTCTCGTTAATCCGGCAAATCTGCCGCTTCCTGATGTGCATCTTGACCGGCTTTTACTAGCGCATATGCTGGAATTTGAGCATGATCCGGGTCAGCTTCTTGACGAATGCTGGCGGGTGCTTGACGGCGCTGGGCGGCTGCTGGTTATGGTGCCCAACCGCAGCGGCTTATGGGCAAGGGCTGAACGGACGCCGTTCGGTCATGGGCGTCCGTATTCCGGGCGCCAGTTGCGCCGGTTAATGGAAATGCATGGCTTTACGCCACGGCAAACCCGCCGTTTGGCCTTTATGCCGCCGCTAGCAGGGGTGCTTTTCCAGCGTTTTGCCTCAGCTATCGAGCGTGTCGGTGCCAGATGGTGGCCTGCTATGGGCGGCGTTCTGCTTGTCGAGGCTGATAAAATGCTCTATGCACCTTCGGGAAAGGCACGTAAACTGCACCGTCAAAAAACCGCTGGTACGCCTGTATTGGTGGGACAATCGCGCGGGGCATTGTCGCCAAAAATTTGATTGTGAAACTGGCGATTGCGCGGGGGCAACCGCAAAAATATGGCCTTGGGCAAAGATCATTGGTTTAGAAGGCTGGGAACATTGGGCATGAGTGAAGATCTGAGCCAATTAAGAGACGCGATTGACCGGCTGGATGGCGAGATTTTACAAGCTCTGGCGAAACGGATGCAATTATCCGATCAGGTGATTGCTGCGAAAAAGGGGGCTTTTGCCTTCCGTCCGGGGCGTGAGGCCGCCTTGGTGCGCCAGCTTGTCGCCAACAGCAAAGCAAATGGCCAAGATTTGTCGCCTGCGGTAATTCTGGGTATCTGGCGGCAGATTATGACTGCTAGCCTCAGTCGGCAGAATGGCGATCTGGCCGTTGCCGTGCATCCGTCGGTGATGCCTGCAGCCGCCTGGCATATGGGCAGTGCGCTGGTGGCAACCGCGCATGATCAGCTTGATCTGCTATTGGATGTGGTTGCGTCAGGGCAATGCCGTTATGCGCTGGTGCCTGCCGATGGTGACCAAAAAGTGCTGCTGGAAAGCCTTGATAAACATCGCCAGCTATTCATCATCGCGCGCACGCCGCTTTACGATATGCCGGCGGTGCGTCCGGCCTTTATCATTGGTGATTACTTGCCAGATCCGTCTGGTGATGACATAAGCCTCTATGCTGTTGCATCAGCAGACGGGGTTACCCTTGGCAGTTTTGACGGCCATCACGGTGACGCCGTCGCCGATGCAGCATTGCCAGATGCGGCACGGCTAGTCGGGGTTTACGCACGCTAATCCAGTGTCGGACAATCAGATTTGCCGGGTAAATAAACAGCAAAGACACAAAGTGAAAGCACTAGAATGACACTAATTTACGACAAGGTGGCGGTGATTGGCATGGGGCTGATCGGTGCGTCCATTTCGCTTGCAACGCGCCGCGGCGGACTTGCTGGTAGCGTGATCGGTAGTGACCGTTCGCCCGATGTCGCAGCGACCGTGGCGCGGCTCCAGCTCGTCGATCATTTTGAGGCGGATGCAGCGCTGGCGGTACACGATGCCGATCTGGTGATCATGGCGGTGCCGGTTGGTGCTGTTGGTGCGGTTGCCGGACAGGTTTTGCCGCATATGAAGCCGGGCGCAGTGCTGACCGATACTGGATCAACCAAAACATCGGTTGTGCGCGATGTTGCACCGCATTTGCGTGATGATATTTTCTGGGTGCCATCGCATCCGCTTGCTGGTACGGAACATTCGGGTCCGGGGGCTGGCTTTGAGGCGCTGTTTGACGGCCGCTACTGGATTATTTTGCCGTTGGCGAGCGATGAGGCTGTGGTGACACGGTTTGAGACCTATATCACTGGTCTTGGGTCAGTCTGTGAGCGCATGAGCCCCGAATACCATGATAAGGTATTGGCCTTAACGTCGCATTTGCCGCATCTGATTGCCTACACGATCGTCGGGACGGCGGTCGACCTAGAAACCCAGTTGAAAAATGACGTGATCCGCTTTTCGGCGTCAGGATTTCGTGATTTCACCCGTATTGCCGCGTCTGATCCGGTGATGTGGCGTGATGTCTTTTTGAATAATGACGGTGCGGTGCTGGAAATGTTGCAGCGATTTTCTGAAGATCTCAGTTATCTGCAGCGGGCGATTCGCTGGCAGGAGGGTGATAAGCTCGAAGCCCTGTTCACCCGTACGCGTGAGATTCGACGCTCAATCATCGACGCGGGGCAGAATTAAATCGGCCAGTGGCTCGGTAAGATATTTCGCATATTCGCGCACCAGAAGGCGTATAATCGGCGGTGTCTTCCACCAGGTCTCAAGGTCGAGGTCAGTCGGGCTAACCGCTGAATAATGCAGGGTAAAATCTGGCATCCTCTGCGCAAACACTGATTTGGCGCGCGGCATGTGATAATTTGCAGTAACCAGTTGTAAAGAACGAAACTGATTGGCGGTGGCCCATTGCCGCGCCGCCAACGCATTTCCTCTGGTGTCGCTGGCCTCGAATTCCAGCGTCACGCAACAATCAAGCAGTACGATTGCCGCCTTATCGAGCTTCAGATTATCTGCCAAAATGGCCTTACTTACACCTGGCCCGACGCCTGACACTAAAAGTGCCTTGCCAGCACCATTTTGCAACAGATCCAGCCCTTTCGCCAAACGTTGCTGTCCGCCGGTAATCACCACAATGCCGTCGGTGGGTATGCTGGCAGCCTGATCTGCCTTGGGAAGGGATAGGACAAAATGCTGTAATCCGGCCAGAAAATAGGCACAAACAAGAAGCAGGATGGTCAGCACCAATTTTGCTGTCCTTCCGGTTCGCCCCGCAAAAATTGTTTTCAACCTAGCCATATAGCTTTTCATAATAGGAAAAATGTCGCTATTGCCAACCAAAACCGTTGGCAAAGACTAACGTCTGCGTATACGCCCCACCGGCCAACCGGCCCATTGCAGGATTTGTGATCATATCTGGACGTTGCGATTAGGCACAAATAATGCTCCGCATAACACGCTGGATCAGTTGCTGTTGGTTGATCTCGATGGGTATAATGCCAGGGATATGCTTCGGCTTCGGGGCGCGCTTCGCAAGAACGGCTTATGGCGCTGTCATGCTGCACCGTTGCTGGTAAAGCTAGCCAGCTCGCCCGGGGTGGTTTTGCGGGAAAACCTAATCTGAGCTGATGACCGGATTATCGGCGCCAAATAGCAAAGCCGGTTTTTTGTAAAGCTTTATGTGGATGTTGGCTCAAAGGCCAATGTCAGTGTTGTGCCCGTATCGCAACCCGTGCTTGAGTGATTATCCCAAGTTTTTGCCAGCGCCACGGTCTAGCCTGATAAATTGGCGAAATCGGGGATTGTTTCATCATTGATTATGTCGGCAATTGGCCGCGCCCCGCGTAGCAGGTGTGCGCTGCCATCAAGCACCAAAATTTCTGCGGCAGGTGAGCGGCTGTTATAGCCGGACGACATAACGGCACCGTAAGCACCAGCTGACATGATGGCAAGCCCGTCGCCGGCACTAAGATCAGGCATATCCCGGTTTAGTCCCAGATAATCGCCAGTTTCGCAAACTGGTCCAACAATATCGGCCTTGCCGGTTGAGGGCTTTGGCGCGGCAAGTGTCCAGATCGGGTGATGCGACTCATAAAGCGTCGGCCTTAAAAGATCATTCATCGCCGCATCAACAATCACAAAGCGCTTATTATCGCCCTGCTTAACATAGATCACTCGGGTGATCAGCGCGCCATTGTTGGCAATGATCGACCGACCCGGCTCAAATCCGAGGGTAAAGCCCTTATCCTTGAAAAGCCTTTCGACCATCGCTCCGTATGCGGTAAAATCAGTCGGTCCAGCCAACTCATAATCAACTCCAACACCGCCGCCAAGGTCAAGGTTAGGCAATGGCATTCCAGCATCGCGAAGCTCTATAGCCAGCGCCAGAAGCGCCGAATAGGCTGCCTCGTACGGCGCCAGATTGCGGATCTGCGAGCCGATATGCACGGCCAGACCGGCCGGCCGGATGTGCGCATCTTCGGTCAGTCTCCGGTAAAGATCAGCAGCTTCGCGCTGGTCTGTTGAAATACCAAATTTCGTGTCACGCTGACCCGTTGAAATTTTTGCATGGGTGCCCGGATTCACATCAACATTGACACGCAACGCCACTGGGGCAACCACTCCCATCTCAGCGGCAATCGCACTGATGGCGGCCACTTCAGGGGCGGATTCTGCATTGATCTGGCCAATGCCATCGGCAAGCGCCTGCCGGATGTCATCAGCGGTTTTGCCAACGCCGGAAAACACTACATCGGCCGGATTGATACCGGCTGCCTTGGCCCGTGCCAATTCGCCTGCCGACACGATATCCATACCACCGCCAAGTCGTCCGATAAGAGCCAGAACACCGAGCGCCGAATTGGCCTTCATCGCAAAATGTACCTTGCCGGCGACTGGTGCAACAGCTGCCTGAAACTGGATAAAAGCCTCGGTTATGCCGGCTCCCGAATAAACATAGACTGGCGAACCATGGGTCGCGGCAATATAGGTAAGCGGAAGCCCGTCAACGCATAGTTGCTGGTTGTTATCACGGTGAAAAGCGCACATGATTACGATGGCTCCTAAAGCTGTGGCAAAGCCTAGTTGGCGGGGGTTTCTGTCTGGGTTGCGGCAGGGATTTGGGATGGCCGATAAGGATCGCCGCGCTTGCCGCAGGCACTAAGGCCAAGCGTCAGCAGCAGGCTGATCAGACTGCCAAGAATGAATGTGCGTCGCATAGCGGCTCCTTTAACCGAGTGTGGTTCTGCGTTAGGTGATGGCAAAGCGTTTGCGTGCATCGATGATGCGTGCGCGCACTTCATCAGGGGCCGTGCCGCCAAAACTGGCTCGCGCAGCGGCGGCATTTTCTACCGATAAAAGCCCGATAATATCTGGCTTGATCCGCGGTTCTATGGCTTGCATCGCGGCAAGGCTCATCTCTTCAAGATTAAATCCCTTTGCCGCAGCTTCGGCAACAATCTCGCCGCTAGCATGATGTGCCTCACGGAACGGCATCCCCAATTCGCGAACCATGTAATCAGCCAGATCGGTGGCAGTCGGGAAACCCGTCTTCAACGCTGCTAACATCGCGTCTGGCTTTGGTGTCATATCGCGGATCATACCGGTCGTTGCCGCCAGCGCTATGCCAAGCGCATCAGCAGCGTCAAATACACCTTCCTTATCTTCTTGCATATCCTTGCCATAGGCAAGCGGCAGACCTTTCAACACGATCAATAATCCGGTCAGTGCGCCAATGATTCGTCCCGGCTTTGCCCGCACGAGTTCGGCCGCATCCGGATTTCGCTTTTGCGGCATGATGGATGATCCGGTGGTAAACGCATCTGACAATGCGATAAAGCCAAACTGGTCAGATGACCAGATCACCAACTCTTCGGCAAAGCGTGATAGATGAACCGAACAAATGGCGGCGGCGGCGAGGAAATCAAGCGCGAAATCGCGGTCAGAAACCGCATCCATAGCGTTTGCTGCGGGCCGGTCAAAGCCAAGCGCGCCAGCAGTCATATGCCTGTTGGTTGGAAAGGATGTTCCGGCCAATGCGGCGGCGCCAAGTGGCGATTCATTCAACCGCTTTCTGGCATCGGCAAAGCGCCCGCGGTCACGCCCCAGCATTTCAACATATGCCATCAGATGAAAGCCAAAAGTGACCGGCTGGGCGGTTTGAAGGTGGGTAAATCCGGGCATCAAAACATCGGCATGCGCCTCAGCTTTATCCAATAGTGCGGCCTGCATATCCGCCAGCGCATGATCAACCGAGTCCAGCAGATCACGAACCCATAATTTAAAATCGGTGGCGACCTGATCATTGCGTGACCGAGCGGTGTGAAGGCGGTGCGCTGGCTCGCCAATTAATTCGGCAAGCCGTGACTCTATGTTCATATGAATATCTTCAAGCGCTTCGGAAAAGGCAAAGCTGCCAGCCTCGATCTCGCCGGCAATCTGATCAAGCCCGCCATGGATCGCTTGGCAATCATCATCGGAAATGATCTTGCAGGCGGCAAGCATCGTCGCATGTGCCTTTGATCCGGCAATATCCTGTCGGTAAAGTCGCTGGTCGTAGGCAATTGACGCATTGATATCCTGCATCAATTGTGACGGGCCGCTTGAGAAGCGTCCGCCCCAGATGCTAGACTTTGCGTCTGTGTCTAATATTTTATCATTCTTTGCCATGTCAATAAACCAGTGAAGTGGGAAATCAATTGTCTTATACGCGGCTTTCGTCAAATTTTCAGCCAAAAACCGCGTTGATTGCGCGGCGACAGGTTTTCTCTGGTTTTCTGGGGCTGTCGGCATTCATACTATGGCCGGATCTGGCTGTAGCTGGCGCACCGCCGATCGCAGCGCCCACGCCGCCAATATCAACATCTATTCTGGATAAAGACGGCGAGGCTCTCCGCCTCGACAGGTTTCGCGGCACACCGCTATTGATCAATTTCTGGGCAACATGGTGCCCCCCTTGCGTTGCCGAATTACCAGCACTCGACACTGCCGCCAAACAGCTGGGTGATGATGTGACGGTGCTGCTTATTTCGGTTGATCGGGGCGGCAGTAAAAAGGCACTGCCGTTCTTGCAAGATCGCGGTATTTCCCGTCCGGAAATGGCCTTTGATGCCAAGGCGGCATTGTCGCGTGAAATGGGCGTAAGAGGGCTGCCAACCACGTTCTTGCTTAGCGCGGATCAACAGCAAAGCTGGGCCTATGTGGGGCCGCGGGCATGGGATTCGGCGGCAATGATTGCGGAAATTCGCGCTCTATTGCAAACCCAGCCCGCCGCCGCATAAACGGATCAGTCTAGCGACACGCCCTTTGTACAAAAAAGAGTGGCACAAAACGTTCGGCACAAAAAAGGCGGCACTTGCGAGAGTGCCGCCTGATCAGGCTGACTTAAGAAATCAGAAACCTTTAGCCTAATTCCTGCTCAAGCGCAGGCACCGCATCAAACAGATCGGCGACCAGACCATAATCGGCAACTTGGAAAATTGGCGCTTCATCATCTTTATTGATGGCGACAATCACCTTGCTGTCTTTCATGCCTGCTAGGTGCTGAATGGCCCCCGAAATACCGACGGCAATATATAGATCAGGCGCAACAACCTTGCCGGTCTGGCCGACCTGATAATCATTTGGCACAAACCCGGCATCGACCGCTGCACGTGACGCGCCAACGGCGGCACCAAGCTTGTCAGCAACCTTTTCCAGCATGGCAAAATTTGCCCCATCCTGCATACCGCGGCCGCCCGATACCACAATGGGAGCCGAGGTCAGTTCAGGGCGCTCCGAGCTAGAAAGCTCAGATTTGACATAGGCTGAAAGGCCAGCCTCACCCCCGCCGGTTACGGCTTCGATTGCGGCGCTGCCACCCTCGCTCGCAACAGCCTCAAAGGCGGTGCCACGAACGGTAATGACCTTGATTGCCTCGCTAGACGATACGGTTGACAGCGCATTTCCGGCATAAATTGGACGCTGGAAACTATTGGCGTCGACAACTTTGATGATGTCAGAGATTTGCATTACATCAAGCATGGCCGCCAGACGTGGCATAACATTTTTGCCGGTCGTTGTTGCCGCTGCCATAATGTGCGAATACCCAGCTGATAGGCTTTGCAGCAACGGTGCCAGATTTTCGGCAAGGCCATTTTCGAACGCCTTGTCATCGGCCACCAATACCTTGGCAACACCAGCAATTGACGCTGCTGCCTTGGCAACATTGCCGCTGGCATCACCGGCAACAAGCAGATGCATGTCCCCACCGATCTGGCTCGCGGCGCTAACCGCGTTTAGGGTAACCGGGCTTAGCTGTCCATTTTCATGGTCACATAGGATAAGAATGCTCATGGCTTAGATCACCTTTGCTTCATTTTTCAATTTATTGACCAGCTCCTGTACATCGGCGACCTTCACACCGGCGGCACGGGCGGCTGGCTCTTCAACCTTGACGATGGTTAGGCGCGGCGCAATATCAACCCCAAGATCAGCTGCATTCAGGCTATCAAGCGGCTTTTTCTTGGCCTTCATGATGTTTGGCAATGACGCATAGCGTGGCTCGTTCAGACGCAAATCAACCGTTACAATGGCTGGCATTTTGATTTCGATATGTTCCAGCCCACCGTCAACTTCGCGGGTGACTTTGGCTTTGTCACCAGCAATTTCAAGCGCTGAAACAAACGTGCCTTGCGCCCATCCAAGCAGGGCGGCAAGCATCTGTCCGGTTTGGTTGCAATCATCGTCAATCGCCTGCTTGCCAACAAGAACAAGTCCCGGATTTTCATTTGCCACAACTGCTTTTAACAATTTTGCAACCGCCAGTGGCTCGATGTCATGCGGGGCTTCAATATGGATACCGCGATCCGCGCCCATGGCCAACGCTGTGCGGATGGTCTCCTGATTCTGCGCTGGGCCGATTGACACCGCAACCACTTCTTCAGCTGTGCCAGCCTCGCGCAATCTCAATGCCTGCTCGACAGCGATTTCATCAAACGGGTTCATCGCCATTTTTACATTGGCAAGCTCAACCCCTGTTTGGTCGGCCTTTACGCGCACCTTGACGTTATAGTCAATGACCCGTTTTACCGGAACAAGAACCTTCATTTCCATATCCTCCGCATCAATACCCTGCCACCCTACGGGCGACCATTATCAAAAACCTGTCTATTTCTGCCCTGAATTTTGTCCGGGACGCCATAATACATCAGTCTTGCCATTTTCATTCAACCGGCGGGCCAGCACAAACAGATGATCTGATAGCCTGTTTACATAGCGCATCGCATCATCATTGACCACCTCTTCGGCGGCAAGCTCGGTCATGTGACGTTCGGCGCGGCGGGTTACGGTTCGCGCCAGATGCAGCCATGCCGATGCCGGACTACCGCCGGGAAGAATAAATGAGCCAAGCGGATCAAGCTCGGCATTCATATAGTCAATTTCACTCTCCAGCCGGACGACCTGCGCGGCGGTAATTCGTAAGGCAGGCTTGTCAGTTTCCGGTGTCGCAATATCGGCACCTAGGTCAAACAAATCATTTTGAATCCGTGCCAGCATGGCATCAGCATCAGCGATATCGCCCGTGTGAAGGCGCGCCAGACCAATCACCGAATTTGCCTCGTCAACCTCACCAAATGCGGATGGACGCCTCGCATGCTTTGATACGCGCATCCCATTGACCAAACTGGTTTCGCCAGCATCGCCAGTCCGTGTATAAATCTTGTTCAGCTTTACCATGTTCGCTTGCCTGTCCTAGCTTTTTGACCTGTTCTGTTTCGTGTAAAAAATGCGGGCATACATTGCGCGCAAAATAGTCCCCCAGAGTCTCCGTCTGCCTAGCCGGCTTGGCGTCGATACCACATCAGGCCAAGAATCAATAATAATGCGATTGCCTGAAACACAATCCGGTATCGCATGATGCGGTTTGAGTTTTTGACATTATACGCGCCGCCGCGTGCCATCGTAATGACGCCCCAGAAAAGAATGCCGGCAACACTGCACAGCGCCACGACTAGAATAATTTGGTCAAACTGCATGATGGTGTGTCTCTTTTCAAAAAAGCGTTGTTTTGTTAGCTGTTAAAATCTGACGTCTTGGCTGTCGATTGTGAAGTATTATCAGATTTTTGCGATGGTGACGCTGTGACGCCGTGCCGCAGCAACAAGGGTATTTCTTAACAGGCAGGCAATCGTCATTGGCCCAACACCGCCAGGCACAGGAGTGATGGCGCCGGCCTGTTTGGCAGCGGCGTCAAAATCAACATCACCGGTTAGACGAAATTTTCCGTCGCCACGTTCGGGAGCCGGTACCCGGTTAATGCCAACATCAATCACTGTTGCACCGGGCTTGATATGTGCATCGGTGATCATTTCAGGTCGTCCAACCGCAGCGACTAGAATATCTGCTTGCTTGCAAATTGCGGCAAGATCCTTTGTGCGTGAATGTGCGATGGTGACGGTACAGCTCTCGCCAAGCAGCAATTGCGCCATGGGCTTGCCAACAATATTTGAGCGGCCCACAACAACCGCATGCTGTCCGGATAAATCGCCAAGATGATCCCGAAGCAATAAAAGACAGCCATAGGGCGTGCATGGTACCAGCGAGTCCTGACCGGTTGCCAGCAATCCCGCATTAACGACATGAAAGCCGTCAACATCCTTATCTGGACGTATGGCATTAATCACCGCATCAGCGTCAATCTGATCGGGAAGTGGCAATTGCACCAGAATGCCATCAACTGTGTCATCCTCATTCAGGCTATCAATCAGCGCCAGCAGGCTGGCTTGATCTGTGTCACGGTCTCGGCGGTGCTCGATTGAGCGCATCCCAGCGGCAGCGGTTCGCTCACTTTTATTGCGAACATAAACCTTGCTGGCTGGATCTTCGCCAACAAGCACTACGGCAAGCCCCGGCACTGTTCCGGTGGCCTTTTCAAACAGCTTAACCTCGTCAGCTACCTGCTTTACCAGCTTTTCAGAAAATGCTTTGCCATCAATCACTGTTGCATCTGTCATAGCCATTTGCCCCTCTTTTATTAAGTCCGACCCTGATGATAGGGGTCACTCATCTCAGTTGGCAAAGCCTAGCCCATAATGCTGCTTTGCAGAAGGTTACGCAGAAACTGGGCCAGAAGGAACAGCACAATTGGGCTTACATCAAGCGCCCCAAAATCTGGCAATATCCGGCGTACTGGCCGCAATAGTGGTTCGTGAATCCGTGACAGGATATCAATGATAATCCGCACCACCGGCTGCCATGGATTAATGATCTTGAAGGCGATCAACCAGCCTGCTGCAAGATAGGCGAGCAACGTCCAAATATAGAGATTGATAATCTGATCTATCAGGATTGCGACTGCGTGCATGGCTATTGGCTCATTTGGGTTTCTCTTGGTGTGTCGGACAGCGGGCTGTCCACCGGCCCCGCACTATAATCAAAACCGATTGGCAAAGACAATCATTCATTCATTGTGCCTTTCATTCAGTGAGTTCTCCACTGATTGGCTCATCTAAATGGCTCACTTAATGGGCGTAAAAAACGAGGTCCCAACGCCCGCATTTACCTCAACGCCCATATTTACCCGTATTTAACTGCCTGCCGGAAATGTGATCACACGGCACCAGAAGCGACCTTGAAAGCTGTGTTTGAATGGCCTACATCTGGGGCATGAAACAGGCGCGTTCAAAATCACCCAAAGTTCGGGAACCCGCAAATCAGGTGCCGGCCGCCGACCATGAGGCGCGCCGGTCGTTTGGGAAATTCTGGCAAATAATCATCGCGGTGCTGCTGTTTGCTGGCGTGGCGGCAGGTGTCTTTTTTACATCCGATCATTTTGCCAAAAAGACGACAATGGGCATTCCGAATTTTCAGGATAACCAGCTTGAATTGCGTGATCAAAACGGTGCGGCACGCTCTGCTGGTGATTTTGCCGGCCGGCCTGTGGCGCTGTTTTTCGGCTTTACCTATTGCCCGGATGTCTGCCCGACCACCTTAACCACTCTAGCGGTGGCGCGCGATAACCTTGGCGCCGCCGGTATCGACAGCAGCCGGTTGCAAATCCTGTTTGTCACGGTTGACCCGGAACGCGATACGCCAGATCAGTTGAAACAATATCTTAGCTTGTTCGAGACAGATGTTACCGGCCTGACCGGATCACCGGAAAAGGTACGCTCGGCGCTGAAACAATTTGGCGTCTTTGCGCAGAAAACCGATCAGGGCGATGGTGATTATCTCTATGATCATAGTGCTGCGGTATTTCTATATCGCGATGATGGCAGTTTCAAAGGCACGATTGTGCATAATGAGCCGATCGCGTTTATCACCGAAAAGCTGAAATCAATTCTCTAATTATGTTTTCAATAGGACGTTATGTTCCTAAGCGGGTTGGCACGTCTGTTGGGGGGGTGCCCCCGTTAGTTGATCTTTCGCGTTAACCGAACATAGCATTTGATGCCGTTCGGAAGTCATCTATTTACCTCTTTTGTTGGCATCTATCGCAGAAACTTGCATTTGGACATTGTCTTGGGGTACTGGGCTGACAAAGCCAACAGAATTAATCTGGTGAAATCATCGCGAATGGTGAAACTTTTGTTCCAGTTGATATTCTGGCGGATGAGGATGTATTGGCCGGGAACCGCTATCTGACTGGCCGCGAGCATGATGTTCTCTCGGGGCTCCTCGCCGGAAGCTCGAATAAGGAAATCGCGCGCTGGCTCAACTTAAGTGAGGTCACGATTAAGCATCACTTAAAAAGTCTACGGTCAAAATTAGGCGCAAAGAACCGCACCCATGCGGTTTGCCTCGCTATCGAGCTTGGCATTAGCCAGTGCTGGCTAGGTTACGCAAAACTGCATTCTGCCAGTTTTCAGTCAAGCTTGTATGATTGCAAACCAGTAAAATGGCTGGCATCGCCGGGTCGATGCTGACGCCA
Organism: Candidatus Puniceispirillum sp.; assembly: GCA_016778895.1. Classification (GTDB taxonomy): domain Bacteria; phylum Pseudomonadota; class Alphaproteobacteria; order Puniceispirillales; family Puniceispirillaceae; genus UBA3439. The sequence continues at coordinate 113,035 of JADHOR010000002.1, forward strand.
GTCTAGCATTATCTCACGGGTCTAGCATTATCTCATTGGCGTTGTGAGGCGCCGTGGTTTTGCTATCCCTTGTCACGATTCTGCCGGTTTTCAACAAGATCATCGACCACTGCTGGATCAGTCAAGGTAGATGTGTCGCCAAGCTGGTCATATTCATTTGCGGCAATCTTGCGCAGAATCCGCCGCATGATTTTGCCTGATCTGGTCTTTGGCAATTGTGGTGCCCATTGCAGTAAATCAGGTGTCGCTATGGGGCCGATTTCTTTGCGTGTCCATTGTCGCAGTTCGGCCGCCAACGCGTCGTCCGCAATTGCACCTGCGACAAGCGTGACATAGGCGTAAATGCCCTGCCCTTTAATATCATGCGGATAGCCAACAACAGCGGCTTCGGCAACTTTTGGATGAGCCACTAATGCGGATTCAACCTCGGCTGTGCCCATCCGGTGTCCTGATACATTCAACACATCATCAACGCGGCCGGTAATCCAGAAATAACCATCCGCATCACGGCGCGCCCCATCACCGGTGAAATAACGACCAGGGAAGGTGGTGAAATAGGTTTCGATGAAACGTTGATGATCGCCATAAACCGTCCGCATCTGCCCGGGCCATGAATGTGCAATGCATAAATTGCCGTCACTCGCGCCATCCAAAATTTTATTATCACCATCAACCAGCACCGGTTGAATGCCGAAAAACGGCTTGGTCGCCGATCCGGGTTTCGTGGCCGTCGCGCCGGGTAATGGGGTAATCAGAATCCCGCCAGTTTCGGTTTGCCACCATGTATCAACAATCGGGCAGCGCTTGTCGCCAACAACATCATGATACCACATCCATGCTTCTGGATTGATCGGCTCGCCAACCGACCCAAGGAGGCGCAGCGATGAGCGGTCACAGGCCGTAACAGGATCATTACCCTCGCGCATCAAGGCACGGATGGCGGTAGGTGCCGTGTAAAAAATATTCACCTTATGTTTTTCGACAACGCGCCAGAAACGCGAACTGTCAGGATAGGTTGGTACACCCTCAAACATCAGCGTTATCGCACCATTTGCCAGCGGCCCATAGACGATATAGCTGTGACCGGTGACCCAGCCCACATCGGCCGTGCACCAATAAATATCGCCATCATGGTAATCAAATACATATTGATGCGTCATCGACGCATAAACCATATAGCCGCCAGTTGTATGAAGCACCCCCTTCGGTTTGCCGGTTGATCCCGAGGTGTAGAGAATGAACATTGGATCTTCGGCGTTCATTTCGGTTGGCGGGCAGTCGGCCGAGGCCGTTTCCATGGCCTCGTGATACCAGACATCGCGCCCCTCAACCCAATCGATCGCGCCGCCTGTGCGTTTGACCACGATTGTTGTTGTGCAATCGGGGCAGTTGGCGAGCGCCGCATCGGTATTCGCCTTTAGCGGAATTGGCCGGCCACCACGCACGCCTTCATCGGCAGTGATGACCATGGTCGAATCGCAATCTTGAATCCGTCCGGCCAGCGCATCCGGTGAAAAACCGCCGAACACGACCGAATGAACCGCCCCTATTCGCACACATGCCAGCATCGCCACTGTGGCTTCGGGGATCATCGGCATATAGATGGTAATCCGGTCGCCTTTTTTGGCGCCATTCGCCTTTAGCACATTGGCGAATTTACACACGTCTTCATGCAATTCACGATAGCTGATATGGCGATGCTGGTCAGGTTCATCACCTTCCCAGATAATCGCGGTTTGCTCACCGCGTGTTGCAAGATGCCGGTCAAGACAGTTGGCCGCAGCATTCAATGTGCCATCTGCATACCATTTGATGTGTAAATCTTTGGCGTCATAGGACACGCCGCTGATCTGACTATAGGGCTTGATCCAGTTGATACGTTTGCCCTGTTCGGCCCAGAACTTATCAGGGTTGGCAATCGATTCTGCATAAAGGGCGGCATAGCCGTTGGCATCTATATGAGCTGATTTAGCCAGATCTGCGCTTGGCTCAAAGATCGTGTCATGGTCCATGAAAAGATACTCCTTCAACGGGTTTTTGCCTGCCACTTTTGGTGGCCTTTTTTGGTTGCGGGTCATATCTGCTGGCGTTAATCATCGGCAATTCGCCTGTCAGTTAATTCCCTTTCCTGCAAAATTATTATCGCAGCTTGTGGTAATCGGCAAGGCTTGGCCTGTTTCATCCGGTCTGACGACAATGATCATTTCGCCTAAAGCGTGGGGTCTTCGCCATGTTCCAATTGATCGATAAAGGCCGCGGCACTGTCTGGATCTGCCAGCAAAATTACCTTGCGGCTGATTGCCATGGAAAATCCGGCACGTGCCATGGCGCCAAGCTGACGCTGTTGCCGCTGCATGATGGCGTTGCTGTCATCCTCGTCAGGGCGCCGCCGATCAAACGGGCCAAGACGTCGACGCTGGGCAAATCGGTAGGCCGCCAAAAGCTCGCCATTTGCGCTCGCCTGATCGGCAACATCCAGCGCTGTATCAATGACCGCATCATCCAGCCGGTGCTGGCGTAGTCGTTGACGAATGGCAAGTTGTGAGCGGCCTTGGCGGCGTTGGCTGCGGGCTTGTGACTGGGCAAAGGCATCATCATCAACATAGCCAAGCGCCTGACAGCGGGTGACCGTTGCCGCAATGGCTGCGGCAATTTCATCAGGGTCATGCTGGTCTAATTTACGCGTGGCAAAGCGGCCAAGTACCTCGCTTAGACGTTGCTGCGAGCTGGCATAGCGGCCAAGATAATCAACCGCCTTATTCATCAATCTTGTCTCGATAGGTGCTTTTGCCATGATGTTGAAACGATGCTTTTTGATGGTCACGTTAGGGCCATAAACTGGACATAAGATTGGTCAGAACAGCAATGTGCCCGGTTCGCGCGAGATCTTAGACTAAGTGGTTTTCACAAGAAAGGCAAAAGCTGTCCTTTGCCCCATTGCGCCTGACCAGATTGCAGCCTATTTTGACCGCATGAAGGATCTCAACGCGACACCTAAATCACCAGCTACGCAAACTACCGCAGCAATCGACGATCAGGCGCTGACCGAGCCAAATTCGGCCACACCAGATATGGTCGCTGCGCATAGATTGCGTCGTCCGGTCTATATTGGCCCGATCAACTGGGTCGGTCTCACAATGCTTTATCAGCGTGAGGTGCAGCGGTTTTTTAAAATCGCCACGCAGACATTGGCCGCGCCAGTAATCACCTCGGTGTTGTTTCTGATGGTTTTTTCGGTGGCACTTGGCGAGCGCTCAAATTTTGTTGGCGATGTTGATTTTGTCACGTTCCTCGTGCCCGGATTGGTGATGATGAATGTGTTGCAAAACGCCTTTGCCAACACGTCGTCCTCGCTTGTTGTCTCAAAGGTACAGGGCAATATTGTTGATTTGCTGATGCCGCCCCTTGGCCCGGGCGAATTGCTGTTTGGGCTGGCGGCGGCGGGTATGACACGCGGTCTTTGCGTTGGTGTTGTGACCGCGATTGCGCTGGTCTTGCTAGGCGGTGGGACATGGCCGCCGCATCCGATGATCGCGCTGGGCTTTTTGACGCTGGGGGCATTTGCCCTGTCATTTGCCGGCATCCTTGCCGGCATCTGGGCCAATAAATTTGATGAGCTGGCTGCGATCACCAATTTTGTAGTGCAGCCGCTGACCTTCTTGTCAGGCACTTTTTATTCGGTTGATCGGCTGCCTGCACCGTTTGATCTGATTGCCAGCTTGAACCCGGTATTTTACACTATTGACGGATTTCGCTATGGCATGATCGGGGTTGCTGATCGACCGCTTATGACCGGCTTTTACTGTCTTGTTGCGGTGAATGTCGTTTTGGCAATTTTATGTTACAACGCGCTCCTTTCGGGTTATCGTTTGAAAAGCTAGCGCCCAACCAGTGACATTATGAGCAGAATTTTAGGATAGGAATGACTATGCCAGCCGAGGACCTTGAAAACGGTATTTTGCCCGTCCAGCATCTTGAACAGGCAATCGATGACGGCGTTATCATGGCTGATCAGCCGATCGAACCGGGTCAGTTGCAGCCGGCCAGCCTTGATTTACGGCTGCACCGCGAGGCCTGGCGGGTGCAGGCCAGTTTTTTACCGGGTCAAAATCTGACCGTTGCTGACAAGCTGGCCAAATTTGGTATGCATAAAATCGACCTTAGTGATGGCGCGGTGCTCGAGCGCGGCTGTGTCTATATTGTGAAATTAATGGAAAATCTGCGGCTTCCGGCAGGCCTTTCGGCGATGGCAAATCCAAAAAGCTCGACCGGTCGACTGGATATTTTCACCCGCCTTATCACTGATGGGGCGGTTGAATTTGAGTCCGTTGCTGATGGCTATACTGGCGCGCTTTATGCCGAGATTTCGCCGCGTACTTTTTCGGTTCTGGTTCGGGCTGGATCGCGGTTATCGCAATTACGGCTAAGGCGCGGCACCAGTGCCCCATCCGACCTTTTGATGCAATCGCTGCAATCAACTGTTGGGCTGGTGCATGGGGCTGAACGAACTGATATCCGCGATGGGGTTGCGCTTAGTGTAAATCTGCAACCTGATGAAAAAAGCGGCATGATTGGCTGGCGTGCTCGCAAACATGCGGGCCTGATTGATATTGACGCGGCTTCAAGCCAGCCTGTTGATGCTTTTTGGGAACGGGTGACGCCGTCGGATCTGACATTAGGCGGGCTGGTGCTGAACCCGGATGAGTTTTACATTCTGGCAAGCCGTGAGTTTGTAACCGTGCCCAAGGATCATGCCGCCGAGATGCGCGCCTATGATACCAGAGTTGGCGAGTTTCGTGCGCATTATGCAGGGTTCTTTGATCCGGGCTTTGGCATTGCCGAACTGGGCGCAGAAGGAACACGCGCTGTTTTGGAAGTGCGCTCGCATGATGTACCGTTCCTGATCGAACAGGGCCAGACGGTGTGCCGGCTGGTTTATGAGCCGATGATTGCGGTGCCGAAAACGCTCTATGGTGCCGGCGGATCAAATTATCAGTCACAGGGCCTACGTCTCGCCAAGCATTTCATTCAGGATTAGCCGGTTGACGAATTTCTCTTTGCAGGCTGATATCTTGACAATCGGTTGGAAAATAGCGAAAGTTCAGGCTTGATACGGGCGCTGTCACGCGCCATTGGGGCCACCAACGATCAAAAGCGCGTTGGTGGTTTGATTTTTGGAACTAAATTTGGGCACGTTTGCGGCGGTGAAACTCCCAGAATGACGCCTACGAGCCAGGTGGTTTTGATATGAACCAAAAAGCCGCGGATTATGCAGCTGATACGGCTGTGATGCAGACTTATGGCCGTGCCGAAATTGGATTTGTGCGCGGTGATGGCTGTTGGCTTGAGTCTGATTCTGGCGAAAAATATCTCGACTGCGCGAGTGGCATTGCGGTTAACACGCTTGGCCACAGTCATCCGCGGCTGGTTGCTGCTTTGACCGAACAAGCTGGTAAACTATGGCACACATCGAACCTTTACCGGATTCCCGGTCAGGAGATTGTTGCCAAGATGCTGGCAAGATTATCCGGGCTGGATCAGGTGTTTTTCTGTAATTCGGGTGCCGAGGCGACCGAGGCTGCGGTGAAGATTGCACGCCGGGCCGCCTATGAGAAGGGCGAGCCCGAGCGTGTTACGATCCTTTGTGCCAAAGGTGCGTTTCACGGCCGGACACTAGGTATGCTTGCGGCAACGGACAGGCCGGTATTTCGTACCGGGTTTGGCCCGATGCCTGCCGGTTTTGATCATGTTGCTTTTGGCAATCTTAACGAGCTTCGCGACTCGTTGGGGTCGCATGTTGCGGCGGTGATGGTTGAGTCCGTTCAAGGTGAAGGCGGGGCAAGACAGGTTCCAGATGGCTATCTCGCCGGAGTGCGGAAAGCGGCTGATGAATTTGGCGCGCTGGTGATTGCTGACGAGGTACAGGCCGGTATTGGCCGGACCGGCCGGCTATTTTCCTATGAGGATACAGCAATTAAGCCTGATATTGTGGCACTGGCAAAAGGCTTGGCTGGCGGGTTTCCGATTGGCGCCGTCATTGCCAGCAAGGCTGTTGGCAGTGCAATGACACCGGGAACGCATGGATCGACCTTTGGCGGCAATCCGCTGGCGATGGCAGCGGCACAGACGGTTCTTGAGGTTCTGAGCGAGGATGGATTTCTGGCTGGTGTGCGCGAGCGTGCCGCCTATCTCGATGCAGAAATAATCAGGCTACAGGCGCAATTTCCGGACCTCATTAGCGAGCTTCGCGGTCGCGGCTTTCTGCGGGGTATCCGGCTGGCTGAAACGGTAGATCTGCTGGCGCTTGTAGGGGCGTTGCGTGATGATCGTTTGCTAACGGTGCCGGCTGCTGACAACACCCTGCGCCTATTGCCGCCATTGACGATTGAACGGGATGAAATTGATCTCGCCGTTGCCAAGCTTGGCGGCGCACTTGCCGCGATCACCCCGGCCAAGGCCTGACAGACCACAGCAATTCTTTGCCGAACATATGCAAGAGGACGGGATAAAGCCGATGCGGCATTTTCTAGATTTAAAGGATTTCTCGGCGGATAGTCTGCAGACTATGCTTGATGACGCATTGCGGATGAAGTCAGCGCAGAAATCAGGCACAGTCCATGAAATGCCGCTGGCTGGCAAAACCGTCGCGATGATTTTTGAAAAGCCATCAACCCGCACCCGCGTGTCATTTGAGGTTGGTATTGCCCAGCTTGGCGGCACGCCGCTGGTCCTTTCGACAAATGATCTGCAGCTTGGCCGCGGTGAAACTGTCGAAGATACCGCGCGTGTTCTCTCGCGCTATGTTGATGCGATTATGATTCGCTGTTTCAAGCATGAGACCCTTTTTACCCTTGCCGAATATGCCAGCGTGCCGGTGATCAACGCGCTTACCGAGCGCTCGCATCCATGCCAGCTTATGGCCGATCTAATGACGATGATTGAATATCATGGCCCGCTTGCCGGGCAAACGGTTGCATGGCTGGGCGATGGCAATAATGTTGCGGTTAGCTGGATCGAGGCGGCGGTACTGTTTGGCTTTCAGCTGCGGATCGCCGGACCGCAGAAATATGCACCACCAGCTGATTTGCTAGCGTGGGCGTGGGCAAATGGCGGCGATATTATCTTAACTGACGAAGTTGGCCTTGCGATCGATCAGGTACAAAATGTGGTTACCGATGTCTGGATTTCGATGGGCAATGATGAAGGCAGCCGCCGCACTGACTTTGCGCCATTTCAGGTCAATGCCGATTTGATGAAGGCCGCTGCGGGCGATGTAATTTTTATGCATTGCCTGCCGGCATGGCGCGGTATGGAAGTCACCGCCGAGGTGATCGATGGGCCGCAATCTGTGGTCTTTGACGAGGCGGAAAACCGGCTTCATGTGCAAAAGGCCATTCTAGCCTGGTGTGTTGGCAGCAATTAGGCCGTTTGAGGGCTTTGCCTAAACGACCGGCGCCCCGTTACGGGCGGCCTTAAGGATATGATAATGTTGAATGATAATTTACCCACCGACGCGCAGATTTTACCATTTTATCTGGCTAATGGATCAGATGATGTGGCCCTTATCAGAGGCCGTATAGCCTCGGTTGGTGGGCCTGCAAGTACCATACTGGAACGTCATAATTACCCGTCTCTGGTGGCAAATCTTCAGGCCGAAGCGCTGGCGTTAACCGCCTGCCTGACTAGCACGTTGAAATTTGACGGGGTTTTCACCCTACAGGCGAAAGGTGATGGTCTGGTGCGTACGCTGTTTGCCGATATTACCGAGGCGGGCCATCTTCGCGGCTATTGTGCGATGGAAGATAATCCATCTGGCCTGCAGGGGGCAACTTTGGCGCATGACCCATCCGGTGCGGTTCGTTTAGGCCCGCTGTTGGGTGGCGGCTACATTGCCTTTACCGTCGATGAAGGCAGTACCAACGGGCGCTATCAGGGTATTGTCGAACTGGATGAGCGGTATTTAAGCGATGCGGCGATGCGCTGGTATGAAAATTCTGAGCAGCTTGACACGGTTGTTATCTGCGCCGCCGGACAGGGCAGAAATGGCTGGCAGGCAGTGGCGCTGATGCTCCAGCGTATCGCGGCTGAAGGCGGCAGTGATGCTGGCCGCGTGTTGCCAAAATCCGGTGCCGATGCCCGTGCCGCCAGTGATGATACCTGGCATACGGCAAAGACCTTGCTAGGCTCGATTACCCGTGATGAACTGCTTGATCCTGCCCTGACACCCGAGAACATTATTTTCCGGCTGTTTAACAGTATGGCACCGCATAGCGCGCCAGCCCGTCCAGTTGTCGATCACTGCCGGTGCAATGTTGATAAGGTGGAGGCTATGTTGGCCCAGCTGGAACCTGACCAGATTGATGACCTGGCCGATGATAATGGCAATTTGACGGTCACCTGTGAATTTTGTAAAACTGACCGTGTCTATCATAGAGACGCAATTCTACAGCCATAATCCGGCTGGTCGATAGACTGTCAGGGTGATATTTTGGTTAGGCCGCCCAGAATGCAAAAGGATTATAGCGCCTCAGTCAAAATTGCGGCATAGTCAGGGTGGAGAGATTAGCCGGCGGCTAATGGGACAAGATTCTGTTGGGCAAAACTCAGGCGTGAAACGAGATGAAAAGGGCTTTGGCGATGTTTCGGTCAAGAGTGATATCAGGGTTGGTTTTGATTTTTGTTGGTGGATTATTTGCCGCCTGCAAGACCGCGCCGGACACGCCACCAGTTAAGGTCTTTCAAAGCGACGCTTATCAGCCGCTGGCAATCAGTGCGCGCCGTCTTGAAATTATTGATAACTGGCAAATGCCGGTTGCCGCACCCTATGTTGGGCACCGGATTGATCCCTTGCCAAGCAATATTCTGGCCGACTGGGCATCGCATGTGCTGCGCCCTGCTGGCGGCAGTGGCGAGATTGTTTTTGATATGCGACGGGTCGCGGTCACGATGACCGATTTGCCGCAAAAGGTCGGCATTGATGGGTTATTTACCGATCAGCAAAGCCGGAAAGTCACCGCCGAGATTAACGCCAAGATTATGTGGCTACAACCGGTTGGGGGAACACAGGCATTGGCTGATCTGAGCGCATCACACTCGATCACGGTTCGCGAGTCGGCGACAGCAAGCGAGGTTAGTAAAACGATCAATGAAAGCCTACAAGGGGCACTTGTCCGTCTTGATAGCCAGATGCGCCGCGAGCTGGCACGGGTCGACCGGATTATCCTGCGTTAACGTTGCCAGAATGCCGGGCTAAGCATCACCAATACGGTGAAGATTTCCAGCCGCCCCAGCAGCATCGCAAAGGACATGATCCATTTCGCGCTATCGGGAAGTGATGAGAAATTACCGTCAGCGCCAATGACCTCACCAAGTCCCGGGCCAACATTGCTGATCGATGTTGCCGCTCCTGATAATGCCGTAACAAAATCAAGGCCGGTCATGCCAAGCATAATGGCAACCAAGACAAAGCCGAGAATAAAGAGATAGAAAAATCCCATCACTGAATCCATGACTTCAACCGATACTGGCCGTTTGTTGTAATAGGCCAGAACGACGGCGTGCGGGCGGAGCAAACGGCTGACCTGAACCCTGGCGGTACTGGCAAGAACCTGCAAACGGAAAACCTTAATCCCGCAGGTGGTGGACCCGCCGCAACCGCCAATGAACATGACAATCAGCAAGATGGTTGTGGCAAAGCCGCCCCATGCGGAAAAATTAGCGCTGACATAACCAGTTCCGGTCATAATTGAGACGCCATTAAAGCTGGCTTGGCGGACGGCCTCGCCAAAGTCAAGGCCGGTTTGCATCAAATGCCAGATTAATAGCAGAACAAGCCCGACCGCGAGGATCAGGAACCAGCGCACTTGGGGGTCATTCAACAGGCTGCGCCAGCCGCCGCGTACCAGCGCAAGATAATGCGCGAATGGCAGGCTGCCAACAATCATGCCGGTTATGATAATCCACTCAACCGCAACTGAATCGAACGCGCCGATTGATTCGGTGCGGGTTGAATAGCCGCCGGTGGCAAGGGTTGTCATTGAATGCGCTACAGCGTCAAATATATCCATCCCGGCGATTGCCAGCATCATTGCCCAAAGTCCCGTAAGACCCGCATAGACAAGACCAATACCGCCTGCAAGCTGGGTTGCGCGTGGCACAACATTTTCAGGCCGCTCATAGGACTCGGTGCGGAAAAGCTGCATCCCGCCAACCGACAGCATTGGCAGCACTGCCATCGCCATAACTACAATGCCAACCCCGCCAAGCCATTGCAGCAAAGCCCGCCAGATTAAAATGCCCGCTGATGCCTGCTCAATCTCGACAAGGATCGTTGACCCTGTTGTGGTAATGCCCGACACGGACTCAAATACTGCGTCTGTAACGCTGAGATGAAGCTCGCTGAACATGAAAGGCAAAGCGCCGAAAATGCCGATCATCACCCATGAACCGTTGGTTAGCAGAAATGCCTGTCGCAGTCCCAAATCAATTGTTTCGCGCTGGTTTGTCGCCAACCAAACTGAAACACCAACAAAGCCAGTCAACAGGGAGGAAAGTGCAAAAACCTGCCAGTCGCTCGATCCGACATAAAGATCGACGGACATTGGAATCAGCATCGCTGCCGCCAAGATGGTTGCTAAAAGTCCCAGGATATTGAGCACGGGTGATAGCTGCATAATAATCCGGTCTTGGTTACATAGCCGTCATAGGCGGCTCTGGTTACTGCTAGCCGCGTTGACACTTGATGTTAGCCTAGCTTTGTTTGATCTAAAAAACGGCGACTTAGCAACTCATTTTTTTTAAAAATGCCGGTAAATCGCGTGGTGATCATCGAGACATCAGGTTTACGAACGCCCCGGGTTGTCATGCATTGATGCTGCGCATCGATTAATATGGCAACGCCTTTGGGCTGCAATATATTCTGGATACAGTCGGCAACCTGCGCGGTCAGGGTTTCTTGGGTTTGCAAACGGTGCGCAAAACCATCAAGCACACGCGCCAGCTTGGAAATACCGACAACGCGCCGATCGGGCATATAAGCGATATGCGCAACACCCAGGATTGGGACCAGATGATGTTCGCAATGGCTTTCCAGCCGGATATTGCGCAGCATCACCATATCATCATAACCCTCCATTTCTTCAAAGGTGCGGGCCAGCATCTGTGCAGGGTCCTCGTCATAGCCGCTGCAAAACTCTCGCCAGGCGCGAACAACGCGGCCCGGTGTGCCGGCCAATCCCTCACGGGTAGGGTCTTCGCCAATCCAGCGCAACAAAACATCAACCGCGGCTTCGGCGTCTTCTTGGCTTGGCTTGGTAATTGCCGGTCTGTCTAAAGCAATATCCGCCAGATCGGATGTTTCTCTTGTCTCGCCCGTATCGTATGGAGTCATCATGTGCCTTGCCAAACAGTTATAAAAGTGCCGCCATTACTTGCCGGGCGTTACTGCCGGTGACTGCTGCCTGAGTATATGACGAAAACAGCCCAGAAAAGCAACTTTAATTGGCAGAAATCAGTATCTATCAGCCAATCAGGCGAGATCACATGACAATTACTTGCCCAGTATTTTGCCAGTTATTTTGCCAGTCAAAAACCCTTGCATATAACCCCGCTATGCCCCGATGCCTGGTACTCGGGTCATCGTTGTTTATCAATGCCCTTTCTATCTGCAAAACAGGGCAAATCTGCAAAACGCGGCAAGAAAATCTTGCAGAATGGGAAAAACCTATATAGCAATCGCCATGTTGCGGGTGTAGCTCAGTTGGTAGAGCACGAGCTTCCCAAGCTCGGGGTCGCGGGTTCGAACCCCGTTGCCCGCTCCATTAATCCGCTGTTATTTGCTTTGCTTGACATCTGCCAAAGGTGACGGGCGGCGAATGAAAATCGTTTCTCTCCCTCGCTTTTTTTAAGAAAAGGATTTCCCCCTATGTCTGATCCGGTTATTTTTCAAAAGGCGCCGATGCCTGTTGATGTTGAAGAAGGTAAAACCTATTTCTGGTGTGCTTGTGGTAAGAGTGCGAAACAGCCCTTTTGTGATGGCAGCCACAAGGATACCGGTATCGCGCCAGTTAAAATGACAGCAGAAGCATCAAAAAAAATGTTTTTCTGTGGGTGTAAATATTCGGCAAAGGCGCCACTTTGCGATGGCAGCCACAATAAGCTCGATTAACCAGCACCTGCGCGGCGGGGTATTCTACCGCCGCGCAGCAAACCTCTTGAACGAGCAACTGCATAGATTAAACTCAGCTAAAACCGGGCAGTTTCCTTTTAAAGATGCTGCCCGTTTCGTGATCGTTGGTTGCTGGCCATCGGCGAAAACCTACAATAGCCACCGAAGATTTGCGGCAAGGAAAGTATGCGTTCTTGCCCATGGCAGCGAAGCATCATTTTCGTCATAGCGCCCGTTTGTCGGGTTGGCAAAAGCATGACCGGCAGTATACCAGTGCGTTGTCATCAGATCACTTTTTCCGGCCTCGGCAAGTGACTTCTGAAACGCGCCAACCATTTCCGGATTGATTGATTTATCCAATGTGCTGAAATGCCCTAAGATTGGTATGGTGAGTTTCTTCAGGCTGCTGGCCTTAGACGTCACCCGCCCGAAATAGATTACTGCCGCATCAATCGGCGTGTTTAACGCTGCTGACAGGCTCCAACAGCCGCCAAAACACCAGCCAAGCGTGGCAACCTTGCCATTACCATTGCCTTTGGCCCATTCCACCCAGGCGGCAAGGGTTGCATTAGCTTCAGTGGCTTTTAATGCACTGGTCTGGGCTTTGGCTTCATTGCGATTAGTGGTTACCGAGCCATTGAACAGATCAATCGCAACGGCGTGGAACCCCTGACGCGAATGTCTTCAGCCAGGGTCTTGATGTTATTTTGCAACCCCCACCATTCATGGATCAAAATCACCATGGGTGCATCTTTCTTTATCCTAGACCTTTCTGTGACCACTGCAAATCCACAAATAGCGTAAAGCGGGAATTTTTTTCTCCGATTTTCGGCAGGTTATGGCTGCTGCGGATAAAACCGAGGCGGGTAACGCTTGAACAAATTGGCAAAGCCATGTATAGGCTGGCGCAATCCTATTTTTATGTGGATCAGCGCGACCGGCGGACCGGTCGACGCGGTCCGGCGTAACGCTCCTCGTGGCGGCTGATATAATATGTCCGGGCCCGGGGTATCTGTGCAATTTATATTAAGGGGTATTTTTATGAAACTGTCCAACTTCTATGGGAAAACAATCGCTATCATGGTGGCAAGCGGGTTTGATGAGGCCGGTTTTATCGGCATTCAACGCGCCATGATGAATGCAGGAGCAAAATTAAAAATTGTATCCCAGGAAGCTGGATTGACCAACGCGTGGAATGGCACCGGTTGGGGCATGTCCTATCCGGCTGACGCAACCCTGTCGACCGCGCTTGCGGTTGATTATGACGCGCTGATCGTGCCGGCTGGCAATCGCCATGTCGAAAGCCTGAAAAACGAGGCTCATGCTAAACGTGTAATGCGCGCATTTCTGCGTGAAGATATGCCGGTTTTGCTGCAAGGCGAGGCAGTTTCACTATTATCATTGATTGATGAAGCGGCTGACCGGATGCCGGCTGACTCGGCTAATAATACGCCTGTTACTGATCGCAATCTGGTGACAATCGCTGTTGCATCAGAACAGCTTGACGAGCTGTCTGCAATGAATGACGCAATGGCAAATGGCGGAGGCGAAAGCCGCGCCGCCTAGAGCGCTAGAGGGACAAGACAGCAATGGCATCACCGACCGATCCACCTGTAACCAAACTGCCGTCACCATGTGTGTCGATCTGTCAGATGGATCCGCAAGACGGTGTGTGCCTTGGCTGTTATCGCACGCGCGCCGAGATAGCTGCATGGCGCAGCATGGATCAGGATGATCAGCTTCAGTTGCTGGAAATTTTGAAAGACCGCCGCGCCAAGGTAACTGGGGTGCGCCGCCGGCCGTCGCGGCGGAATACCAAACGCCTGAGCGTCTGACCCAAGGTTAAATTTCAGCGGTCAGATAATGACCCTGTTGCTGGCCCTATTGATGGCCTTAAGGAAACCAAAGCCGATGAGCAATATTCTATCTGATCTGATCGCCTCCAAAGGCTGGTGTGTTGCTGATGGTGCGACGGGTACCAACCTGTTTGGGCGCGGTCTTGAAACCGGTTATCCGCCGGAATTATGGTCGGTGGAACGCCCCGATGATATATTATGGCTGCATAATAGCTTTCTTGAAGCCGGCTCCGATCTGATCCTAACAAACAGTTTTGGCGGTACCTCATTCCGGCTTAAACTTCATGAATCCCAGGACCGAGTGCATGAATTGAATGTGGCGGCGGCGCAACTTGCACGCCGCGCGGTTGATGCGCATTTTGCCAATAGCGGCAAGCGCGCCGTTGTTGCCGGATCAATGGGGCCGACCGGTGAGCTGTTTGAGCCGCTTGGTGGTCTGACCCATGACGCGGCTGTTGCCGGTTTTGCCGAACAGGCCATAGCGCTGGCTGAGGGCGGTGTAGATGTTTTGTGGATCGAAACCATGTCATCTAATGAAGAGGTGGCGGCGGCGATTGAAGCGGCCAAAGCCACGGGTCTGCCGATTTGTGCCACGATGACATTTGATACGGCAAGCCGTTCAATGATGGGCGTTGTGCCAGCTGATTTTGCCAGTTTTGCTAGCGCTGCCGGCGCCAGTTTTGTTGGCGCTAATTGCGGTATCGGGCCTGCCGAATTGCTGCATTCTGTGGATGGTATTCTGACACAGTCAGGTGATTTACCAGTTGTGGCAAAGGGTAATTGCGGCATTCCTGCCTATGTTGAGGGCGCAATTCATTATCATGGAACGCCGGAACTGATGGCTGATTATGCGCTTTTTGCGCGCGACATGGGGGCCAAGATTATTGGCGGCTGCTGTGGCACCAGCCCAGCGCACGTGGCGGCGATGACCAATGCGCTTGAAAACACACCGGTGCGACCGTTTGATGCGGCCGCAATGACTGCCGCGCTTGGCCAGGCCTGGGCCGAGGTGAACATCAAAAATGTCGGTGGTGATAACCGGCGCGGGCGTCGCGGACGTCGTCGTTCGTGATAAAACGGGCCATGAGCCGATAAAATCGCCGAAATGAGCGGTGTTCGACCCGAAAGTTGGTTGCGTCATCGGCGCAATCTTTGCATACTCGCGGCGTTTTTGATGGCGGCGGCTGCGCGGCTGTCGGTCCGGTCATCGGATATTATTGACCGGCGTTGGTCATTCATAGTGGAGCCTTACATCATGCACGCCTATCGATCCCACAATTGCGCCGAATTGACCGAAGCCAATGTTGGCCAGCAGGTCAGATTATCTGGCTGGATAAACCGCAAGCGGGATCATGGGCAGCTGGTCTTTGTCGATCTTCGTGATCATTATGGCCTGACTCAATGTGTTGCGGACGCATCTGACGCAAGTTTTGCGATGGTTGAGGCAACTCGGCTTGAATCGGTTGTGACCATTACCGGCACCGTGCTGAAGCGGAGTGACGAGACGGTTAACGTGAACCTGCCGACCGGACAAATCGAAGTTCGCATCGAGGCGTTCGAGGTGCAGTCAGCCGCGGACACATTGCCTCTTCAGGTTAATTCAGATGAAGATTCGGGCGAGGAAACCCGCCTTCGCTATCGCTATCTTGACCTGCGCCGCAGTCGGCCACACGCGAATATCATGTTGCGGGCAAAAATCATCCAGTCAATTCGGGCGCGGATGGTGGCGCAAGGCTTTACTGAATTTCAAACACCAATTTTGACAGCGTCCTCGCCTGAAGGTGCGCGTGACTTTCTAGTGCCGGCACGGCTGCATCCGGGTAAATTCTACGCACTGCCGCAAGCACCGCAGCAATTCAAGCAGCTGATCATGGTCAGTGGCTTTGATCGCTATTTCCAGATCGCGCCCTGTTTCCGTGATGAAGATAGCCGCGCCGACCGCAGCCCGGGCGAGTTCTACCAGCTTGACCTTGAGATGAGCTTTGTTGAACAGCAGGACGTGTTTGCCGCGGTCGAACCGGTCATCAAAGGGGTGTTTGAAGAATTTTCCGACAAGGTTGTTGATACGGATTTTGTGCATATACCGTTTGCCGATTCGCTGTTGAAATATGGCAATGACAAGCCGGACCTGCGGATCCCATTCGAAATTTGCGATGTGACCGATATTTTCCGTGGATCGGATTTTGCGATTTTCGCCAAAAATATCGAAAAGGGCGCTGTAGTGCGCGCGGTTCCCGGGCCAAAATGTGGCAGCCGTGCAATCGCCGATCGTATGAACAGCTGGGCTCAGGGCGAAGGAGCCCCCGGTATGGGCTATATTATCTATGGCGAAGGCGAAGCACGCGGGCCTGTGGCAAAAGCGCTTGGTGCTGAAAAGGCCGAGGCAATTCGTATTGCGGCCGGTGTTGGCGATGGTGATGCGGTATTTTTTGCCTGCGCTCCGGCTAATGAAGCGGCCAGCCTCGCTGGGCGCGCCCGGGTAAAAATTGGTCAGGATCAGGAATTGATTGACCCCAACCTGTTCCGGTTTGCTTGGATTGTCGATTTCCCGATGTTTGAGGCCGATCCGGTAACGGGCAAAATTGATTTCTCGCACAACCCGTTTTCGATGCCACAAGGCGGCATGAAAGCGCTGGAAGAACAGGATCCGCTTACCATTAAAGCATGGCAGTATGACCTTGTTTGTAACGGTGTTGAATTATCATCAGGAGCGATCCGGAACCATCTTCCGGAGGTGATGTATAAGGCCTTTGAGATTGCCGGCTATCCAAACAGTACGGTTGATGAAAAATTCCCGGCAATGATCAATGCGTTCAGGTTTGGCGCACCGCCGCATGGTGGTATCGCACCCGGTATCGACCGAATGGTCATGCTGATTGCCGACGAGCCGAATATCCGTGAGGTGATCCTGTTTCCGATGAATGGCAAAGCCGAAGATCTGATGATGGCGGCACCGTCCGAGGTCGAGGAGAGCGCACTCGCCGAATTACATATCCGGCGCGTGCTTCAGGTCAAGCAAAAGGACTAGCAGCGGTCAGGCTTTTGCGTTGCTCGGCAGTCTGGTTTTGCGATTGAGCGCGGGCTGGCCGCACCCATGTATCAGCGCCAGCAAACAGCCAAGCAGGATAACCGCACCTGCCTGATGCATTCCGCCAAGCGAGACCGGCACCCCGTGCAACAGGGTAACGATGCCCAGAATAAATTGCACCGACACGGCGGCCAGTACCAGGTATGCACGGCGTTTCGACTGGCCTTTTCGCGCTTTTAGGCCTAGCACAACAACAGCGCCGAAGGTAAGCGCCGCAATCCAGCGGTGATGGAACTGCGCTGAAGCCGGATTCTCAAATGGGTCAAGCAGGCCCGCTTCGCCATATTCGACCGGCACCAGCCCGTTACCCATTAATGGATAGTGATTGTACAGCAGACCCGCATCCATCCCCGCCACGAGCGCACCGGCAAGAATTGTCACGCCAAGCAGAACCAGACTGGCCATTGCGTGACCGGCTGGCCCTTGGGCCCGGCCATCGCGAAGGTCAAATGCTGTCCAGATCAGCAGGCTGAAAATCATCAAGGCGATGCCAAGATGCGTTGCCAGCCGATATTGTGACACGCTGGCATCCGCGGTTAGGCCCGATTTTACCATCCACCAGCCAACGACGCCCTGAAACCCGCCCAGCAGCAGTAACAGCCCAAGGCGTAATCCATAGCCGTGCGGGATCAGCCCCCGAAGCAGGAAAACCAGCAGCGGCAGGCCAAAGGCAAGGCCCAGTAGCCGCCCCCACAGCCGATGAAAATATTCCCAGAAGAAGATGTTTTTGAAGGCTTCCAGCGTAATACCATAATTTAATTGCTGATATTCGGGCGACTCGCGATAGAGCTGGTAAACCCGATCCCATTCGGCCGCTGTGAGCGGCGGCAGGGTTCCCATCAACGGCCTCCATTCCACCATCGACAGTCCCGATCCGGTTAGCCGTGTTACCCCGCCAATTACCACCATCATCGCCACGAGCAAGGTCATGCCAAACAGCCATTTGGCGACGGTCTGATCGCTCGCGGGGGTGGCGTTGCGTGAAATCCAGCTTGGCGTTGTTGCGGTCATTAGACGGGCCTTTTGATAACTGATGTTGGTCGACGGCAATAACTGATGTCGGACGGTTCATATGGAAGTTTCTACAGCAAGGCGCAAGGGGACTGCAAATTGGCGCTTTGCCGCAGGGGCAGTCACCGAGCAGATTTTTAAGTTTTTTTTGAGGCACTCCCTTGACAAATCATTGCGCATATCCCAATTACCGGGGGTGTTAGGCTGGCACTCTCAGTTGATGAGTGCCAACTTACAGGTAACCGACTTTTTTGGAGGAGAAACTAGGCATGAAATTCAGGCCTCTTCACGACCGCGTTGTTGTACAGCGCATTGAATCAGAACAGAAAACTGCTGGTGGAATTATCATCCCTGACACGGCCAAAGAAAAGCCAATGGAAGGCAAAGTGATTGCCGTTGGTGCTGGTGCGCGTGATGAAACTGGCAAGGTTCAGCCGCTTGATGTCAAAGCTGGCGATGCAGTTTTATTTGGTAAATGGTCAGGCACCGAAGTCAAGATCGATGGTCAGGAATATTTGATCATGAAGGAATCAGACATCATGGGTGTCATTGAGTAAACCGCTACTGGTTTGCCAAATCCCAACCACCGAACAATACAAACAAAGGAAATTGAAACATGGCTGCTAAAGAAGTCAAATTCGGCTCAGACGCCAGAACACGGATGCTCGAGGGAGTTGATATCCTGGCTAATGCCGTAAAGGTAACGCTTGGCCCAAAGGGTCGTAACGTTGTTCTCGAGAAATCTTTTGGCGCACCTCGCATCACCAAAGATGGCGTGACTGTTGCTAAAGATATCGAACTGAAAGATAAGTTCCAGAATATGGGCGCACAGATGGTGCGTGAAGTTGCGTCAAAGGCAAATGATGTTGCTGGTGATGGCACAACAACGGCAACTGTGCTGGCACAATGCATCGCTCAGGAAGGTGCGAAAGCTGTTGCATCGGGTATGAATCCGATGGACCTGAAGCGCGGTATCGACATGGCTGTTGAGGCTGTGGTCGAGTCACTTGTATCACGCTCAAAGAAAATTTCGACATCTGACGAAGTCGCACAGGTTGGCACTATTTCAGCCAATGGCGAAGAAGAAATCGGCAAGATGATTGCCGAAGCTATGGAGCGTGTTGGCAATGAAGGCGTCATCACTGTTGAAGAAGCCAAGAGCCTTGCAACTGAGCTTGATGTTGTTGAGGGCATGCAGTTTGACCGTGGTTATTTGTCACCATATTTTGTCACTGATGCGGAAAAGATGCGGGCAACACTGGAAGAGCCATACATACTGCTGCATGAAAAGAAGCTGTCTAACCTGCAGGACATGCTGCCAATTCTGGAAAAGGTTGTTCAGTCTGGCCGTCCATTGCTGATCATTGCCGAAGACATCGAAGGTGAAGCATTGGCAACGCTGGTTGTTAACCGTCTTCGCGGCGGCTTGAAAGTGGCTGCGGTTAAGGCCCCGGGTTTCGGTGATCGCCGTAAGGCTATGCTGGAAGATATAGCAATCTTGACAAACGGAACCGTTGTGTCCGAAGAGGTTGGTATCTCACTTGATAGCTTGACCCTTGATATGCTTGGTAGCGCTAAGCGTGTAGAGATTACCAAGGACGAAACAACCATCGTCGATGGTTCTGGTGCAAAGACCGAAATCGAGGCTCGCTGCAACCAGATTCGTGCGCAGGCGGAAGAATCAACATCAGATTATGACCGCGAAAAGCTTCAAGAGCGTCTGGCGAAATTGGCCGGGGGTGTTGCCGTGATTAAAGTCGGTGGCGCGACCGAAGTTGAAGTGAAAGAACGTAAGGACCGGGTTGATGATGCGATGCACGCAACACGTGCAGCTGTGGAAGAAGGCATCGTCCCTGGCGGCGGTGTTGCTCTTGTTCGCTCAACCAGTGTTCTTGCCAAGCTTAAGCCGTCAAATCGTGACCAGGAAGTCGGTATCGACATCATTCGTCGCGCTTTGCTCGCCCCAGCTCGCTACATTGCTCAGAATGCTGGCGCTGAAGGAGCTGTTGTGGTTGGTAAGCTGCTGGAAGGCAAAGACGACAATATCGGTTATGACGCAAAGAACAATGAGTTCTCCGACATGATCAAAGCCGGTGTCATCGACCCAACGAAGGTGGTTCGATCAGCATTGCAGAATGCAGCATCTGTTGCTGGTCTGCTGATCACTACCGAAGCCATGGTTGCGGAAAAGGTTGAGCCGAAAGATGCCGGCGCTAGTGCCCCTGATATGGGTGGCATGGGCGGCATGGGCGGCATGGGCGGCATGGGCTTCTAAGCCAGCCTCCATCCCATCAGGAAATAACAAAGCCGGAGGGTGTAAGCATCCTCCGGCTTTTCTTATGAGCGCGCCTATCTGTGACTTAGCCAAGGAAATCTTTGGTTTGGGCAATCGCCTCGGCAAGCCCGATACGCTGGACATCCACATTAGGGGGAAAGGCCGTAGTCATGCGGGTTGGCAGGCGGCTATCCAGCATCACAAACACGCCGCGATCATCGTTGCGCCGAATCAGGCGGCCGAACGCCTGCCGAAGCTTTAGGCGTGTTTGCCGCTCGGTCCAGGCTTCACGCCCCTGCCATTTTGCCCGGGCGGAAAATAGAATATCACTTCGCGGCCACGGCACCCGGTCAAATACAATCAGCCGTAATGCCGCTCCGGGAACATCAATACCATCGCGCACCGCATCCGTGCCAAGCAGACAGCTTGCCGGATCTTCGCGGAACATTGCCAGCAGCGTTTGCAGATTCATCTGATCAATATGCTGGGCATAAAGCGGCAGCCCTGCGGTTTCCAAGCGGCTCGCCAATGTCGGATAAACAGCGCGTAACCGTCGGATTGCTGTAAACAGCCCAAGACCGCTGCCACCAGCTGCAATCATTAATGCTGCCATCGCGCTGGCGGTGGCTTCGGGGCGGTCACGGTCGAGATCATTGACCACCAGAATGCGGGTTTGATTGGCGTAATCAAATGGCGATGAAAAACTCACCCGCATAGCAGCATGATCCATATGCGCTGCACCGGTCAGGGCAATTGCAGATTGCCAGCCATCGAGTGGCGGTTTACCGGCTGTCGCGCCGGTCTGGACAGGTTTGCCAACGCCGGGTAAGGCGTCTGATGTCTGGCGCGGGGTGGCATGATCTTGCAAGGTTGCCGATGTAATGGTGACGCCATGCGCCGCATCAAGAACGCTGTGCGAAAATGGGATCGTCGGATCAAGCCAGTGCCGCGCCAGCCCAACGTCACGATCCTGCCCGTCGAGACGGTCAATCTGCACCCAGTCAACAAATCCGTCACGCGCCCCGCCGCCAACATCAGCAAGCATGGTCTGCCATGCGCCAAGCGGGTCAACCGCACGCAGTTCCAGTCCGCGGATAGCGCCTTCAATACGCGCGCGCTGGCTGCTGTCTAGTTGATCGGCATGATCATCAAGATATTTGACTAGCCAGGTGACCAGCCGTTTCAAGGGCACCGCAAGCGCGGCTAATGCAGCGGCGAAATCGCGCGCGGCAGTAACGACATCATCCGGCGCCGGATAAAGCTCGCATTGCAGATCATACAGACTGTCAGGATCACTAACCCGAAGATAAAGCGCGGCGCGAAGATGCATAAAAAATGTCTCGCCCGCACCGAGTGGCTGGGCAGCAGATAGCCGGTTTTCCCAGCCCTGCCCGGGTAGCGCGCGCGCCGTCTCCAAGGCGGCCTCAATATCGGCCAGCGCTTGATCATCCCCGGCGACTATATCTTCCAGCCGCCGTTTTAACCCACGGGCACGTCCGCGCCGACCGTCTTCGGCCCCCCGGACCCAATTCCGCAATTCTGTTGCTTCACGTCCACTTAGATAGGCAGAGAAGGCGCTATCAGCTGCATCAAAAACATGGTGCCCCTCATCGAACACATACCGTGTCGGTGTGCGTCGGTCATCCTTACCGGCATAGGCTGCCTGCACCATCACCAACGCATGATTAGTAACGACAATATCAGCGCGTTTTGCTCCGCGAATTGACTTTTCGACAAAGCAGCGATTGTAATGTGTGCAGGCCGCATGAATACATTCGCCGCGTCGGTCAGCAAGCCCGGCTGTTTGTGCCCGCCCCAGTAAATCCAGCAGCCATGCTGGAAAGCTGGCGCCGGTCAGATCGCCATCGCGGCTGGCCCCCGCCCAGCGCGCCATCAGCCCCAATGCGGTGGCATTACGCGGCCGGCCGGGCATCTGTATCAGCGCTTCTTCAAGGTTCAGCAGGCACAGATAATTTTCGCGGCCTTTCCGGATTACCACCTTTGATGCACGCGTGCTGGCATCAGGATAAAGCCGGGTTAATTCATCGGCAATTTGATGTTGCAACGTGCGGGTGTAGGTCGAAATCCAGACGGTGCCGCCGTTTTTTTCGGCCCATAATGTTGCGGGCGCGAGATAGCCAAGCGTTTTACCGGTTCCTGTGCCCGCCTCGGCCAGCACCATTGCCGGGGCTGGCCCCGCATCAGGCCTGTCAAAGCCGGCGGTGACAGCGGCGGCATAATCAGCCTGTGATTCGCGCAATTCAGCATTGCTGCCAAGCATTTCAGCAAGCCGCTGACGCGCCGCATGGGGCAACACTGGCTGGGTGCCGGGCTCGGCTTGAGGGGTATAATCGGTATAGTCGGCAAGCCGGTTCCAGATCACCGCAAGGCGACTGTCCGGTGGCCCTGCTGGTGGCATTGGAAGGCCCAGATGCGCCAGAATATAGGGCCCCCAATTCCAGCCACCAGCGGTCATCATGGTTGCAATTCTGCCAGCTTCTTGGCGGGCGTCATCGGGTGTTGCAGCCAGATCGTCCAGGAGGCGAAAGGCGATTTGCGGCAGTAATGCAGCCATGTCCTCGCCATTTTGGGGACGTGCCAGACCCATTTGCTGGGCAAGTCCTGCCGGTGTTGGCAAGGCAAAGCGTGCCGGCCGGACAAAGGCAAAAAGCTCCATCACATCCAGATAATGATCAATTTCGACACCGGCGCGTGCCGCACTCCAGCGGCGGTGACATAATAGCACAACCCCCAAGGCCAGCTCGGCGGCAAGTGCCGATCGGTTGGGATGGGTGATTTCGCCATTCCGGCTAATCCAGATGAGCTGGGTACCATGCGGATAGAATACCGGCACACCATGAAGATCGGGAAGTGATATGGAATTTGGATCATTCATCACCGTTGTTATAGCTTGCTGCTGCCGGCCGTGCCAGCTTTGTGCATCGCTTTGGGCAAACTAAATGCCGGCTTGATTGCCGGGTACGTCGCGGTGATGCTTGCCCCTTGACCTAGATCGCGGCTCGCCCTAGCTTGTCGACATTTGACGCGGTGCTGCTTGGTTTGAGGTTATCACAGATGATATGCAGCCGGCGACCTGCCCCATGATGTGAGAAAGCATGATGATGAGTGATCTAATCGCGAAACTGCAAGAGATTGCAACCGATGCCAAGGCCTGGCCCTTTGCCGAAGCCCGCGCCCTTGCTAGCCGCATGGAAAGACTGGGCGGCCAGAGTACTGCGGCCAGCAAGGATGAAGTGCTGTTTGAAACTGGCTATGGACCGTCGGGCCTGCCGCATATTGGAACTTTTGGTGAGGTCGTGCGCACGAGCATGGTGCGTCATGCATACGAAACTCTCACCGGTCAGAAAACCCGCCTGATCTGTTTTTCCGATGATATGGACGGGTTCCGCAAAATACCTGACAATGTGCCCAATCATGAGATGCTGGCGGCCTATCTCCATATGCCGTTAACCAAGGTCAAAGATCCGTTTGGTACGGCACCTTCGTTTGGCGAACATAATAACCTGCGTTTGCAGGCGTTTCTCGACTCGTTTGGTTTTGATTATGAATTCATGAGTTCGACAGACTGCTATCTTGGCGGCAAATTTGATGCGGCCTCGCTGCAGGTTCTGGATAGGTATGACGCCATTATGGATATCATGCTGCCAACCCTTGGGCCCGAACGTCAAGCAACCTACAGCCCGTTTTTCCCGATCTGCCCGGATACCGGTAAAGTGCTGCAGGCAAAGGTCATTGATCGGAATGTCAGCGCTGGCACGATCACCTATATTGATCCCGATACTGGTGCCGAACGCGAAACCGGCGTCACCGGTGGGCAGACGAAATTACAGTGGAAGTGTGATTGGGCGATGCGCTGGTATGCGCTGGGTGTTGATTATGAAATGAGCGGCAAGGATTTGATTGATTCGGTAACCCAGTCGAGCAAGATCACCCGTGCGCTTGGTGGCACTCCGCCAGCCGGTATTTCCTATGAGCTGTTCCTTGATGTGAATGGTGAAAAAATTTCCAAATCGAAAGGCAACGGCCTGTCGGTTGAAGATTGGCTGCGCTATGGCAGCCCCGAATCGCTGTCGCTGTTTATGTATGGCCAGCCAAAGCGTGCCAAGCGCTTGCATTTTGACGTGATTCCAAAGACTGTTGATGAATATTACCAGCATCTGGGTAAATTGCCCGAGCAGAGTGAAGCCGAACGGCTGGAAAATCCGTTGTGGCATATTCATGGCGGGGTGCCAAGCCAGACGGGTCTGCCGGTCAGCTTTACCTTACTGTTGAATTTGGCAGCGGTTTGTCATGCCGAAGATTCGCAAATCATATGGGCTTATGTCAGCGATTACGCCAGTGACGTCACCCCGCAAACCCATCCCGAGCTAGACCGGATGATTGGCTAC
The DNA here is from genome assembly GCA_016778895.1 of Candidatus Puniceispirillum sp. GTDB lineage: Bacteria > Pseudomonadota > Alphaproteobacteria > Puniceispirillales > Puniceispirillaceae > UBA3439. Next base: position 137,840 of record JADHOR010000002.1, read on the forward strand.
GCGGTCAATTATTATCAGGATATGGTGCGCCCTCATAAGATTTACCGGCTTGCCGATGCGGAAGAGGCCAGCCATCTTGCAGCTTTGAAATCACAGCTTGTCGCGCTGGGTGATGATAGCGGAGCCGAGGCGATTCAATCGGTTGTCTATGCCACTGGCAAGGTGGCAGATTATGAAAATTTACGCGATTGGTTCAAATGTCTTTATGAGGTGCTGCTCGGGCAATCTGAGGGGCCGCGAATGGGGTCGTTCTTTGCGCTTTATGGTCGTGAAAAAAGCATCAAATTGATCGAGGATGCGCTGGCTGGAAAGCTGATCCAACCGGCCGATCATGGCTAATGTGGGGGCTGTTTGCAAAAGTAGCAAAATGCCTGCCAGCCGAGGCGGCGCATCGGGCCGCAATTGTCACATTGCAGCACAATCTGGGACCGCGTCCGGCCCGGCTGACGGCGAAGGTAAACCTTAAGGTTTCGGTGGCTGGCTTAGATTTTGCCAACCCGCTGGGGCTGGCGGCTGGCTTTGATAAGAATGCTGAATGTTTTAACGGGGCAATGCAGCTCGGTTTTGGCCATGTTGAGGTGGGTACAATCACTCCAAAGCCCCAGCCCGGCAATCCAAAACCGCGCGTGTTCCGCCTGCCAAAACATCAGGCGGTGATTAATCGGTACGGGTTCAACAGCCATGGCATGGACGCCGCTGCGCAAAATCTGCAAAAGATGGCGGCAGCGCGCACCGGTGTTTTAGGGGTTAATGTTGGTGCCAATAAAACTAGCCCAGCACCAATTGATGATTACCATCGCGCGGTGGCAAGGCTGGCACGCTATGCCGATTATATCACGCTGAATATTTCATCGCCAAACACCCCCGGGTTACGTAATTTGCAGACCAAACAGCATCTTGCTGATTTACTGGCGGCGGGGCGTTCCGGGCTTGCCGAAGCGGGGCTCGACTCAGCGTTGCCAGCCAAGCCAATCTTTTTAAAAATTGCGCCTGATCTGCATCCGGGTGATCTTGCTGCGATTGTTGAGAGCTGTGTCGATGCCGGTGTCAGCGGCATCATTGCCACCAACACGACGCTGGCGCGGCCCGAATATCTCGATGGTGCTCATGCTGCCGAGACTGGTGGCCTGTCAGGGGCGCCCTTGTTTGAGGCGGCAACAGCGATCCTTGCTGATGTCAGCCGCCGCAGTGATCGGCGGCTTGGGCTGATCGGTGCTGGCGGCGTTGCGCATGGCTGGCAGGCCTATGCGAAAATCCTTGTCGGCGCTGATCTGGTTCAGCTTTACAGCGGCTTGGCACTGCAAGGACCGCACCTGCCTGGCCAGATTTTGCATCAGCTTGCCGCAATGATGGATGCTGACGGGGTTAGCGCGCCCGATCAGATTAAAGGGCAGATTGTCGACCCTGCTGCTGCCATCAAATATGCGAGAGCCCTTTGTGAAAAGATTTAAGAACATCGGGTAATAGGGGTGGTGGCGGCTGTTCGGCATCGGGGCGCTAAACTGGTTTTGCGCCCGTTTGCCCATCCGTGATACGTTCCGGTTGTTAGCCCAACCTCGAAAATAGATCACCATAACAACCCGGATCGCCGCGGTGAGGTTAAACACCTGACGGTGATTATCGACCATTTTACAAAAACTATTAAGGTCGAGATTCTCGCGATAAAGAATATTGGTAACTGCGTTCCATATTGCGGCATCTAGCACAATCGAAGTTCCTACTTCGGCTAATTATATGTTTCGCTTAACCTTCACCCTTTTGCGCTCCTTTATCCCTGGTCAGTGACGAAGACCAATAACGCGCACCAATGGTCGCCGCAAAATGACTCAAAGTGATTGACCTGCAGCCTGTAGTCTATTTGGATTAACCAAAAGGCATAATATGATTATCCATGTTACGGTCGCATATTTTCTGGTGACCAACCGCGTGTTGCAGGGACAGGCCAAGCGGGTTTTCGAGCTTGACCTTGCCCACATACTGGCCTATACCCAGCCAACAATTTCTAACGCAGAGCCTTTGTACCTGCTGATTATGGAGCCTTAGTTATGGCAAAACGTTGTCAAATCTCTGGAAAGACTGTGATGTCTGGCAATAATGTCAGCCATGCGAATAACCGCACACGCCGTCGTTTCCTGCCGAACCTGCAAACGACTCGTATGCACAGCGAAATCCTCGACCGTCAGGTTAGCCTGCGTGTCTCGACAAGCGCGATGCGCACCGTAGAAAAGCATGGTGGCCTTGACGCCTATTTGTTGCAGGCACGCAATGCCAAGCTGGCTGTCGAAGCCCAAAAGCTTAAGCGTGAAATCACTGCAGCTCAGGCCGGCAAATAACGCATAGCTTAAATAGCCAATCAGCCCCGTAAAAGCCTTGAGGGGTTTTTTTGTCGGTAATTTTGATCTAGGGATATGGGGCGCCAAAAATCAGTAGGGGCAATCAGGTCACGCGGCGACTGCGTTTATTGGCATCCTCGTCAAACAGGTCGGTCAATTGCGCGACAACGGCTCCCCCAAGCTGGTCAACATCGGTGATGGTAACGGCGCGCCGGTAATAGCGGGTAACGTCATGGCCGATGCCGATGGCCAGTAATTCAACTGGCGAGCGTCCTTCAATATAGCCGATGACTTCGCGCAGATGCTTTTCAAGATAGCTGCCGCTATTGACCGATAGGGTCGAATCATCAACCGGAGCCCCATCCGAGATCACCAGCATGATGCGTCGGTCTTCATGGCGGGTCAGTAAACGTTCATGCGCCCATAGCAGTGCCTCGCCATCAATATTCTCTTTCAGGATACCCTCACGCAGCATCAGGCCAAGCGATTTGCGCGCCCGCCGCCATGGCACATCGGCTGGCTTGTAAATAATATGTCGAAGGTCGTTCAAACGGCCCGGCATTGATGGTTTGCCGGCCTGCTGCCATAATTCGCGCGACTGACCGCCTTTCCACGCACGGGTGGTAAACCCAAGAATTTCAACCTTCACCCCGCAACGCTCCAGCGTTCGAGCCAGAATATCGGCGGTCACCGCGGCAATGGTAATCGGGCGACCGCGCATTGATCCTGAATTATCCAGCAAAAGCGTCACCACCGTATCGCGGAATTTTGTGTCTTGTTCTTGCTTGTAGGATAGCGGGCTTAATGGCTGGGTGACAACGCGGTGCAGTTTGGCCGCATCCAGCACACCCTCTTCTAAATCAAAATCCCATGAGCGGTTCTGGTGCGCCATCAATTTCCGCTGCAAGCGGTTTGCCAGCTTGCCAACGATCGAGGTAACATTTTCCATATGCCGGTCAAGCATCACGCGAAGCCGGTCAAGTTCTTGCGCATCACAAAGATCAGCAGCGGCAATTACCTCATCAAACCTTGTTTCAAAAACACGATAGCTATCATTGGCCGTACCGTTTTTGCCCTGCTCGCCCTGCATATCGGAATTGGGGGACTCGCCGTCACTGCTACCGTCATCGGCGCCTTCAGAATCCATCATCTCGCCATCTTCAGACGCGCCGGCATCACCAGCATCATCCATTGACTGGCTGTCATCGCCCTCGCTTTGATCCTCACCAACTGCAGATTGCTCGCCATCCTGTTCGGACTGGCTGTCGCCGCCTTCGTCCTGATCATCTTCATTGTCCGAATCCTGATCCTCATCTGAGGTCGCATCGCCAAGATCAGACTCAAGGGCCCCAATCAGGCGGCGCGATAATTCGGCAAAGGCAGGCTGGTCATCCAGCGACTGGCCAAGCTCGTCAATCAGGTCGCCAGCCCGGCTCTTGACCCAAGGCCGCCATAAATCCATCACCATTGAAAGGTTTTTCGGCGGCGGCGATCCGGTCAGCTCTTCGCGCAATAACAGCCTTACAACTTCGGCAATGCCGGCATCATCGGCGCTGCCCGGCGCGTCAATCTGCCGGTTTTCATAACGCTGATTTAGCGCGGCATCCAGATTCGCGCCAACACCCTTCATGTGACGCGCGCCAATCGCCTCGACCCGGGCACGTTCAGCCGATTCGAAAATCGCCTTGGCGCCGTCGGGTGCCGGACAATGTTTTTTATGGGTCATGGGGTTGTGATGGGCGAGCCATAGCGCGGCCCCATCCGCGGCCCCGCGAAGGCTTGCCTTTTGCGCAGCGGTGGCGGTTGGCGGTAATGCCGGAAGCCGCACATCATCCTTGCCAACATGAGTATCAGTGCCAGCATAGGTAACCTGATGTTCTTTGCCACCAGCAAGTGCCCGCATCGCCGCGGCGTTTGATTTCAGAAATTGTGCATCTTTGTCAAATGACGACATATGCTTTTGTTCCTGCGGCTGTTTGGCGGCGTTACTATTGGCCTTGTGCGGCGTTTACGGACAGATTTACCCTAGCTAGCAGTGGCTTGCCGGATTGGTGCTTCGGGCAAATCAATGCCAAAACAACGCTGATAATACTCAGCAACAGTTGGCCGCTCGATTTCGTCACATTTGTTCAAAAAGCTCAGCCGAAATGCCAATGTCATATCGCCAAAGATGCTGGTGTTTTCCGCCCATGTAATCACTGTACGTGGTGACATAACGGTTGATAGGTCACCTGACATAAAGCCTTTTCGGGTGAGGTCAGCCATGCGGACCATCGCTGCCACCTGCTCACTGCCTTTTTTGTCGGCATATTGTGGCAGTTTCGCAGTCACAATATTGACCTCGTCAGCATGTGGCAGATAATTCAATGTAGAAACGATTGACCAGCGGTCCATCTGGCCTTGGTTGATCTGCTGGGTGCCATGGTAAAGGCCTGTTGTGTCGCCAAGACCAACGGTATTGGCAGTTGCAAAAAGCCGGAAATGCGGATGTGGATGGATTACCTTGTTGCTATCCAGCAGGGTCAGCTTGCCATCTACCTCAAGAACGCGCTGGATCACAAACATCACATCGGCGCGGCCAGCGTCATATTCATCAAATACCAGTGCGACGGGGTTCTGCAATGCCCATGGCAGAATGCCTTCACGGAATTCGGTAACCTGTTTGCCATCGCGCAGCACAATTGCGTCCTTGCCGATTAGATCAATCCGGCTGATATGGCTGTCAAGATTGACCCGGATACACGGCCAGTTCAGCCGCGCGGCAACCTGTTCGATATGGGTCGATTTGCCGGTGCCGTGATAGCCTTGGATCATCACCCGGCGGTTAAAGCCAAAGCCTGCCAAAATAGCGATTGTGGTGTCAGTGTCGAATTGATAGTTCGGATCGAGGCCCGGCACATAGTCAGAGCCTTCGCTAAAAGCCGGAACTTCCATATCGACATCAATACCAAAAACATTTCTGGCATTGACCGAAATGTCGGGCGCCGACATAGGATGGGCTGGGGTCGGCGCAAATCTCGCGTTATCAGACATAACAGTTAGAACTCCACATTAAGCAAATTTCAGGTTTAGCTGGCGGCAGATTTGCCGCCATTGGCAAGTGTTTTCCGAATTAGTGAATAGGCAAGGTTAATATCTTTTAGCCGTTCTTCGGCATGTGCGTCACCCCCATTTTTATCAGGGTGGTTTTCCTTTACCAGACGCTTGTACTGTTTTTTGACAATATCAAAATCCTCGATCGGTGCCAAGTTTAAGGTTTTCCATGCGGCACGTTCTTCAGCGGTTAATTTACGCCTCGATTTTGCCTCGTCCCGATTGTCGAAATCAAACAATCCCAACGGGTCATCGAAATGATTTTCGCTTGGCTGGCCGGTGGCAAATTTCCAGCTTGGCCGTTCCCAAGTTGTCGCGCGCCGGATTTCAGCTTCAAGTGCGGCGCCCTGAAGCCCGTCATAATAATTCCATGATTTATTATAAGCGCGGATATGGTCAAGGCAGAACCAGATGTAATCGCGCAGTGCATCGCGCGATTTTGGCGCCGGATAAACGCCCTCATCGCGGCAGCCAATAGCCGCACAGCGCCGCGGCTCGCTATCATTTTGCCGCTGATCAATCTTAAACTCTGGTTCGGTGGCGCGTCTCATCCTATGATCCACTTAACATCAGTGTCTTTACAAGCAAACGTACCCCCCAAAATGGAGATAGCACATGGCAACGGCAGATACTATAGCGCAAAAATTGACCGCCGGGTTAAATCCGCAGGAAATTGAAGTGCGGGATGTCAGTGATAAGCACGCAGGTCACGCTGGCTGGCGCGAGGGTGGCGGTACGCATTTTGAGGTTACCATCAAGGCTGCGGCCTTTGCTGGCAAATCCCGTCTACAGCGGCACCGGATGGTTAATGCAGTGCTGGCTGACGATCTTGCCAACAGCATTCATGCGCTCGAAATGCATCTAAGCGACTAGGCTAGCCGTTTCTTAAAAACTTTTGCCGCCCAAGCCCGTGTTCCGCTATTAATACCGGCTATTTGCGGTCATCGGCATAGCCAACGCAACTATTCAGCAGGTGACTGCGCTCGCGCTGCTTGTCGGCATCGGTGAATGTTGCGCCGGTGCGCCGTTCACGCGCTTCTTGCCCATACATTGTCTGATAGGCGATGGTCGCAACAGGGCCCAGCAATTCGGTAATATGCGTACAGCCGTGCCGTCCGCCGATTGCTGCTTGAACCTGACGCCGCCATCCCGGGCCAATCTTCAGCCCAACAAGCTCGTGAAACACTTCATTGGCCTTGGGGCAAACCGCATAAGGGCCGGTTATCGTGATGGCCTCGGCCGCGGTGATGACGCGTTCCTTGGTAATGGTGATGCGCAGGATCATATGGTGAACCGGCAAATCAGGCGTAACCTCGCCGCGAAAATCACTGGGAAACGGATAGGTTTTATGATCGGTCAGCGCGGCCTCGATATCAAACAGCCCATCATTGCGCACATAGCCATTTAGCGTGATCTGGCGTTGATGAACCAGCTCGCGCTCGGCCGCTGGCGGGCTTAATTCGGTTGAATGATCCGCGCCGTAAGGCGTGTGGATTGCGGGATTTGCTTGTGGGTTAGCTCGGCTCATCATCTTGATCTTTCATTGATTTTAGCTTGCCCATAGGCGCAGGCTTGTCAGGCGGTTGCCTTCGCGTTTCACAATACGAAAGCGGATATCATGGAACCGGAATTCCTGTCCCGGGCTGGGGATTGTGCGGCTTTCAAAAAGTACCAATCCGGCCAGAGTTGAGGCATCCTCATCGGGAAGATGCCAGCCAAGCGTACGGTTCAAATCGCGAATTGTCACATTGCCGTCAACAAGCCACGACCCATCGGCCTGTGCGCTGAGACCAGCCAGCCCGATATCATGTTCATCATCAATATCGCCAACGATTTCCTCAAGAATATCTTCCAAGGTGACGATGCCGCGAAAATCACCATATTCATCAACAACGACGGCAAAATGTTCACGCCGTGTGCGAAACGCCTGCAACTGGTCGAACAGCAAGGTGGTTTCGGGAATGAAATAGGCATCACTGGCGATATTCTGCACCAGTTGCGGTAAATTCGCTTTCTTGCTGCCGGTTTCGGTTTCACGCAAGGCGCGCAGCAAATCTTTGACATGCAGAACGCCGATAATATTGTCAGGCTTGCCGGAAAATACCGGATGCCGGGTATGCGGCGACCCAAGCACAAACCGCAGAATATCCTGGATATTATCGTCAGCATTAACCATGCTTACAGTGCCGCGATGGGTCATGATCTGATCCACCGACAACTCGTTCAGATCAAGAATCGACGACAACATCGCCTTGCGTTCACGGTCATCGGCATTGCCGTTGCTGCCCTGTAATTCAATCAGTCCGCGCAATTCTTCTTCACGGTCATAATCATCGTCCAGCCGTGGCCGGATCATCTGGCTGGCAAGCAGGCGCAGGCCAAGCGAAAGCGGGCTTAGCAGCCGCACCACCAATTGCAGGGCTGGCGCAATTTTTAGCGCATATTGATCGGCATAGGTAAAGGCATAGGTTTTTGGCATTACCTCGGCAAACACGACCAACAAAACAGTCATGGCTATGGTTGCCCAAACAAGGCCGCCTTCGCCAAATAGCGAGATCGCAATGCTTGTCGCCATTGCCGAGCCAAGAACATTGACAGCATTATTGCCAATCAGAATAGATCCGATCAGGCCTTCACGGTCGGCGCGAAGAGCCTCGACGATTCGGGCGCGATCATTGCCTTTGCTGGCAAGCTGGCGCATTCGGGCGTCGGATGCAGCGGTCAGCGCAGTTTCGGCACTGGAAAAAAATGCCGATGCGAGGATCAATAGGATGATTATCAGTGCCAAAAGCCACAGGCTAGACGCCATGTTCACCTCGTTGCAGCAATTTTTCAACCGCATCTGGCGGCACATCGCCGCTTACGAATGCGTCACCAATAGCCCGGACAAGAATGAAATACATTCGACCATCGCGCATTTTCTTGTCATGTTTCATATGTTTAATCAACTGCGATGCGGGGGCATTGCCTGCGCCAAGACCAGCCTGACCCGCAGGCAGACCAACGGCGCGCAAATGCGCCTTGCATTGCGCCACATCAGCAGCCTTGCAAAATCCCAGATCAGCCGACAGCTCAAAAGCCAGCGCCATGCCAGCGGCAACCGCTTCACCGTGAAGCAGGCTGCCATTATAGCCAGCTTCGGCCTCAAAGGCGTGAGCGAATGTATGGCCGAGATTGAGCAAAGCACGTTTTCCAGCTTCACGCTCGTCAGCTTCGACGATTCGCGCCTTGGCAAGGCAGGATGTGTAGATGGCGTGCATGATTGCATCGGGGTCTAGCGCAAGCACTGCCGTACGGTTGAACTCTAGCCAGTCAAAAAACGTGGCATCGCCCAACAGCCCATACTTAATAACCTCGGCATAGCCAGCGCGCAGTTCGCGCGGCGGCAGACTAGCCAGCAGGCTGGTATCGGCAAGGACGGCCTTTGGTTGATAAAAGGCACCAATGAGATTTTTGCCGGCGGCCGCATTGACGCCCGTTTTACCGCCAACTGAACTATCGACCTGGGCTAGCAGGCTGGTTGGAATCTGGACAAAATCGACGCCGCGTAACAGGCTTGCCGCGGCAAAGCCAGCAAGATCGCCAACAACGCCGCCGCCAAAGGCAACCAGCAAGATCGAGCGGTCAACTCCGACCGCCAGAATGTCATCAAGCAGACGCGCCAGCACCTGCATGGATTTACTGGTCTCACCAGCAGCCACTGCAAAATGATCGATTTTCCGTGCGGTGGGCTTTAGTCCGGCTGTCAGCCGGTCAAGATGAAGCGCCGCAACAGTTTTGTCGCTGACAATGATAATGTGTCGGTTGGCCGCAATCGGGCCAAGCATATCGCCGGCACGATCAACCAGATCAGCGCCGATGATGATGTTATAAGCGCGTTCGCCAAGACCAACGGTTAGTGTTTTTTGTTGCATATTCCAGTGACCTACTGTCTTGGCAGATGACTGTCAAGCGCGCGCAGCAGCGCCATCATCGCTTTATGTGTTGATAAACCGTCAGTATCCAGATGGATATGTGCCTTTTCATAATGCGGTGAACGCTGCTGGTTGAGGCGCGTCAATGTTGCTAACGGGTCGTCATTATGCAGCAAAGGCCGCGATTTGGTGTTGCCAATCCTTGATAGCAGTGTTTCGGGTGGTGCCTTTAACCATACTACTAAAGCCGTCTCTAACAGCAATCTTGCCGTTGTTTCATGGCAAAATGCGCCGCCACCAGTGGCGACAATCTGCGGTGCGTGCGACAGTAAAGCCCGGATTGTTTTTAATTCCATTTCCCGGAATTTCGCCTCGCCTGCCAGCTCAAAAATTTCGGCAATACTGATGCCAGCGTTTTTCACAATATGCTTGTCACTATCCTCGAAGTTCAGCCCGAGCATTCTGGCCGTACGCTGACCAACCGCGGATTTGCCACTTCCCATCAGGCCAACAAGCGCCAATGGTCGGTCAAGCCGGGCTGCAAGGCTATGGCCGAGATCGGCCGCAGGAATGGGCTTTTGCTGTGTTTGATTAGTTGATCTTCTTGGCTTTGTTTCCATGCAGGCCATCATAACCATGCAACCGGCCTAGGGGAATAAAATAAGCAGCCTGACTAGCCGAGATTTAATGAAAAGGCGAACGAAAATATGACGCGGCTTGTGACTTTGCCTAATTGCCGACATAATATTGTCACAAATACCTTGTTACTCATTCTTGGTTTCTGAAACCAGTACAGGTGATGGGGCATAGCGTCGATTGGTTGCTTTAGCCATGGCATCAACGTCGTTTGACATCAGTTATTGGCACATCAGTTACCCGCCGCTATCGGGGACTATGGGCAATGGTGCAAATTGACGGTGTGAACAAAATGGGCCGGGCGAAAGTGAGACGCTAGCCAGAAAATACGGAGATGAAATGACACGATTTGCAATTTTATTTTTTGTCTTTACTGGACTGACTGCGATTGGTCTTGTGGTTTTGTCGAATTGGCAAATTCCCGCCCCGACGGTTGCTATTAACAAGGTTATTGCAAATGAAACTCTGCCAAAATAAGCCAAAATTTCTGCAGTCAATCCGGTTATATGTGCCGGAGTCTTTTTGTAACAATGATTTACGCATTAAGCCGATGTCGACAAAAAATATACGATTTTTCGGTATGTTGAAAGCCGGCTGGCTGGGGTTAGGCCTTATCGCGATACCGGTTACGCCTTTGGCCATAACGCTGGCCTTTGCCTTGGCAATCAAACCGGCCGCCGCGCAGCAGGAGGCGCCGGTCAATCTGCTGTCGATTGTCTCCACACCCGAAACAGACACCCCGATCAGCATTGACCAGGCCATTGACAAGGCCATGGACGGTGAAGGGTCTGAACAGCGCAATGCGTCGAAAGACGGCTTGGCCCCGACGGTGACGCCCAATAATGCCTCGAACGAGGCCCCAACAGATGGGATGACCAATATGCCGGCAGCGGAAATAGCGACGGCTGGCACCGCGCCATTAGAAAGCCCAGAAACTCAAGAAACTCGAGACAAGCAAGACAACGCCGGTCCGCCAGGGAGTGATCCTTCCGCTGAACATGATATCTATGGCAGTGCGAAAATTGGCCGCCGGAAAATTTCTGATGTTGGGCTTGCTGCAATCGGTGTTGGTGATACTGGCAACCGCCAGCTCGATAGTTTGATCTGGCGTGGTACATCGGCGCGTGATGCAGTATTTCTGTTGCAAAAGGCGGCGGTCATCGGTCAGTCACAGGTGATCAATGACCTTGCTTATGAGGTCGTGGCGCGGCAAACAATTCCGCCAAGCGGGGCAAATAATGTTGCTGTTGAACTGGTTGAGGCGCGGCTGGCGTTTCTGGCAAATGGTGGCCGGTCCGCTGACCTTGCCCTGCTTGTTGCCCAGCTTCCCGAGGCAGATAAATGGACTGACTGGCGGCGTTGGTTGACCGAGCATTATCTGATGGTCCGGGATGATGCTGCGGCTTGTGAAGTTGTCAGCCGCCAGATCACGCAAACGATGGATCCGTTCTGGCACAAATCAAACGTGATCTGTCAGGCGGTTCAGGGAAATTTCAGTGGCGCAAGATTTGGCGTTGATATTCTGGCAGCCAACGGAATTGATGATCCGATTTTCTTTGGTCTGGTGGATGAGGTTCTGAACAAGACTCCTCCCATTCAGATTGATCCGACAAAGTTGGACTCGGCGCATATTGTGCTGATGGATGTGGCGAACAGGCCGATCCCGCTTGAGGGGCTGGCGGTACTACCAAAGCAGATGGCCGAAACCATCATAAAGTTGAAATTTCTCGGGCCGGATGCCCGTATGGTTTCAACCTATGACGGGTTACGGCGTGGTTTAATTACGCATCGCCACGCAGGTAAATTATGGCGTAACGCCGGACAAGGTGCCGGGCATGCACAGTTGGCCTTGGCGCGCCTTGATGAAAGGGCAGACGCGCTGACCAGGGCATTGGCATGGCGCGCGCTTGATGCGGATACGCAATCTGACCGGTTGGCGCTGGTAGCCAAGGCGTTTAAGGCTGAGATTGTTGCGGGTAACGGCGCTTTTATGCTGCCGCTATATGCGGAGCTCGTGCGGAATGCGCTTGCGGATGAGGCGGTGGCTGCCAATATGCGGTTCGACGATTTGGATGTTGCGCCAAAAATGGCGTTTATGCTGGCGATAAATCAGCCAAGAGACACCTCGACCCTGAACGCGTTTGCCGGTAATGGCGCTGCGCTTAAGGTGTCTCAATTATTGCGTGGCCTGTCTGATGGTGCGGTTGATACGGCAGTAATCAACAGCTTGAAGCTGTGGCATATGCTGCCGATTCTTGAGGTGACAGGCGTGACAATCGAAGACCAGTCATGGCTTGATCTGGTCAAGGGTGAGACTGAGCCCAAACAGGCTTTTGTCGGATTACCACCGCTGTTGCTAAAGGCTGTTACGGCGGCAGCGCAAAGCCGCCATGTTGCCGAAACAATCTTGCTGGCAAATTGGCTGATGCATGATTTGCCACTTGATAAGGCGAACCCAGCTGATCTGGCAGCGGTCATTCGGGCACTTGATATGATCGGGCAGAATGAAGTCGCCAAGGGCTTTGCAGAGGAGATTATCGTTGCACATCTCCTGCAGCGGCTTGCTGCAATGGTACCGGATGGCACACAAAGCTAGCACTGGCAAAACCGCCGCTAATTATGATCCGTTGATCGACGGCTTCCTGCAGGCAATCTCGGCGACGCGGGCGGCATCGGGAAATACGCTGGCGGCATATCGACGCGATTTAATTGATTGTCAGAGCGGTCTTCAGCGCACTCATAGTGATCTCGCCACCTGTGATTCTGCTGCGTTGCGGGAGGTGATCGTTTGGTGGCATCAGCGCGCGCTCTCGCCGCGGTCAGTTGCGCGCCGGCTTAGTGCGTTGCGGCAATTTATGGGTTGGGCGGTCGAGGATGGCATAAGGACGGATAACCCGACCCGTTGGATCGATAATCCGTCTTTGCCTGCTGCTTTGCCAAAAAGCCTCAGCGAAGTCGAAATTGTCCGGCTGCTTGAGGCGGCGGCAACGATGACGCCCGATCTGGCCGCCTTGCGGGCACTCGCGATGCTAGAAATTCTTTATGCAACCGGATTGCGCGTTTCTGAACTGGTTGGGTTATTGGTGGCACAGTTTCGTCGCAACCCCGAAACAATTTTGGTGACTGGTAAAGGTGGGCGGAAGCGGGTTGTGCCGCTTGGCGATACGGCGCGGGCGGCGGCCGCACGTTGGCTTGAATGCCGTGATGCGAATGATGTTTTTTTGCTGTCCGAGATGATGTTTCCAGCCAATGATGGTGCTGCTATGACACGGCATCAATTTGCCCAGATGCTAAAGAAATTGGCGCTGGCGGCGGGTGTTGAGGCAACGCGGGTAAGTCCCCATAAGCTGCGCCACTCCTTTGCGACGCACATGTTAAACCGGGGCGCCGATCTGCGCAGTTTGCAGAGCCTGCTTGGTCATGCTGATATTTCAACAACACAAATCTATACCGCTAGCCGCCCCGACCGGCTGGTTGGACTGGTGACAACGGCGCATCCGCTTGCTAGTCGTGATCAAGATCGGTAAACTACGCTGCGATAATAAATGAAGCCGAAATCTTGTGGCAATTCGACATGTGCGTCTGCCAAATCTAGAATGACCAGATGTAGAATGGAATGATTCCCGAATGAGACATTTTCTTGATTTTGAAAAGCCGATTGCCAATCTTGAGGGAAAGGTCGAAGAACTTCGCCATATGAGCAATGATGGCAGCATCAACATTGCCGATGAAATTGGCAAGTTGCAAAGCCGCATCGAACGTGAGTTAAAACAGACTTATGAAAAGCTTGGCGCATGGGAAAAAGTGCAGGTTTCACGGCACCCCGACCGGCCCAAAATCCGCACGATTTTTGATCAGCTTTTTGACGATTTCACCCCACTTGCCGGCGACCGTAACTTTTCTGAGGACCATGCTATTATTGGCGGCATGGCCCGGTTTCGGGGTCAGTCGGTTATGGTCATGGGAACCGAAAAAGGTACCAATACCGAAGAACGGATTAAGCGCAATTTTGGCATGGCACAGCCGGAAGGATACCGCAAGGCGGCGCGGCTGATGGATCTGGCTGGTCGTTATGGTCTGCCAGTGCTTAGCTTTGTTGATACTGCTGGTGCCTATCCCGGGCGTGGTGCCGAAGAGCGCGGTCAGGCGGAGGCTATTGCCAGTGCCATTCGCGCCTGTTTGAAACTGCCAACGCCGATGGTTGCGGCAATCATCGGCGAAGGTGGTTCTGGTGGTGCGATTGCGCTGGCGACTGGAAACCGGGTTGTGATGTATGAACATGCAATCTATTGCGTAATTTCCCCCGAGGGTTGCGCGTCAATTCTATGGCGTAGCGCGGATCATGCGCGTGAGGCTGCCGAGGCTATGCGCATCACATCCGACTGGATGCATAAGCTTGGCGTTGTCGACGCGGTGGTGAGCGAACCGCTTGGCGGGGCGCATCGTGATCCGGTGGCGGCGATTGATGCGCTTGGCGATGCGTTTGCCGCGCAGCTCTTGTCAATGGCTGGCATGGATGCGGCGGCGCTAATCGCTGATCGTAACGATAAATATATGCGGATTGGCGATAACGGCCTTGATTGATCGTTTGAAAGGGGCGCGGTCTATTTGATCAGCTGGGTTGCTCCGATCACAGGATTGGTTTGCAGTGACGTGATTGCCCGACGCGCCTTATCAACCGCACTTAGTATCAAGCATCGCAGCGATAACCTCGTCGCCATCAGCAGCCCCGGCAATGATCTCGCCCCATGGGTTAATAATCAACGAATGCCCATAGGTTTGCCGCCCATCGGCATGTGTGCCAAATTGCGCTGGGGCAACGACAAAACAGCCCGTTTCAATCGCCCGGGCGCGTAATAGAACGTGCCAATGCGCCCTGCCAATAACTGCGGCAATTATCAAGGGACGGATGCGCGTTAATGTCTCTTCGGCGCTGTCGCTTAAGCAATATTGAACTGCGGCAACACTAAACATGATCGGTACTAAACATGATGGGCTAGGACGCGGCTGTTAGCAGCCGGTCAAGATGGCCGGCCTGATCAAGCGCGAACAGATCATCGCAGCCGCCGATATGGTCATCATTGATAAAGACCTGAGGAACTGATGTTTTACCATTGGCGCGGCTTTTCATCGCCTGACGTTTGGCCGAGCTTAACGTCACGTCAATTTCTTCAAAGGAGATATTCTTTGCGGTCAGCAATTTTACTGCGCGGGTACAAAAGGGACAGGCCATCGCCGTGTAGATTTCAACTTTTGCCATTTTTGCCTCACTTGACGATGCCGCGATCTGGCGCTGCAATCGGGTAGTCGGAATTTAAAACCGGCTGTTATCATAATGCAAGATGCTCGGTATTTTATAGGGCTCATATTCAAAATAATAGAACCATAAAGACATGGCCCAAAACATTGTATATCAGGCTTGGAATATCACGCGTGCCGGCCATCCCGCAGAACCCGCACCAGCACGAGCCAGCGAACGTGACCAGCGCTTGCTCCCCTTAATGTTCTTGCCACCTCATAGAGGGTGGGCGGCACCAGTGGTCATCACATCATCGATCAGCAGCACTCGTCGTCCGGAAAGGCGGTGACGCTGAGCTGTTGGCACATTGAAGGCGCCCACCAAATTGCAATGGCGTTGCTTACGGGATAGCCCAGCTTAGTTTGGTGCGGATTTTGGGCGTTTTAATATTTCAGGGCAAAAGGCATTGCGGTCATGTCGCCAGCACCGTATCTGTGTCATCTCGGCTGCCTGATTATGGCGCCGATGCGAATATCGCTGCGCATGCAACGGGATTGGCACAGCCAGATGATTGGCCTGTGCTAACTGGATGAAATGCATCTCTAGAAACCGTTTAAAAAGCGGCGTTAGATGTAACGCATCAACATATTTGAATTTCAGAATTAATTTTCGTGATTGGTCATTTTAGACAAAGCAACTGCGGATTTCAGTTAACCGCTGCGCGTCTTGCAGACAGGCACCGCACCGGTGATCACGGATGGCATAGCCGAGTGGCCGTCCAAAACAGCTGCATAATGGCGGGGTGATGAAACCATCTCTTGCCAGCAATCGGCGCACAGACCGTTATCAAAGCAAAACCGCCTGTATAACGGGCATTGTTGCGGCAATAGAAGATCAAGCATCACGGCCGAATGCCGCCGAACGAAATCGGAGCGCTGGGCCGATTGTCTAACTGGCATTAGAGCCTTCGCATCAAATGCTAGGACGTTGCGCCTAGCAGGCAAATAGTTAAGAATTGGTAAAGCTGTCAAGGCCAATATGACCAACCTTGCGGTGATTTAGCGCTTGCGGTTTTACGCCCAGCGCTTACAAGATGCGCGTGATGATGACTGAACCGATGCCACAGCTTTTTGATTCGATTGCCCAACGCCGTTATCGGCAACGAGCCGCCGCATCCTATGCCGATTTTGCCTTTTTAAAGGACGAGGCGGCACTGCGCCTTGCGGATCGGGTAGATCTGATGCGACGTGATTTTAACCTTTGTCTTGATCTTGGTGCACATGATGGGCGGCTATTGCGGCACTTGGCGCTAACTGGAAGAATAGCCACGATGCTGCAAAGCGATCCTGCAGCCGGATTTGCATTGCGGACTGACCAGCCTTTTGTCGTTCATGATTTTGCCAATTTGCCATTCGCAACCGGCAGTTTTGACGCGGTCTTTTCTTGCCTGAATCTGCATTGGGTTGATGATTTACCCGGCCTGATTATGCAAATCCGGCAGCTGCTTCGCCCCGACGGGTTATGTCTTATTAATCTGCTTGGTGGTAATAGTCTCACTGAATTGCGGGCGGCGTTGATTGCGGCCGAGCAGGATGTAACCGGCGGTTTCAGTCCGCGTTGCGCGCCGATGGCCGATATCAGGGACGTTGGCGGGCTGTTGGGGCGGGCTGGTCTGGCGCTTCCGGTGGCTGATAGCGACCGCTTGACCGTGACCTATCCGAACCTGTTTCGTCTGATGGCTGACCTTCGCGGGATGGGCGAGCAAAATGCCATGCTGGGACGGCTGCGCCATCCGACAAGGCGTGCGGTTTTCATGCGCGCGGCCGAGATTTACCAGGAACGATTTGGTCTCGATGACGGATCTATACCGGCCAGTTTCGAGATCATTACCCTTACCGGCTGGGCACCGCATGAAAACCAACAAAAACCGCTGCGGCCGGGATCAGCAACAAGCCGCCTTGCTAGCGCGATTGGCAGTAACGAGCAGGACCCCGGGCAGGACCCCGGAAACGGGAAAAATTAGCGATTAGCCTATAGCAGGTCCTGTATCGCTGAGATCAGCGGTATATCAGCGTCTGGCATTGGGTAATCGCGCAAATGCTGTGGGCGCACCCATTTTAACGTGCCGCCTTCGATCGGTTGCGGCCGGCCTTGCCAGCGCCGACACACAAACAGCATCATTAATAGATGAAACGCTGGCTGCGCATCGCTGGCCTCATAATGATGGCTTGCAAAGCTAAGCGGCGCGAGGCAGGATCTGGCAGTATCAATGCCTAGCTCTTCACGTAGCTCCCGGATCAGCGCCGATTCAGGGGTTTCGCCGGCTTCGATTTTGCCGCCGGGAAATTCCCATAATCCAGACATAGATTTGCCTTCGGGGCGCTGTGCCAGCAATACGCGTCCATCAATATCGACCAGCGCTACCGCGCTTACTAACAACATTGGTAGCCTAGCTTCGGTAATCGGCATTGATCGAGATATAGCCATGCGTCAGATCGCAAGTCCAAACCCGTGCCGCGCCGAGACCATCGCCAATCGACACCGCCAGATCAATCATCTGACCAGTCATATGGGCGGCAATCGGGGCTTCGTCATATTCGGCAACACGCATCCCATCACGCGCCACGCGACAGCCGCCAATATCGATGCTGATCGCATCCGACGGAATGCCAATCCCCAATTTGCCGATTGCCATGACGATCCGGCCCCAATTAGCATCCTCGCCAGCAATCGCAGTTTTGACCAGCGGCGAATTCGCAATGGCAAGCCCGATTTTACGGGCAGTCGTCTTATCTTTGGCACCGGTAATATCGATGGTGACAAGTTTGGTTGCGCCTTCGCCATCACGAACAATCTGGATTGCAAGATCGTTCATCACCGCGGCCAGCGCTTTGCGGAAATCCTTTAGCGCCAGATCATCAGCATCGGCAACAGGCCGGTTGCCCGCCTTGCCGCTTGCTATCAGGAATACGCTGTCATTGGTCGATGTGTCGCTATCAACGGTAATGGAGTTAAAGCTATCCCCATTGGCGCGGCGCAGGCATCGCCCCAGAACGTCCGACGGCAAGGCGGCATCAGTGCCGATATAGCCAAGCATGGTCGCCATATTTGGCGCAATCATGCCCGATCCTTTGGCAATGCCGCATATGGTGATGGCAACCCCGTCAATTATACAGCTAGCATGGGCGCCTTTGGCAAATGTGTCAGTTGTGCGGATAGCATTGGCAGCATCATGCCAGCTGGCGTTCACGCCTTGGATGTTTGCATCATTGACGAGCGCCGCAAAATAGGGCAGCAGCGCCGCGGTGTCTAAAGGCTCGCCAATCACCCCTGTAGAGGCCACCATGATGGCCTCAGCTTTACAATCAAGATGATTTGCAAGGCTGCTGACCATCTCCCTGACAGCCTTGTCGCCGCGACTGCCTGTAAAGGCATTGGCATTACCGGCATTGGTGATAATCGCTGCTGCCTTTCCGGTATCCGCAACCTTCCGGCTCCAGATCACTGGGGCTGCTGCCGTATCGGACTGGGTAAACACACCCGCAACAGTGCTGCCAGAGGCCAAAGTAATCAGCAGTAAATCATCGCGGCCCTGGTAGCGCATACCGCTCGCTGCCGTCGCAAGTCCAATACCAGCAATTGTTGGCAGGTCGGGAAAATGCTCTGGCGCTAAAGGAGATATTGTCATGGCGGGGGCTACTGATTGGCGTTCCCCGCGGCCAGAGCGTCTTTCCGAATTTCGTCAAAGCTACGGATTTTAATATCCTGCTTTGCACGCAACTCCTCAAGAACGCGGCCAAGGGATTGGCTTGATAGATTTTGCACTAGCTGATCACGCATTGCCTCAAGCGTTGGAGCGGGTGCAATGTTTTTTTTATCAAGCTTGATGACGTGCCAGCCAAACTGGGTCTGCACCGGCGTTTTGCTAAAGCTGCCATCGGCGAGCGCAAAGGCGGCATTTTCAAAAGCTGGTACCATCTGGCCACGGCTAAATGTGCCAAGTGCTCCGCCATTCGGTCCGCTAGGGCCGGTTGACTTACTTTTCGCCAATTCAGCAAAATCGGCACCACCCTCAAGCAATTTGATGATGGCTTTGGCTTCATCTTTGGTTTCAACAAGAATATGTGATGCAGTCACCTGCTCACGCGATCCGGTGTCAGCAACAAATTTCTGATAGGCCTTTTCAATCGCGGCATCGGTGACTTCGGCGGCGACAGTTTCGCCAAGCCATGACTCGGCCAGAACACGGTCAGCGGCAATACGCATCGCGCTGGCAACTTCACCTTTGCTGTCATACCTTGCTGCGCGCGCGGCATCGGCGGCAATTCGGGCATCAATCATATCGGTGACCAGCTGATCAAAATAATTGGCCAGTGGTGCTTGCCGGAATTCATCGGGCAAACGTTCTGCCTGACGCATTACATCCTCAAGCCACAGCGTTTCACCATTTACTGTACCAACCGGAATACCGCCCTCCTTGGCCTGCGCCGTCGCACCGATACCGGTAAATAGAACCGCACCTGCTAACAGGTTAATAAACCGACGGGCAAAAATACCATTACGCATGGGTAAATCCTCTTTAAATGATGCCACCCCACGTAATCAGAGCTGGGTCGCTGTCCAATCGGGAAAAATCTATAATGGCGCAGCGGTCTCTGCTGACTGATGCGCCGTGTCTAGTGTTAGCGAAGCTATTACCCAAGAGCAAGCCCGCGCTTGAAAAATCGTAAAGATTATGTGCTGGTAAAAATGGGTTTTTTCAGTGTCGCGGCGGTTTTGCAATGGTTGCCGCAAATGCGAAAAGCACGCTCAAACAATTGACAAAATTCGCGTCTATACCTATGTCCAATCAAGTGCCTGTTGCACCGCCTGCATATTTGCCGTCCGGCAGTGCGTTTGCCTTATGGCTGGGGAGTTATGATGTTTGGGTCTTTTGCAAAAAACCTGTTCGGCAGTTCGAATGATCGGGCGGTTAAAGCCATGCAGTCAGTGGTACAGAACATCAATGTCCGTGAAGACGATTTTGCCAGCCTTGATGATGACGCGTTGCGCACGATGGTGGCCGATATCCGGCAAAAAATCACTGATGGTGCAGACAAGGATGATTACCTTGTCGATGTGTTTGCACTGGTTCGTGAAGCGGCCAAGCGGACCTTGGGCCAGCGCCATTTTGATGTTCAGTTGATGGGCGGTATTACGCTGCATCGCGGACAGATCGCTGAAATGAAAACTGGCGAGGGTAAAACTCTCGTTGCAACCTTGGCAGTGGTCTTGAATGCGCTTGACGGTCGTGGCGTCCATGTGGTGACGGTGAATGATTACTTGGCCTCGCGCGACGCCAATTGGATGCGTCAGGTATACGAATTTCTTGGGTTGAGCGTTGGCTGCATCACTGCTGGGCTTGATGATGATCAACGCCGTGCGGCGTATCGCTGCGACGTTACTTATGGAACGAATAATGAATTTGGCTTTGATTATCTGCGCGATAATTTAAAGTTCAGCCTTGATGATATGGTGCAGCGTGACTTCAGCTTTGCCATTGTTGATGAGGTTGACTCGATTCTCATTGATGAGGCCCGCACGCCGCTAATTATCTCGGGACCGGCCGAAACCAACTCGGAGCATTACGCGGTTGCCAATCAGATCATCCCGATGCTGGTTGAAGACGATTACGACCTTGATGAAAAGGGTAACAGCATCTCACTTAGTGAGGCTGGCATCGAACATGCTGAAACCCTGCTTCGCGATCTTGGCGTGATTGGCGAGGTGACACTTTATGACATTGAAAATGTCGGGCTGCTGCATCACGTCAATCAGGCGCTGCGCGCGCACCGGCTTTTTGCGCGTGACACGCATTATATGCTGAAAGCTGGCGAAGTTGTTATCATTGACGAGTTTACTGGCCGTGCGATGGAAGGCCGGCGGTTCTCTGATGGGTTGCATCAGGCCATAGAGGCCAAGGAAGGGGTTGCCATTCAGGCGGAAAATCAGACATTGGCATCGGTTACATTCCAGAATTATTTCCGCATGTATGATAAATTGGCTGGAATGACCGGTACTGCAATAACCGAGGCTGGGGAATTTTCTGAGATTTACAGCCTTGAGGTCACGGCAATTCCAACCAACCGCGATATTGCGCGGATTGACCATGATGATGAGGTTTATCGTACCAGCGCTGAGCGCGATGAGGCGGTGATCACATTAATTCTTGAATGCCGATCACGCCAACAGCCGGTTCTTGTCGGCACCATTAGCATTGACAAGTCTGAACGCCTGTCTGCCGAATTGAAAAAGCGCAAAATCGAACATCAGGTTCTCAATGCCCGGTTCCACGCTGAAGAGGCGAAAATCATTGCCGATGCAGGCGTGCCGGGGGCAGTTACCATCGCCACCAACATGGCTGGACGCGGCACCGATATCCAGCTTGGTGGCAATCTTGATATGCGGCTGGCCACGCTTGCTGAAGCTGGCAAGACTGTCACTGTCAAAGAAAAGGATAAAATCATTGCCGAGATCGCGGCTGCAAAGGCCACCGCACTGGCGGCGGGTGGGCTTTATGTGATTTGCACCGAACGTCATGAATCGCGCCGGATTGATAATCAGCTGCGTGGCCGGACTGGCCGTCAGGGTGATCCGGGTGCGTCGAAATTTTTCCTGTCTCTGCAAGATGATTTGATGCGTATTTTCGGCTCCGAAAAGCTGGATGGTATGTTGGTCAAGCTGGGCCTTGAAGACGGCGAAGCGATCATGCATCCATGGATTAACAAGGCAGTTGAAAAGGCGCAATCCAAGGTTGAGGCGCGCAATTTTGAAATCCGCAAGCAATTGCTGAAATATGACGATGTGATGAATGACCAGCGCCGGGTGATTTTTGATCAGCGCAAGGAAATTATGCGTGCTGATGATGTGCATGAAACCGTTGTCGATATGCGCCATGAAGCAGCATCTCTGATTGTCGAGCGCGCGATCCCGGCTGGGTCCTACCATATTGCGTGGGATGCTGAAATGCTGGATGCTGATGCCCGCCGTGTTTTGGGTGTCGAGGCACCGATTGCTGAATGGTTTGCCGAGGATGGCATCGCTGAAACTGAAATCGAGGCACGCTTGATCGATGCTGCCGACCGGCATATGGCGGAAAAAGCGGTTCGGCTTGGCCCAGATATCATGCGGATGGCAGAAAAGAACCTGCTTTTGCAGGTGCTTGATCAGCAGTGGAAAGAGCATCTGTTTACGCTTGATCAATTGAGGCAGGGCATCACGTTGCGTGCCTATGCACAAAAAGACCCTCTGAATGAATATAAGCGCGAAGCCTTTTTGATGTTTGAAAATATGCTGGCCACGATGCGTGAGACTACGAGCATGGTTTTATCCCATGTCGAAATCCGCCAGCAGGAAGGTGCAGACAGCGGCGGCGCTGCGCCAGCCAATAATGCGGCCAGTGACCCAGATAATAATGCCGTGGCTAGCGGTAAAGTGTCGCGGAATGCCCCTTGCCCTTGTGGATCCGGCAAGAAATTCAAACATTGTCATGGTGCCTTTTAAGTAACCTGCGGCGGTGAGAGCAAATAAATGATCAAATATCAGTTGATTTGCGAGATGACTCATGAATTTGAAGGCTGGTTTCAAACTAGCGCCACTTTCGATGCGCAGAATGATGCCGGGCTGTTAAGCTGTCCGGTTTGCGATAGCGCTAAAATCCGGCGCGCGCTGATGACGCCGAATCTGGCAAGCCCAAAGCGCCGCCGCGGCCCTACCGTAGTTGACGCAAGGCCACTTGATGCAGCGGCTTCTGAGGCAACAACGCCAAACCCGCCAAAAGCTGCCATGACTGTCGCTGCCTTCGACGAATCGATAGCACAGTTGCGCCAGCTTCAGCGCAAAATCAAAGCTGAATGCCGGGACGTTGGCACCAATTTCGCCGCTGAAGCCCGGAAAATTCATTATGGCGATAGCCCGGCTGAAAATATTTATGGCCAATCGACTGCCGAAGAACGCGAGCAGCTTGCGGATGAGGGCATTGACGTTGTCGCGATGCCGTGGTTGCCGCCTGAACATTAAGCGGCATGCCATTTGGGCCGGATTATCAAGGCTTGGCTATCAAGGACGCATTATCAGTTTCTATCGGTTTGGGGCGGGTTGATGCCTAGCGAAAGCCGCCGCTGGCAGCATAATTAACCGCCAGTGATCCAACTGGCATAAAGCCGCCGCCGGGGCGCGGCGCAAACCCGGTCATATCATCAAGCAGAATACCGGCAGCAGCAAATTCGGCGCGTAATTCGGCTGGTTTTACAAATTTACCCGGATCATGCGTGCCGGCCGGCACTAGCCGGACAATATATTCGAGTGCGATCTTGGCAAACAGCAAGGCTGGAATGCTGCGGTTGATCGTGGTGATAACCACAACGCCATCAGGGTTCAGCATCTCGGCAATCGCCTTGATAAAAAGCCGTCGATCGGCCACATGTTCGATCACTTCTGAGGCGTAAATCACATCATATGCATCGCCATTTGCAGCGAGATCTTCAGCGGTAATGACGCGATAATCAATATCCAGCTGCATGGTCTGGGCATGCGCTTTTGCGGCATCGATTGCGGGCGCCGTGACGTCAATGCCAGTAACCTCGGCGCCAAGTCGCGCAATCGGCTCGGCCAGCAAACCGCCACCGCAGCCAATATCCAGAATGCGTAACCCCTCTAGTGACGGCCTTGGTGATGATCGTCTGTCGGGGGGCGGCGTTTTATCTGACTGTCTGCCTGCTTGAATCGGAAAGAAACGGCCAATTGCCCGCAAAATATAATCCACCCGGATGGGCGTAAAAGCATGCAAAGGAGCCATCGGCCCCCGCTGATCCCACCATTGGTCGGATAGGGCGGTAAAATTATCAATCTCTGTTTGGTCTGCAGTTGTCATCATGGGCTTGCCCCGGCGGCTGGTAATCGCTATAGCTGCGTGGAATTATTTTTACTGGAAACAGCATACAGCAAATGGCACGGATTGTTCAAAAATTTGGCGGCACCTCGGTGGCCGATCTTGATCGTATACGTAACGTTGCACAGCGCGTAAAAACTGAAGTCGATGCCGGCCATGAAGTGGCGGTCGTTGTCTCGGCAATGGCGGGGACAACAAACCAGCTTGTTGCCTGGGCGTCTGATATTGGTCCGATGCATGACGCGCGTGAATATGATACGATTGTCGCAACGGGTGAGCAGGTTACCGTTGGTCTGCTTGCGATCGCTTTGCAAAATATTGGGGTAAATGCGCGGTCATGGCTTGGCTGGCAGGTGCCTATTCGCTCGGATGGCGTGCATGGCGCGGCGCGCATTGATGAGATTGATGGTCGTGTGATCCGTCAGCGGATGAAACAGGGGCAGGTTGCGGTCATTGCCGGATTTCAGGGCATTGGCCCGGATGGCCGGATCAGCACGCTTGGCCGGGGCGGTTCCGATACATCAGCGGTGGCGATTGCGGCGGCACTGGAGGCGGATCGCTGCGACATCTACACAGATGTCGACGGTGTTTACACAACTGATCCGCGAATCGCCCCAAAAGCGCGTAAACTAGGCCGTATTACCTTTGAAGAAATGCTGGAAATGGCGTCTTCTGGTGCCAAGGTCTTGCAAACCAGATCAGTCGCGATGGCGATGCGCCATAATGTCAATCTGCAGGTGCGTTCAAGTTTCAATGATGCACCAGGTACTTTAGTCGTAAATGAGGATTCAGTCGTGGAACAAGAAACCATTAGCGGTATTGCCTATAGCCCGGATGAGGCCAAGATTACGATCGTCGGCCTGCCAGACCGGCCGGGTGTTGCGGCCACAGTCTTTGGCGCGCTGGCCGATCATCGTGTCAATGTTGATATGATCGTTCAAAGCGCATCAAGCGCAGTTAAAAAGACCGATATCAGTTTCTCAGTTGGTCGCGGTGATTTGAATAAAGCTGTTGATATTATTAATAAAATTAAAGAGCCTCTCGAATTTGAATCAGTTGATGCTTCGCCGAATGTAGCAAAAATTTCGGTTGTAGGAACGGCGATGCGAACGCAGCCCGGTGTTGCCAAGACCATGTTTGAAACACTGGCGGCAAAAGGCGTTAACCTGCATGTCATCTCGACATCTGAGATTAAAATTTCGGTTTTGATTGATGCTGAATATGCCGAGCTTGCGGTACGGAGCTTGCATACTGCCTATGGGTTGGATGATGATATTTAATGCTCATTGGTATTTTATTGATATTTAACAACCAGAATTCTTGGGTTAAAACATAACGGTGCCAGATGGCAACAAGTCAATGTAATCAGACAAATGGTTGATTTTGATCATCTGGCAAATCAGGATTTTATTTGCAATTTACGAAGATATCTGGTGACTTTGTGATAAGGACGCCAGCTGGAGGCTTTATTTGCGCGCTCACTTTAACGAAAATGAACCGATGGTTGCCAATGACAGTTTCGAAAAAATAGGTTCGACACTCAAATCTGCGCGCCGTAGTCAGCGCTTCAAAATTCGTGATGTCTCGCAGCAATTGCGGATTTCAGTTGATTATCTCTCATATCTAGAAAATGGTGCGTTTGATGAGTTGCCAGCGCCTGCCTATGTGACTGGGTTCTTGCGCAGCTATGGCCAGTTCCTTGGCCTTGATCCCGTGCCTCTGGTGTCACGTTATGCGGCCCTTTCTGCCGAAAAAACAGTGACGCCAAAATACAAGATGCCTATGAGAGCAGGGCCGCCGCAGCGTTCAGCGCCGGCAATCGTGTCGATGCTGCTGGTTTTTGCCGGCATTGGCTATGGTAGCTGGTATTGGCTTATCGGTACTGATCAAGCTGAGCAGATTGCGATGGCGCCAACCGAAATTGCCAGTGGGGTGTTCAGTGTGGGTAATGATGTGCGGGTCGTAACCTCAACTGCTACTGCCGCAAACCCGGCACTGCCCGCGGATAGGGGCCCAACGAAAACAGCAGCGATCGCGGCCAACACAACCGATCCGACCCTAGCAAGTGATCTAGCCCCGGCGGGCGATTTGGCTGCGGTTGTGATTGCGTCATCGTCGGCTGATCTGGGTGGAAATGCCGCTATTGCTAATTTACGTGATCCAGCACAGGAAATTACTATCCGTGCGATTGCCGCAAGCTGGGTTGAAATTATACGGGATAATGGCGAAGAAGTTACTGCTAAGCTGATGCAGGCCGGTGACAGTCAGGTGATTGAAGGCAATGAGCGTCTTTATCTTAGCACCGGCAATGCGGGCGGATTGATGATCAAAGTCGGCAGCGATGAGCCGCGTTCGTTGGGTGAGGTTGGTGAAATCGTACGTGATCTGCCGCTTGTTACCGATAAATTGCGTGAAGTGCTATAGCAGGCCAAACCCGTCAATTTGCCGTTGTAGCATTTATCTTGGCATAATTCGCATTGCCAGACTGTGGCGGCGCTGTATCGTTGCTCGGACGCTTCTTCTGGCTTAATCTTGTATCATCCAAACTCTGGGCCACCGCCACCTAAATCGCCAGTGGTCTTCATCGAAACAAAGTGACGCATTGATCTGGCGCTTGACCGCCGAACAGGGTATAGAGTGGGGCATATTCAACCGACGTCAATCGCGGCGTAACTTGGAGCGCAATATTGTCAAACGCGTATCGGGCTTATCGAACAATTGAGCGTCGCCGCTGCCGTCAGGTGATGGTTGGGTCAGTTCCGGTTGGTGGTGACGCACCGATTTCGGTTCAGACCATGACGAACAGCCTGACCAGTGACGTGACGGCCACACTGGCGCAAATAAATGCGGCAGCGGCGGCTGGGGCTGATATTGTACGGGTGTCTTGTCCGGATGAAGACAGTACCGCCGCGTTAAAGACCATCTGTGCGCAAAGCCCGGTTCCAATTGTTGCCGATATCCATTTTCATTATCGCCGTGCCATTGAGGCGGCCGAGGCTGGAGCCGCCTGCCTGCGGATTAACCCGGGCAATATCGGCAGTGCAGCGCGGGTTCGCGAAGTTGTGCAGGCAGCGCGTGATCATGGTTGCTCGATGCGTATTGGCGTTAATGCGGGTTCTCTGGAAAAGCATCTGTTGGAAAAATATGCCGAACCCTGCCCCGAAGCGCTGGTTGAATCGGCGCTCGAACATGCAAGGATTTTGCAGGATAATAACTTCCATGAATTTAAAATCTCGGTCAAGGCGTCAGACGTATTTTTGGCCGTAGCCGCCTATCAACAGCTTGCCGAGGCAGTTGATTGCCCGTTACACATTGGCATCACTGAGGCTGGCGGGCTGCGGTCGGGAACGATCAAATCGGCAATTGGTCTTGGTAATCTGCTTTGGGCAGGTATTGGTGATACAATCAGGGTATCGCTGTCGGCTGATCCAACCGAAGAAGTCAAAGCCGGTTATGAAATGCTGAAATCGCTTGGCCTGCGTCGCCGAGGGGTGACGGTGATTTCCTGCCCGTCTTGTGCACGCCAGCAATTTGACGTGATCAAAACCGTGCAGGTTATCGAGGACCGGCTAGAGCATATTGATATGCCGATTACTGTGTCGATCATTGGCTGTGTGGTCAACGGGCCGGGCGAGGCACGGGAAACTGATATTGGGCTGACCGGTGGCGGTAAAGGAACGCATCAGATTTATTTGTCAGGCATGGCCGATCACCGCTTGTCAAATGGTGATATTGTCGAGCATGTGGTATCGCTTGTCGAAACCCGTGTTGCCGAGTTAAAGGCCGCAGAACGCGGCATCAACCCAAGCATAAAAGCAGATTAAGGCTCATGTCACGACTTCAACCTGCCCGCGGTACAGCTGATCTTCTTCCCGATAGCATGGCCAAACATCGTTTGGTGATTGAGGCGGCACGCGCGGCCTCGGCATGTTATGGCTTTCAGGAAATGGCAACACCGATTTTTGAATTTTCCGAAGTGTTCTCGCGCCCGCTTGGTGAGAGTAGCGATATCGTTACCAAGGAAAACTACAGCTTTGCCGATCGAGGCGGCGAAATGTTGACATTGCGGCCGGAAAACACCGCCGGTGTTGTTCGCGCGATGATCTCAGGGGGGCTGACCCAAAGTCTGCCGTTGAAATATTTTTATGCGGGGCCGATGTTCCGGTATGAGCGGCCACAAAAAGGCCGTATGCGTCAGTTTCATCAGGTGGGAATCGAGTATCTCGGCCCTGATGATGCGCTCGCTGATGCTGAAATTATCGCCTGTGGGGCGCGGTTTCTTGCTGCACTGGGGGCGCTAGATGATTGCGAGCTTCATCTGAACTCACTTGGTGATGCGCAAAGCCGGTCAGCTTACAGGGCAGCACTCATCACCTATCTTGAGAGTTTTGTTGATCAATTATCGGATGACAGTAAAACCCGCCTCGCGGTAAATCCGCTGCGGATTCTGGATTCTAAAGACACTGGTGACAGGCAGATTTTACAAAATGCGCCGCAATTACAGGATTATCTGAACGATGCGTCAAAAGCACATTTCGCTGATTTAACGGCCGCACTTGATGCAGCTGGCGTTAGCTGGGTTTTTGATCCCTTACTAGTCCGCGGGCTTGATTATTATTGCCATACCGCATTTGAATTTGTCACTACATCGCTTGGGGCGCAGGGCACGGTTCTGGGCGGTGGGCGTTATGATGGGCTAGCTGAGATGCTGGGCGGACCGCCGGTTGCTGGTGTTGGCTGGGCGGCTGGTGTTGAGCGGCTGGCAATGTTGGTTGAGACGGCCAAAGCCAACAGCCCAAAAGTGGCGATCATAACTGCTGATGATGGGGCACGGCTGGCGGCTTTCCAGCTTGCCGAGCAGCTTCGTGATTCGGGCATTGAAATTGATTTGCCGACCAGTGGCGCAATTGGCAAAAAGCTTAAGAAAGCCGGCAAGGCTGGCATCTGTGTGGCGGTGATTATTGGCAGCCACGAGCTGGCCAATAATACGGTTCAGCTGCGCAACCTTGAAGATGGCAGCCAGCAGGAACAACCGCTCGATCTGGCTGATAGCAACGGTCTGGCAGCGGCGATTGCCAAAAGCCTTCTGGCGCCATAGCGCGGCAGGATCTGGGCTGGCATCCGAATTTCTGATATGCCAAATTTTCACCAATTGCAACATTAACGGATAAGGAGTTTTGGCATGAGCCTCGACTCATCAATGGATAAAGTATTAGAGCGCCGGCGTGAGGTTGAAGCTCGTCTCTCAGGCTCAGCCACTATGAACAATACCGAATTAGCGCAATTTTCGCGTGAGTTGTCTGATCTTCGGCCTGTTTGCGAACAGATCGAGCTGGTGCGCAGGGTTGAGGCGGAGCTGTCTGAGGCGTTGGCGATGCTCGACGAAGCGGGCGATGATCCGGATATGCTGGAAATGGCACAAGCTGAAGCTGATTTGCTGAAAGGCCAGCTTCCCGAAGCGCGGGCTAAATTGCAGCTTTTACTCTTGCCCAAAGATAAGGATGATTCGCGCAACGCCATTTTGGAAGTGCGCGCCGGTACTGGTGGTGATGAGGCGGCGTTATTCGCGGCTAATCTGTTTTCAATGTATCAGCGTTTTGCGGCCAAACATGGCTGGAAATTTGAGGTGATGGAAGTGTCGGAAACCGGCATTGGCGGCTATAAGGAAGCCACCGCCACCATTTCTGGCAATGATGTGTTTGCGCGGTTGAAGTTTGAATCGGGTGTGCATCGGGTGCAACGTGTTCCTGAAACCGAAGCCGGCGGGCGGATCCACACATCAGCCGCTACCGTTGCGGTATTGCCCGAGGCCGAGGATGTCGACATCCAGATTGACGAGGCTGACCTGAGGATTGATGTGTTTCGTGCATCCGGCCCCGGCGGTCAGTCGGTCAACACCACTGACTCGGCAGTGCGGATTACCCACCTGCCAACGGGTATCGTGGTTAGTCAGCAGGATGAAAAGTCACAGCATAAAAACCGGGCAAAGGCGATGAAGATTTTGCGGGCTCGTATTTATGATGCTGAACGTGCTCGTGTTGAGGCAGAGCGTGCCGCCGAACGCAAGGGGCAGGTCGGTTCTGGTGATCGCTCGGAACGCATCCGTACCTATAATTTTCCGCAAGGCCGTGTCACCGATCACCGAATTAATTTCACCTTGTACAAGCTGGATCGGGTGATTGCTGGTGAGGCGCTGGACGAAGTCGTTGATGCACTTGTTTCCGAAGATCAAACACGGCGACTTGCCGAAGGTGGCTGAGCTCAAGATCGATCAAGACATGCCAGATTTGTCGTTAAAATTTGAAGCACATACCCGTCTTCATCGGCTGGAACAGGCCCTTGCTGCGGCGGGTATTACCAGCGCGAAATCAGATGCACGTTGCCTTCTTGGGATGGCATTGGGGCAGGATGTGCCGGTATTACCTCATGAAGATATTGCGCCGTTAAACGAAGTCGGCGAGGCGCGATTAGTGGCGTTGCTGGGGCGCCGACTGGCTGGCGAGCCGATTAGTCGGATCCGGGGGTGGCGTGAATTTTGGTCGCTTCGCTTTGCCTTGTCTGCGGCCACGCTTGATCCGCGCCCGGACTCTGAAACCCTGATCGAGGCCGCCCTTGGATGGGTCGCCGGCACTGCGGTTAAAGATGCTCGCCAAATTGGGCGTGAAGTTGAGCATGACAGCAGGTTGACAGCGACAGCATGGCGCTGCCTAGATCTTGGTACGGGGAGTGGCTGTCTGTTGCTGTCGCTCTTGTCCGAGCTGCCCAAGGCCAACGGCATTGGCATTGATATTAGTCCAGATGCACTTGGCACTGCCGCTGCGAATGCGAATAGTTTGGGACTTACTGACCGTGCTGAATTTATCTGCCACAGCTTTGCTGATGATCTTGGCCGCCTAGGGATGTTTGACCTGATCCTGTCAAACCCGCCCTATATTCCGACCGGCGATATTAATAATCTGGCGGTTGATGTGAAATCCTTTGATCCGGCATTGGCACTTGATGGAGGCGTTGATGGCATGGCCTCCTGGCAAAGTTTGCTGCCGCGGTTGGCAGCAGTGTTAAAACCAAATGGTGCGGCCTTTGTTGAAATTGGTCAGGGGCAGGAAAATATGGTTGCGGCCGAGGCGAAAAAGGTTAATCTTCAGCTTATCGACAGTTATCAGGATCTTGCCGGCATCACCCGTTGTTTGCAGTTCTCAATTAAAATGTAAAATCTGTTATATTTCGCTTGATATTAGGATAAGCCCGACGTTATGGTAGTGCCTCTCGCGGCGAGGTGGCTCTGGTCACCGAAACGCCAGCGCTTTTCCGAATGAAATGGGATCGCTTGCATCGGCTTAAGGTCGACGTTTAGGTGGCAGAGTAACCGCAACCGAAATAAAAGTAATTATTGATTACTGTTGTTAATAACCAACGTGGTATTAAACTAAATGAGACAACCTCTAAACGCTAAACGCGGCCGTGGTCGTGGCCGTCGTGGTAATAATGGCGGCAGTCACAATCACGTGCCGAACCGTAACACTTCTTATGAATCTAATGGACCAGATGTAAAGCTGCGCGGTAATGCCCAGCAGTTGCACGAAAAATACATGGCGCTTGCGCATGATGCAGCGACATCGGGTGAACGGATTTCGGCAGAGGCTTACACGCAGTTTGCTGATCATTATTTCCGTCTGCATCAAGCGGTTGTTGGTGTTGCTGAAACCAAACGCCAGCAGGAACAGGCCAATGTTGCTGTGGATGATGGCGAGGCGGCTTCCCTCTCAAAATCTGATAACGAGCCGGTCAGCTCACTGCTTGATGATTATGAAGATGCCGCTGGGCCAGCAGTTGTTGCAAACGGCCATAATAATTCCCACGGCACTGACGTGGCTCTCGATGATTCTGGGGTGAATAGCGCTGCTGTCGATGTTGCGCTGGGTGAGTCTGCCATGAAAAAGCGCCGCGTGACAACGAGAAACGGTGTCGCTAAAAATGGCAGTTTAGAAAATGGTGCTGGTAAAAGTCGCGATGCTAAAAATGGCGGGGCAAAGCCTGCGGATGAAGATCGGGCGAACCTGTCGCCGGCACAGCTTGCCGAGGCTGTCCAAAGCGATCAGGATAGTGAGCAGGTATCTTAGCCCGGCGTTTCAACAAGGAACTCACTAACGTCTCGGTGGCTTACCTGTCCTGTGGTCTAGGCAGGGACTAGCCGGTCGCCCGGTTTAATCGTGCCGCCATTGATTACCTCGGCAAAAATGCCAAGGTTGCTATGGCCAAAATGCGCCCGCATAAACCTGACATAGTCATTCGGGTTACGCTGCGCTGTATCAGGGTCGACATTGATCGCGGCGCATCGGCCCACTGGTTTTGTCACCAGCAATAATGCGTCACCGCAGCGCAATTTCTGGCCGATAAATCTGGTTTCGGCAAATGCGTTGTCAGCACTGATGATAATATTGATGCGAAACCGGCGGCTGTCGGCCTTGGTTCCGGTGGCGTTTGCGAACGCGGCAAGTGATGCTGTGCTGGCAATGCTGATTAGTGGCGTCGACTGATCGCTGTAGGCCTGTTCTTTCATCTGCATCAGACGCGGCCGGCCGCATAGTTTATTGGCGAAGAGCTCAGTAAACATATCTTCAAACCGGAGGCAATCGGTAGGCTTTGCAGGGTCAATGGAAAGACAAAGATTGCGATGATGGAACAGCAGGAGGCGATGCGGCTGTGCATCGCTGGTAAAGCGGCAGTGATAATCGGCCATAGCCTCATGTGACATTAATTGCAGGAAATGCGCCTTTTGAAACCATGTTCCGGGGCTGGCCTTTTTAGTCTTGTCACCGCCAATCGAAAGTGCGAACTGCCGATCATTTGGAAAATAGCCGCCCGCGGTAAGGGTGGCCTTGTCAAGTTGGCTGCCACCAAATCCCTTGACTGGATAATGCCAAAGCGCATGGATTTGCATGATGGCCCTCTTATGGCTGTCAGTGTCACTGGTTGATGCTAGGCGAGATCAAGCAAGAAATAAAAGCCAAAAAAGCGGTTTTTGGAAAAGCCAGCTTTAGGGGCTATTGTACATTTTTCGTTGGAACCGCGCCGGCAAAACGGACTTTGCCATGCGATAGTACTTCGCTGTCAATCGCGGCAACAGTCGCTTTAAACGCCTCGAGATGTTGATCATCGATGCGCTCGCTGGTTGGCAGGCGTACTGTCATTGGATTGACCTGCCGATTATTCACTATGACCTCATAATGCAAATGGGCACCAGTGGATCTGCCGGTCGAGCCGACATAGCCGATAACCTCACCCTGTTTAACGCGCGTACCCTGGCGAATATGGGGCGCGATGCGGGCCATGTGGGCGTAAGCTGTATCGTAAGTGGCATTGTGCCGAATGCGGATATAGCGCCCAAAGCTGCCTTTCCACCCTGCCTCCAGAACCAAGCCAGATCCGGCAGCAATAATGGGCGTGCCACGCGGGGCGGCGAAATCAACGCCTTTATGCATCGCATTAAAGCCGCTGACCGGATGTTTGCGATGGCCAAAGGATGATGACAGGCGGGCGCCTGAGATTGGGGTGCGAATCAGTGTCCGCGCTGCAGAATTGCCATTCTCGTCATACCAGCCAAATGCGTTGCCATCGCCATTGTAGCGGAAGAAACCCAATTGCTCGCCAGAGAGCAGCAGCCCTGCATAATGTAATTGGACCCCAATGACCTTGCCGTCAATGCCGTCACGCTCGACTTCATAGAGCAATTCGAACCGATCGCCAGTGCGAACTTCTCGCTGGAAATCGACCGAAAATCCCATAACGCGGGTATATTCGTTAAATGCCACCTCACTGACGCCCGCCAGCATCGCTGCCCGATAGATCGAATCATCGATTACGCCCTGAAAAAAGCTGATGTATCGGTCAACTGGACGAAGCGCACTGAGTGCAAGCCAGCCGCTTTCCGGATGGTTGATAACATAGATGTCGCGGCCAGGCTTTGTTGAAAAACGAAAGCCTTCGGGCGCAACTTGAAATACTGAGCCAATTTGCAAGCGGTGCAGGCTTACTTTGTCGGCAACCGCCTCAATGGCGCTGGCAATATCGTTCGCACTATACCCAGCGCGGCGCAATAAAGCGCCGATGCCCTCGCCAGCCCGCAACCGAAGAATCTTCTCATCGCCGCTGACAAGGCCGGCCTGCTGGCGAATCATGTCGGCAATCATCTTTGTTGATTTAGGCAAGATTTCGGTTAAGGCCGGTTTTGAAGCAGGCAGGCTAATCGAAACAGGCGCGGCTGGATAGGCAAGTGCCGGGTCAGGCCGGCCGGTTGGCAATGCGGGGGCTGCTTGAAAGACCGGTTCCATTGGTGCATAGGCAACATTGTGGAGCGTCACTGGTTCGCTTGATTCACTGTACAGACTTGCCTCAGCCTGCGCCAAGACCCCGGCGCTCAGGCAAAAACATGAGGTCACCACGGCTATTACAGTGCGCCAAGACCAGCCATTAACTCTGAGTATCGTCAAGCAGATCAACCGCAAAAATTCGTCCCCAATTGGCTTACAAGCCGATTATGTGCTGCATCTTCTTGCCGTAGCTTGCATCAGAAGTCAATATTTTGAGTAAAAGTAATTAAGGAAATAGGTTAGGTATCAGATAATTAGAATGTTACCGTGAGGCGCATTATATTTTTTGCAGGCATAAAAACTGGTTTACCCCTGGTTGCATGGCCGCGCTTCCCGCGTCTAGATGGAAACCCAAAGGTTCTGCTGCTTGTTCTTATTGCTCAGTCATTGGCGGGATTGCTCTATTGTTGCGCGATCTTTTACCTATCTATTGCAGTTTTGATCTGCTATGCTTACTCGGATAAATTTGGCTCTTAACGCTGGCGCTGTCTGCAACCTCGGTTTGTCCTGAGTGGCCGCATTTAAGTTATAGCTAGTATACAGGGTTCTAAAAAAGATCAGAAATACCGATTTTAGGGCTAGACAGTCTGCTTTGGCAGGCTTATAACCCGCCTCCGCTGCCCTGAAACGGGAAGCGTAGCCGGCTCAGAAGCAAGGTGCTGAACGGGTCGGTAAATTAAAATTACTAAAAAGAATTTTAGGGCTAGACAGTCTGGTTTTACCGCCTTATAACCCGCTTCCGTTGCCTCGGACGAGGGACGAAAACTAAACCAAGAGCGAGACTCGAAAGTTTAGGCGCTGTTTGAAAAAGTTGGAAGCATTTTGGAAGAGATTCGCGGGCAGCGGTGCGTGATAACGTGTCGTTCTTTGTGATTTAAAAAGTCAGCCTGTTGAATTTCAAAACGCTAATTTTGAACAAAAGTTAACGAACATGGATTGAATAGGATGACATGTTTGACGGATTTATCCGT
>JADHOR010000010.1 GCA_016778895.1 Candidatus Puniceispirillum sp.
CTTGAGCTTGAGGCGGCAATTGATGAAAACCGTGTTTGTGGAGGAATGGTCCGCGCGCATGATGAATGGCTGAATGAGCCACATGGCAAAATCATCGCTGCAAAGCCAACCGTTGAAATTATCAAGATTGGTGATAGTGAGCCAGAGCCGATGCCAGCGGGCAAGCGCCCTTTGTCGGGGATTAAGGCGCTTGATCTGACACGAATTCTAGCGGGGCCAATTACTGGACGGACGCTGGCTGAACATGGGGCTGATGTTTTGATGGTTTCGGCACCGCATCTGCCACAGGTCTGGTCATATGTTGGTGATACAAGTCATGGCAAGCGCAGCTGTTTCCTGGATTTGCGGAATGATGGCGACAAAGACACGCTGCTGGATCTGGTGAAAGGCGCCGATGTGTTCTCGCAAGGCTATCGCCCCCATACCATTGAGCAATTGGGCTTTGGTCCAGAAAAGCTTGCCGAAAAACGCCCCGGCCTTATATATGTGTCAATCAGCTGCTATGGGGCGGACGGGCCCTTCAGCCACCGAGCTGGTTGGGAACAGATCGCGCAGATTATGACAGGCATTGCAGCAGAAGAGCTTCAAACGTCATCAAGTTACCAGCCAAATATGTTACCGGCGGCGGCGAATGATTATATCACCGGTTATCTTGGCGCTTATGGCGCGTTATTGGCGCTTGGACGGCGCGCGCGTGAAGGTGGCAGCTATCACGTGCGGGTGTCATTATGCCAAACGGCAATGATGATTTATGCACAAGGCAAAATGGATAATTTGCCGCATGATCTGGGTCTAGATCTCGCTGAGATTGATGCGCTCTCTGTCGAAACAGATTGCCATATTGGCCGGACAAAACATCTACGGCCTCTGCTCAACTTGTCAGAGACTGCGCCGCATTGGGTGCTGCCAACGCCGAAGCTTGGTGCTAGCAAGCCAATATGGCAATGATGCAAGTGGTATTTGCGCCCTAAAAGCGGTGAGCGAAAAGGGTTGGAATCTCAGAGCTCACGAAGCGCGTTGAACTGATCGACATAGCCGCTGGCGTCAATCTTGACCCCGATTACGGTTGTTTCGTTGCTTTTTAACGCATGGTCAATAGCCTTGACAAGGCCGTCCTCAGTGTCAACATTCGTGCCGTTTGCGCCAAAACCGCGGGCAAGATGTTCCCAGTCAATCCCGCCAATATGAACGCCGTAAGGATCAATGCCTTTGATGCTTTGTTTGGTGCGTATCAGGCCAACCTCGCCATCGTCAAACACCAGAATGATGATCGGCATTTTTTCGCGGACGGATGTCTGGATATCAGCAACAGCCATCAGCATGCCGCCATCACCGGTGAAAGCCACCACCGGACGGTCGGGGTGGGCCAAACGGGCGGCCAATGCCCCGGGGATCGCAAACCCCATCGAGCCAAGGCCGTTTGATGTCAGAAATTCACGCGCCCCATAGCTTTGCCATTTCTGCACAACCAGCAACCGGCTTGCACCGGCGTCACAGGTGGCAATCGTATCCCGCGGCATGATCTCGCGAACGCGCTCGACCACCCATTGCGGTGAGAGGCCAGTTGCGGGCGTGTCCAATGCCTTATGGACACGATCACGAAATTCTTTGGCGGCTTCAAAACCCCAGCCTGATCCTTGTGGAACCGCCGTGCGCACTTCGGTCATTAAAGCGTCAAGGTTGCCGATTACTTCTTCGTTGCAGGCAACCAGTCCGTCCAATGATGGGTGATTGGCAAATGAGAGAACTTTTGTTGCATAGGGCCAGCCCTTTGGCTGTAACTCAACTGCGTCTAGACCAATGGTGATGATTAAGTCCGCTTTTGAAACCAAATCACGTTCGATCAAGCCGCCGATGATGCAGCCTGCCCGCAGCGGGTGATCTTCGGGGATCGCGCCTTTGCATTTTGATGTGGTCAGAACAGGCGCCCCAAGATGTTCCGCCAGCGCAACCATTGCCGGACAAGCACGATCCCACAAAGCGCCCAGCCCAACCAACAGCACCGGCCGATCGGCGGCCTTGATCATCGCAACCGCATCATCCAATCCGCGCGGATCAGGCTTTGGGTGATAATAATTTGGCATAAGGTCTGGCAGGTTTGGCGCGGTCCCAGCAGCTTTTTTTGTTTCACTCTGCGGCAAATCAAAATGAACCGGACCGGGTGCATAGCCGGTGGCAATTCTTATGGCACGCCGCAATTGCTGTTTAATCACAGAGGCGTCAATGGCGGTTGACCATTTAACAATTGGCTGCAGCACGGCCTGATGGTCGAGACGTTGGCGAATACCAATTGCCTGTTCGGGTGCGGAATAACGATCGGTAATTGCGATAAGCGGTGCACGGTCTAAAAAGGCGTGAGCAATGCCATTTACCATATTTGTTGCGCCTGGCCCGCGGGTTGACAGGCACACGCCCGGACTGCCGGTAATTTCGCCCCATGTCGCTGCCAGCATGGCGCCAGCGACTTCCTGCTTCATAAGAATGAAACGCATCCCATTAGCTTTAGCAGCGTCCATTAACTCGACTGACTCACCACCTGGATGCCCCACAATAAATGGCGTTCCCATCTCTTTAAAAGCTGCTGCCATCTCTTCAACTGTTGTCGTTGTCATACTGTATATCGACCCTTGTGAAATCATCCTGAACGTTGCGTTTAGTGAACTAAAAATCGCCTAGTTTGTCACTTTATGATTTCGGGTTAGTGGCTAATTCTTGGCCTTAGATTTAACTTCATATCTCAAAAAAGAGCCATGCTTGCTTCTGGCAAACATGGCTCTTTGTATCATTTTGCAATAGCTATGAGGCGATTAGCGTCACGACTGAATTGTTGGTTTCTTTTTGTGGGAGATTGTTGAGTAAGCACGGAATCCAACAACCAAAGCTCCAATAATCAGGAATATTGGTGCATAGGAAAACTTACCCATGTACTCAAATTTAAAGAAAACCATCAAGCCGCTATTTGATATGATCATCGACTGTCTGAAGGCTTCTTCCATGCTTGAAGTTAGAACGAAGGCAATAATGAACGCCGCTGCTGAGAAATTTGTGCGCCGCATACCATAGCCAATAACACCAAATAAAATGGCAAAACCAACATCCCAGATCGACGCACGCGATGAATAGCTTGCTGCTAGTGAGATCATGAAGATAACGGGATAGAGGTATTGAGTTGGTAAAAGCGCAATCGCTTTGCCGATTAGAGGCGCTGCGAAATAGCCAATGATCGCGTAGGCCGCAATCCCGACAAGGCCAGCGGCAAAAATACCAAAGATAAATTCGCGTGGGCTCATCAGTTGCCCGGCCACAAATAAGGGTGGCTCAGTGGCAAAGATTTGTGGGCCAACCTGCAAACCATTCACTAGGAACATACCTATCAAAACTGCTGCGATAGTTGAACCTGGGATTCCCAAAGTCAGCAGTGGGATCATTGATGGGCCGGAAACAGCATTGTTAGCTGATTCCGGTGCCGCAATGCCTTCAACGATACCAGTCCCCCATTCGTTTTGGTTCTTTGCGCGTCTTTTTTCTTCGCCATATGCAACAAAACAAGCAACTGATGAGCCGAGGCCTGGCATCATGCCAATCAGTGATCCATAGATCGACGAACGGAACATCAAAGGGAAACACCGCTTGAACTCAGGCCATGTAAAGTAATGCGCTGTTGGGTCATCAAGTTTGCTTCTATCGAGGTCCACCATCTTCACCTTAGCGGCCTTTTCTGCCTGAATGATAACCTCTGAAATAACAAACACACCAATCAACAATGGGACCAAGGCCATCCCTGATTCGAGTTCATCAATGCCCATTGTCATCTTGAACTGCCCAGTTATGGTGTCTTCGCCGATGAGCGCAATCACGGCGCCAAACAAGGTCGAAATAATGCCCTTTATGATGCTGTCACTTACCACGGACCCAATAACAACAAAGGCCATAAGATAAATGGCAAAATTTTCAGGTGGGCCAAACTGCTTGGTGAAGGCAGCAATAGATACAGCGCCAAAAATCAAAATGATTTCACCAAAATAATCACCATACGCAGATGCAATAGTAGCTGTTTTTAAAGCTTTGCCGGCACGTCCAGATTGCGTCATGGGGTAGCCATCTTGCATGGTTGCGGCCGAGGCTGCTGTACCTGGTGTATTAAACAGGATCGCTGCAATTGAGCCACCATATCGCCCTGATTTACCGATTACATAAAGAAATGCAAGTCCAGCCAGTCCGCCAATTTCATCGTTATATGCTATAAGAATAGGGAGCATCATTGCGATGGCAGCTGCTGCAGTGAGGCCAGGTAGTGCGCCAAAAACGATGCCCACAAATGCAGCAAGGAAAACGAACCAAATGGCATATGGATCGCTAAAAAGTGTGGCGAAGCCGCCTAAAATATCTGCGAATACCATTTAGGGTCAATCTCCACTGATTAAATTTGTGTAAGGTCGAAGGTCAATGAGAACGCCTTTTGGATCGTTCAATCGCATGACCCCCATAAAGAGCCATTGCAACACGATTGCCATAATCACAGCGCCCGTGATTACTTTAATTTTATCTTTTACGCCAAAGGCTGTTAAGGTGCAGATGTACCCCGCTAAAATCGCTACAAAATAGCCAAACAGCCAAAAAATCAGTACGAACAAAGCTCCACATCCAACAACGAGTGCAATTCGCGGCAGGTTGCTATCAAGAAAGCCATAGCCTGCCTTGAGGTTGCCAACCTTGCCTCGAAATGCTCGAAGCGCAAGCCAAAGGCCCCCAAGGGTGAGTCCAATAGCCAATGCCATTGGCATGGATTGTGGGCCTATTGCCTCGTTTGAAGACCGGATTGTTGTTGCTTGATAAATAAAAAAGACACCGATCAGCACCACAACGGCAGCGACACCATATTCGAGTTTTTTCTTATAGAGCGTTTGATCCATTGGTTCCTCAATTTCAAACCGTTTTTCTGCATAAATAAAAAATTTATTAAACAAATAGGGGCAAGTTTAAAACTTGCCCCTGAATGATTTTGAATAAGTCAGCTTATTGATTTGCTACGAGCTTTTCCATAATTGGGGTCATCGTCTCGTACATCACATTTTGAGCCTTAACAGCGGTTGCCGCATCAATGTAGAAAGCGCCAAGATTATTCTTCTTCATGAAGCTTTTAAAGCCTTTGATACCCGCGACATGTTCAATGGCAGCACCAACTTTTTCTTTAACTTCATCAGAAACTCCTTTTGGAGCAAAAAGGCAGAACAGACCGGTAAAGTCAGCCCCTTTCATCCCTTGCTCTGCAAAAGTTGGCAGATCAGGCATGGTTGGGTCGCGCTCTGCGCCAGCGGTTGCCAATGGACGAATTGTATCCTCAAAACCTGCAATGGTGTTATTACCACCAAAAACTGCCTCAACTGATTGAGAAACAATTGCGGCACGCGCTTTTGATCCACCTTTAAATGGAACCATCTTGTGAGGGATTCCGTATGTATCAAAGAATGTCGTACCGATGCCCGAATGCATGGTAGTTGCGCCAGATGTACCCCAAGTAATAGTTTTGCCTGAAGCTTTTGCATTAGCAATGAACTCAGCCATAGTTTTTGATGGGCTTGAGGTGTGCACCTGCATTGAAGTTACCAGCTGAGACATACAGCCCAGGTTAACCCAATCGTCTTTCACGCTGTAGGGCTTATCTTTTCCCTTGGCCAATTCACCAACAATAAAGGTGCCGATGTTGATCATATAAAGTGTGTGACCGTCTGCTTTTTCACCAAGAACTTGTTTTGCACCTTTTTGTCCAGATGCGCCTGGCACGTTGACGATGTAGGCAGGCTGCCCACCCATGCTTTTAGCTTCATGCAGGTATGATGCAAAGCCACGTGATGTGGTATCAGTTCCGCCACCAGCGGAGAAACCAACAACGATTTTTACTGGCTTTGATGGGTAAGAACCGTGCCCTCCTGCAATTGCCGAACCAGAGGCGAGCGTTAACGCCGCTGCGCTAAGGGCGACTGTTTTCAAAATTCTCATTTATTCCTCCGAAAGTTTAATTGAGTTTTTTTGTACAGATATAAGACCACAATTTGTGTCTCTTTGGGCCCTTCATGTCAATCCATTTCTATGAATTCAGCCAGATTCTTCATAATTATCAATATTTAAAATTTTGCGGCTTACGAGTTCCAAGCTAATACATAAAGGGTTTTTAAATCTTCCAATATAGGCATAATCCATCTGACGGATTTGGGTGGGCAGCAGTTTGTTCACGCGTTTTAATCAGGCACCATCGGCAGGCTTTGGTTGGTGGCAGTACCAAGATTTATGCAAATACAACCCGAAGGAATTGTTTTTATGGCGAAACCCCCCGAGGAAATGATTTTCATTGGCGTCAGTGAGCCGGGTGGGCCCGATGCCCTTACCTTGCTCAAAGCCCCTGTTCCACTGCCGGCCGCAGACGAGGTGCTGATCAAGGTTCATGCGGCAGGTGTTAATGGTGCTGATTTGCGGGAACGTCAGGGAAAATATCCGGTTCCTCCAGGTGCGCCAGATATCATGGGTCT
The DNA here is from genome assembly GCA_016778895.1 of Candidatus Puniceispirillum sp. Classification (GTDB taxonomy): domain Bacteria; phylum Pseudomonadota; class Alphaproteobacteria; order Puniceispirillales; family Puniceispirillaceae; genus UBA3439. The sequence continues at coordinate 6,528 of JADHOR010000010.1, forward strand.
GGAGGTGTCGGGCGAGGTCATCAAAGTTGGAAGATCGTGCCAAACCCTAAAGCCGGGGGATAATGTCTGCGCGCTGTTAATCGGTGGAGGCTATGCTGAATATGCGGTGGCGCCCGAGGGCCAATGTATGCGTGTTCCAAACGGTGTGCCGGTGATAGATGCGGCTGGCCTACCGGAAGTTTTCTGCACTGTATGGACAAATATGATGGATCGCTGCCGGTTGCAGGCCGGTGAGACTGTTCTTGTTCAGGGCGGTACCAGCGGGATTGGCTTTGCCGCGATTAAGATTGCCAAGGCATTTGGTGCGTCTGTGTTTGCTACTGCGCGTACGGCGGCAAAATGTGAGGCGATTCGTCGTTTTGGTGCTGATGCGGCAATTAATTACACGGTTGATGATTTTCACGATGTTGCGCTTGAATTGACGAATGGCCGCGGTGTCGACGTGATTATCGATATTATCGGCGGTGATTATCTGCCACGAGAGGTTGCGCTGCTTGCCCATGGCGGACGTTTGATGATCATCAATTTGCGTGGGGGAAAAATTGCAGAAGTTGATTTTGGCCATGTTCATAGCAAGCATCTTACCATAACCGGCGCACGATTGAGGCCACGGTCAATTGCTGAGAAATCGGCTATTTGCCGATCACTGGAGGCGAATGTCTGGCCGTTGTTTGAGGATCGCACCATTATGCCTGAAACCTATGCGGTATTTCCCTTTAGTGAGGCAGCAGCAGCACACCGCCTGATGGAGTCAAGTGAACATATTGGCAAGGTTTTGCTGGTGCCGTAACCGGCTGAAAAGTTCTAGTCAGCGTTTGGAAAGAATAACTGCTTACCATTCAAGCGGAACGTCGCAATCGCACTCTGTCCTTTTTTGGAAATCAGCCAATCAATAAATGCCTGACCCTCTTTAGATTTGACGGTTGGGCATTTTTTCGCACTAACCAGCATGGCCCCATAGAGGTTAAACAATTGGTCATCGCCTTCAACCATGATTTTAAAATCGCCCTTGTTGCCATGCGCGCTCCATGAGGCTCGGTCACTCAATGAATAGGCGCCCATTCCAACTGCGGCATTCAACGTTGCTCCCATACCCGAGCCCGTTTCACGATACCAGTCGCCTGATCCGGCGGTTTGATCAATGTTAGCCACTTTCCACAAGGATTTTTCCTTGCCATGAGTGCCCGAATCATCACCCCGTGACGCAAATATTGACTTGGAAGTGGCAATTTTTGCCATCGCGCTGGCGATATTCTTGCTGCCGGCAATGCCAGCTGGATCAGCTGCGGGGCCAATAATCACAAAATCATTATACATGATGTCATAACGCCGCCGAGCATAACCATCGGCAACAAACTTGTCCTCACGCTGGCGGCTATGAACAAGCAAGACATCACCATCGCAATTCATCGCATTTTTTATTGCCGCACCGGTGCCAACCGCAACAACATTAACGGTAATACCGGTATCAGACTTGATCATCGGCAGAAGATAATCATAAAGGCCTGAATTTTTTGTCGATGTGGTGGACTGCACAAGGATTGACATATCGGCCATTGCCGAACTGGCTGCAAAGATGGTGCTAATTGCGATTAAACCCAAAGTCTGCATTTGTTTCCTCTGCCTTTGCTGACATGTTGATGATTATAGAACCAGTTTGCCAGCCAGATAGGCCCTGGCGGCAGCTGATTTTGGGTTTTTAAAAAATGTGGCGGCCTTACTATGTTCAATCAGTTTTCCGTGATGCAGGAATAGCACATCATCGGCGAGTCGTTTGGCTTGCCCAACATCATGTGTCACCAGAATGATTTTCGTGCCCCGTTTACTGACTGATTGTAGATTGATTTCGATGGTTTCAATCGAGGCTGGATCAAGGTTTGACGTTGCTTCATCCAGAAATAATAATGTGGGTTTGGTGATCAGCGCCCGCGCCAGTGCAAGACGCTGTTTCTCGCCGCCAGATAACAGCCGCGCCGGATGATGGGCAAGATGATCGAGCCTAAGTTGGCGCAGATATTCACCTGAGATAGCGGGGTCATCAATGCCGCGTTGACGGGCAACAAACAGCAGGTTCGCCAAAACTGTCCTTCGCAGGATGGTCGGTGTTTGAAAGACCAGCGACTGCTGCTTTCTGATCGATGGATTTAGAGGTTTATCAGCATAGAGGATTGCGCCGCTATCGGGGATTGCAAGGCCGTGCAGACAGCGCATGAAAAGACTTTTTCCGGCGCCATTTGGCCCCATGATTATGCTGATCCCGGCTGATTTGATTGTACAGGACAGATCATCAATCAGTCGACGGTCATTTAGCGTCAGGGTGATGCTTTGAACGCTGATCGGCATGACGCCTGAATGCTTTTCCCCGGTGTGCTTAGACATAGGCGCGTCGTTTCGCCGAGGCCTTTAACCACTGCACCAGAAAATTCACTGCAAGTGATATCGCCAGCAAAATAAACCCAAGCGCCAACGCGAGCGCCAACTCGCCCTTTGACGTCTCAAGCGCAATCGCGGTGGTCATCACCCGCGTCAGATGATCAATATTACCACCGACGATAATCACCGCACCCACTTCTGAAACAGCCCGACCAAACCCGGCAAGAATAACCGTCAAAAGCGAATAGCGCGCGTCAATAATATAGGCCAGAAGGGCGGTGCGCCGCGGCACCACAAGACTGTCAAAAAAATCCTTATAATCCTCATGCAGATCTTCAAGGACCTGACAGGACAGCGCGACAATGATCGGCGTGATCAATATCATCTGGGCGATCACCATTGCTTCTGGCGTGTAAAGTAGCCCTAGCCAGCCAAAGGGGCCAGATCTTGATAGGTGCAAATAAACCAAAAGGCCGACAACCACCGGCGGCAGCCCCATCATTGCATTGAAAACACCCACCAGAAAATCGCGCATCGGAAATTGGCGTATCGCCAGAATGGCGCCCAGTGGCAGGCCGATCAGACAGGATAGTGCCAGAGATGCGAGACTGACATTAAGTGACAGCGCCAGAATCTCCATCAGATCATTATCTGAACTTGCCAATAAATGAAAGGCAGCGGCGAACGATTCTGAATAGATTGGCATAAGCTTTCCTAGCGATGAGTGCCTACATCTACTATGAAAAAATCAGATGATCAACCGTTATGCTTAAAAGATCACAACGAATGGGTTTTGCCAGCTCACTTGTCGCTAAATTCGGTGCCAAGCGCCTTTTCATAAACCTTGATGATTGCGCTTTTAGGCTGGCGGCCAAAACCGGCGGCAATGGCATTTTGATAGCTGCTTGTCATGGCGTTAACCAAGGGTGTCATAGCGCGTTTTTCAATCGCAAGCTGTTGCACGTTTAAAATATCCTTGTAGGCATCTTCCATCGGGAAATCATTGTCGAACTGACGCGCCAGCATGCGCGGCACAAAGTGATCGCCGGCAAAACTACGCGAACTGGCGGTTGTTACAACCTTTCTCAATGCCTCGGTTGACAGTCCGCCTGCAACCGCCAGCGGCAATACCTCACAAAGTGCGACAATATTGATGTCATAGATAATGTTATTGATCGCTTTCATCATCTGGCCAGCGCCACTATCGCCGCAATAGACGATGAACTCGCCCATCGCATCAAGCTGGGGTTTAGCCCGATCAAACAGAGATTTGCTACCACCAAACATCAGGGTCAATGTGCCATCTGTTGCCCGAAAGGGCAGGCCAGAAATCGGACAGTCAGCATAGGCAATGCCTCGGTTTGCGAGCTTGTCATGGATGGCGATGGCTTCGATCCGGTCAATGGTTGAATTGTCGATGATGGCAAGACCGTCAAGCGCCGTTTCGGCAATACCACCAGCCCCAAAAATCACCTCATTTACCTCTTTCGCCGACGGTAGGCATAAAAATATCAGATGACAATTTTCCGCCATTTGAGCGACCGAATCGGCAATGATCGTATCGTCGCCATTGAGCCGTTCAGTGGCTGTGTTTACCGCGTCATAAGCATAGAACGGGCGGTTAATCCGGCCCAGATTATTTGCCATGCCAAGGCCCATTTGACCAAGGCCAATAAACCCAATTCCTCGATTGCTCATGATCGTCCACCCTTTTGATTTACAACGGATGCTGCCACGGTTTGTGCTAGCCTAATTCAGTCTATACAGAAATTTTGTCCTGTATATATTATGACCTGTACACCAATGGTGAAATTAGAGTTTTTGTTAGATAAGATCGAGGATCCCTTACATGTCTCAGCGTGAAATTCCCTTTTTGTTTATGCGTGGCGGCACCTCGCGAGGCCCTTATTTTAACGCTGCTGATTTGCCATCTGATCGTGATACGATTGCCGAAATCCTGCTAAAGGCGGTTGGCGCAGGCCATCCGTTGAATATTGATGGTATCGGCGGGGGTAATGCAGTAACGAACAAGGTTGCGATGCTGTCAAAATCTGCTGATGATGATGCCGATATCGACTATTTCTTTGCACAGGTTTCGGTAACTGACCAACTGGTCGATTTCAGGCCAACCTGTGGCAATATCCTTTCCGGCGTTGGCCCGGCGGCAATTGAAATGGGGTTGATGCCGGCGGTTGATCCGGTAACAGAGGTGCGGATCAGGCTGGTGAATACAGGTGCGCTGGTGGTGGCAAAGATACAAACACCCGGCGGCATCGTGCGTTATGACGGCGACACCGCGATTGATGGTGTGCCGGGGACGGCCGCAAGAATTGATCTGCAATTCATGGGTGTTGTTGGCGCGGTTACCGGAAAAATGTTGCCAACGGGAAATCTGCGCGATCAGTTTGAGGGGGTTGAGGTCACTTGTATGGATGTGGCGATGCCGATCGTTTGCGCCCGCGCCGATGCGTTTGGGCTGTCTGGATATGAGTCTGTTCAAGATCTCGAAGCTAACAGAGATTTTATGGCAAAAATGGAAACTGTTCGGCTTGCTGCAGGTAGGGCGATGGGCATGGGAGATGTGCGCAAATCTGTCACGCCTAAATTCGCGCTGTTTGCGCTGGCAAAGGCCGGCGGCACGATTGCCGCGCGTTATTTCATGCCGTGGCAGGCACATCCGACAATGGCGGTAACTGGCGCACAATGTCTGGCGTCCTGTGCGATCACCCCGGGCAGTATTGCCGATGGGTTGTTGACGCGGCCAAGTGCTAGCCCTGCAACTGTTACCATCGAGCATCCGTCTGGAACGATTGATGTGGTTGTTGATTATGGCATTACTGACACCGGGCTTGAGTTGAAATCGGCCGGTCTGGTGCGTACTGCGCGCAAATTAGCAGCGGGGCAGCTATTCGTCTCCAACTAACTGCCCGTAAAAACCTTTAATATCGCGCTTTTGGGTGATGGAGGTTTGGCGGCGGGCTCCCCGGCTGGCATGATCGCTTACACCAGCTCCGCCTTCCTGTGAGGTCTGGCGTCTAGGCTTTTGGTTTATTGCCAAACCGGCGCCAGAGGACAACGCTGCTAACCGCGATTGCTGCCATTGCCAGCGTGCTGCGCAAAAGACCGCCCATCATGAATAGGGGTAGTGATAGGCTGAGCAGCATCATCGGCGAGAAGAGACGCTCAAGTAGTGAGCCGGTATCGCGGTGTTTTTGATAGATCGGGAAAATCATCGAAAACACGGCAACAATGGCAAAGAATAATGACCAAGGCCGAACAAAGAACAGCATCGGGTCGGCGTCAATTGCTAAGGCCCGGGCCAGATTCAGTTCGGCGATATTGCCAAGAACAACGCCAAGGATCATCGGTGCCAATGGGAACCCGAACTGGCGCATAACGAAACCCAGAATACCAAAGAAGAACAATGTCCAGATATCGTCTATTGAATTATGCAGGGCAAAGACACCAATCGTCGCAAAGGTCAGAATAACAGTTGCCAGCACATAGGTTTTAATACGTGTAACCAGAACAAAAATCCGAAGAACCCCCGACTGCATTCCAATCATGATGAAACTTGCCAAGAAAAACGCGATGTAAATTGAGTAAGCCAGTGCCGGCTCATCCTTAATGAAGGTTGGGCCTGGCACAATATCATGCATGAGCAGAGCCCCAAGCATGATCGCCGCAGTGATATCGCCTGGAATGCCTAGAGCCATAAGAGGGGTAAGGGCACCTCCTTCGACTGCATTGTTTGACGCTTCGGGTGCGATGATGCCTCGAGGGTCTCCTTTTCCAAAACTGGAATCATCTTTTGCGGCTTTTTTGGCCTGATCATAGGAAAGGATATTCGCAATTGATCCTCCAGCACCGGGCAAGATCCCCGTAAACATTCCGATTAATGCTGAGCGAATTACGACCACCCAGTTTTTTATCAAGATTCCGATCGCGCGCCGATGTTCGATTTTTACCTTGACCTGCTTTCGGTCACTAAGAGCATTGCGTGCCGTCACTGGATTACGTAAATCAGAGAGCAGTTGGGAAAAAGCAAACAAGCCAATAAGCACTGCAATAAAGTCAAAACCTGTCAAAAGGTAGTCAGAGCCAAAATCAAAACGCCCAACACCAACCGCGTCATCCTCGCCTACTGTTCGAATTAATAACCCAGCAGCACCGGCAATCAAGCCCTTTACTAGATGCTCTCCGGCAAGTGACGCTGTCACCGTAAGAGCGAACATAACCAGCATGAAGAAATCCCAAGGTTGGAACTCTAGGCCTACCATTGCCAGTTGAGGTGCAAACAACACCAACAAAATTGCTGATATTATCCCTCCACAAAAAGAAGACCAGACACCTATGCCAAGTGCAAGGCCGGGCTCACCATTGCGCGCCATTGGAAAACCGTCAAAGGTTGTTGCAACGGACGATGGTGTTCCTGGAATGCCTGTCAGAATGCCAGACATAAGGCCGCCGGAAAGGCCACCAACAAGAACCGAAATCATTGTCGCAAGCCCTTGTGCGGGTGGCATTGAGAATGTGAAGGGCAGGGTCAGGACAATCGCCATCGCAATGGTAAAGCCCGGTATTGAGCCAGCCATCAAGCCTGCACCAACACCGATGATCATGTATATCAAAGTTACCGGATCAATAATGTTAAGAAGTGCTTCAAGAAAAATATCCATTTGAAGTTTACACCCCTGTCAAAGACCCGCGTGGCAGAAACACTTCCAACACGACGGTGAATAAAAGCCACATACCTCCAGACGCCCCGAAAGCGATCAACAAATGCATTAGAATCGCACTCCAGCCACCCAATACGGTTAGAAGGATAAAGCAAAACAAAATATTACCAATTAGCATTCCTAAATAGGGAAGGGCCGCCAGATAAAGTGCAAAGATTGTGAAAACAGCGATAACATTTCGCCAATATAAAATAAATTCAACCATGGTCTTTCTCGGCGCTGCCTCAATCTTTTCCTTTGGCATGCCAATTGACTGCAACAAGTAGACCACACTCAATAAACCAAGAATAATGACGATGAGACGAGGCCAAGCTGCAGGTGACAAAACGCCGTAGTCAGGCTCACGAATTTCAAAGGTGGCAAGCATCAACCCGGCACTCATCATAATAAGGCACAATGCTACCAAGCTATCTCGATTTAGCGACATCTGAAGACCACGTTATTAGAAGGGTTAATAAAAGCCTTTGGCTGGCAACGTTTGGTCGCCAGCCAACAAATTTTTACAGATCAATTGCAACGGCAGTTAATCTGATTATTTTTTATACATGCCAATCTCAATAGCAACGGCTTCGTAAGCGTTATACAACTCTTGAGAATAAGCGGTGAACTCTTCTGGGCCCTGGTAACGCAGTCCAGTGCCCTTAGCCGCCATAGCTTTTTGCAAGCTTGGGTTATCAACAGCTTGCTTGATAATGCCAGCCCACATATCGATTATCTCTTTTGGCGTGCCTTTTGGCGCCACAACTCCGCGCTCAAGTGCAAAGCTCATATTAATACCGCGCTCTTTAAGAGTTGGGGTATTCGGCAGTTGAGGATCACGGTCGTCATTAGCTATTGCCAAAGCCTTTATAGTTCCTGCTTCCAAATGCTTCTTGCCTGAGGCGACGTTTACAGCCCCTAGCGTGATCGCACCGGATAACAAAGCATTCATCCGTTCAGCAGTGCCATCATAAGGAACGAGCTTGAGGTTCACGCCAGTAGCTTTTTGCAAAAGCAACCAAATGAAGTGCGATGTCGAGCCAAATGTTGCCCCTGCTGTGACTTGTCCTGGGTTGGCCTTGGCGTATGCTACCATCTCCTCAATTGAGTTGAAGGGAGCATCAGCAGCAGCACCGATGATGTCAGGCGTAATAGTTACGTTTGCAACCTTGTCAAAGCCGTCATAGTGAAAATCAATCCTTCCATTCAAAAAGCTGGTGATGGCTGATTGGTGGATCGCAAATAAGGTACAGCCATCCGGCTTTGCCTTGGCAGCCTGCTTGGCGCCTTTGTTGCCGCCCTGACCCGGTACGGTGACAACTTTGAGGTTGTAGGGCGTATCCATTTCACTGATTGTTTTTTCAACCAATGCATACAGGACCTGTGTGCCGCCACCTGCTTTCCATGGAACGATCAGCTGCGCAGTATCACATGGCAGTTTTGGAACCGAATGGGATCCTGCCTGTGCAACGGACGTTGCCAATATCAGGCTGGCAGCGGCGGCGCCGAGAATTGAAAGTCTTGATTTTAGCATTTGAAAAACACTCCCTGTGATTTGTTACATAATAATTTGTCACGTGCGGCGGCAAAAAAAAGAGGCACCACAATCGATCAACTTTTCGTGAATTAGGTTGCAAAGGTTCGCTACGCCGAGTCAATATATTTGTTAGTTCGTGGAGTAAACTTTAATTAAAAAATCTGCCCAGACCGGGCCGGAGAAAATATGCTATCGGTAGGAATTATTGGCCTTGGAACCATTGGCAATGTGGTTGCAAAAGCGCTTGATGACAGGATCAGCGGCATGAGGTTGGCGGCGATCGCCTCGGGGCGTCGTGACAAGGCACTTGCCAGCATTGCAAAGCTATCAGAACAGGTTGATCTTTTGACAATCGACGAGGTGGCTGAGCGCTGTGACATAATTGTTGATTGTGCGCCAAAGGCGGTGTTTCGCGACATTGCGATGGCAGTATTGTCGCGTGGTCGAACCCTTGTAACAGTCAGTGGAGCCGGCATTCTTGCCAATGAGGATATCGAAGAGGTCGCACGCCAGAATGGTGGGCAGCTGGTTCTGGCGACCGGTGCGCTGCTTGGCCTTGACGCAGTGCGCGCCGCCGCCGAGGGTACAATTCATTCGGTGCGGATGATCACCCGCAAACCACCTAATGCGTTGAGGGATGCGCCTCACATCATCGATAATAATATCAGCCTTGATCGTTTAAATGGTGCTATTCGAGTATTTGAAGGCAGTGCCCGCGAAGGCGCTAAGGCCTTTCCTGCCAATGTTAATGTGGCGGCGGCTTTGGGCTTGGCCGGGGTTGGTGCTGATGCAACCCAGCTTGAAGTCTGGGCTGATCCGCACCTTGATCGCAACACCCATGCGATTGAGGTTGATGCTGATAGTGCAAAATTTACCCTGCAAATCGAGAATGTACAATCTGAGAGCAATCCGGGCACAGGCAAGATTACGGCTTTGAGCGTGATTGCCTGTTTGCGCGGTATGACTGCACCAATGAAAGTCGGCACTTAGATCAAGCGTGCAACGGGGCCGGCACCAGACGGCTTCGTGGCGGCGTTAAATGATAATCATTGAAATTATGGTGGATAGAGGAGAGCCGTTATGCGGTTAGTTGCATTTGAAAAGGCGGATGGGCAGCATATTGGTGTTATCACTGATCGGGGCGTTGTCGATTTGTCGCTTATTGACCCATCGGCTCCGCGCGACCTTGGTGCGGTTATCAAGGCCGGTCAGCTGGATGAGATCACTGCCATTATGGCCCGTGCCGATGACGCAGTGCATCATCAAATGGCCGATTTGAAATTTGCCCTGCCAGTTGCACATCCGGGCAAGATTTTGTGTCTTGGTCTAAATTACATGGATCATGTGGCGGAGGGGCCGTTTGATAAACAGCCATTTCCGGCTATTTTCATGCGCAGTGCAACATCGCTGGTGGCAGCCAATCAACCGATCATTGCCCCAAAAGTTTCTGAAACGCTGGATTATGAGGCTGAGCTGGCGGTGATCATCGGCAAGGAATGTAAAAACCTTACCGAAGAGAACGCACTGGAGGCTATCGCCGGCTATAGCTGTTTTAATGATGGATCGGTGCGTGAATTCCAGCGTCATACGATACAGTGGACGATGGGAAAGAACTTTGACAAGACTGGCCCTTTCGGCCCGATCATTGTAACGCCCGATGAATTGCCAGCGGCAGCAACTGGTCTGAAAATTGAATGCCGGCTAAATGGCCAAACTGTGCAGTCAAGCACAACTGATATGATGATTTTTCCAATTATCGAAACGCTCGTATATATCACCAAGGCCGTCACCCTTGAGCCGGGTGATCTGGTTATTATGGGCACCCCGTCTGGCGTTGGTCACGCCCGAAAGCCGCCTTTATGGATGAAAGATGGCGATCTGGTTGAGGTCGAAATTGAAGGCATTGGAATTCTAGCCAACCCCATTAACGCTGAGTAATTGCCAATTTTTTTGAATGGCGTTGCCTGCCGTAAAATCGAAAAAAATTGCGCCAAAGCCGGCGAACAGGGAATTTAAGTCCATTTATTAAGAAATTTTGTTAAATTCTCACTGCTTTGGCGGTGTGGATTTCAAAAAGCCTTTTATATCATTGGCTTTTGGTGTGCCGCCGTAGCGTCTGGGCGTTGAAGTTTTGTTTGTTACAGGCTAATAAAGCTTATTATTTTCCCCCATCCTGGAGACTCCCCCAAAATGACTCCTCTAAACATACTAATTCTTGGTGCATCATATGGCTCGCTTTTGGCGACCAAGATGGTTTTGGCGGGTCATAATGCCAAAATGATCTGCCTCCCTGCCGAGGCTGACCTGTTTAATGCCGAAGGTACGATTATTCGCACACCGGTAAAAGGCCGCGACGGCCTTGTTGAAATTCGCACCAGCGGATTGGCTGGTCAGCTGTCAGCAGGAGGGCCAACCGATGCTGATCCGGCGGATTTTGACCTGATCGTGCTTGCCATGCAGGAGCCGCAATATTCATCACCTGGTGTCCGTGATTTGCTTCAATCGGTGGCGATATCCGGTGTGCCTTGCATGTCGATCATGAATATGCCACCGCTTTGCTTTATGAAGCGTTTGCCGAATATGCATATTGATGCGCTGCGGGTATGTTATTTGGAATCAAATCTGTGGGATGCCTTCACCCCAGAAAAATTTACCCTGTGCAGTCCCGATCCACAGGCGTTCCGGCCCCCTGAAGAAAATCTCAATGTCTTACAGGTCCGCTTACCAACGAATTTCAAGGCAGCTTCGTTTCATCATGACGAAGATAACGCAATGCTGCGCCGCCTGCAGGCCGATATTGAGGCTGTTCGCTTTACCACTGATGATGGTGAGACAATCGAGCTACCCGTCAAGCTGAAGGTGCATGACTCGGTTTTTGTGCCATTGGCCAAATGGGCAATGCTGGTTGCTGGCAATTATCGTTGTGTGCAGAGCACTGAAATGCGACCGATCCAGGCTGCCGTTCATACCGACATTGAGCAGTCACGCGAAATCTATAACTGGGTTGTTGACCTTTGTGTCAGCCTTGGTGGCGCGCCAGCAGATTTTGTTCCTTTTGAAAAATATGCCAATGCAGCGCAGTCACTTGGCAGCCCATCATCGGCTGCCCGTGCGCTTGCTGCTGGTGCAAAAAATATCGAGCGTGTTGACAAGCTGGTAAAAACCGTTGCCGCGCAAAAGGGCCTTAAATTGGCGAGCCTTGATGACACAGTTGCGCTGGTTGATGGCTGGCTAGAAAAGAACCGTAACGCCGGTTAGGGACGAATGCTCTATGCCGGTTATCATTTTGCCGTGACATAGGGCGTATGAAATAGAGCCATGGATGGATGCAATAACTGGCATTGATCCATGGCTTTTTGTCGGCAAATCTCAGGCCGGTGGATCGACAAGCCGGGTGGCGAAATTGGCCGGTGACACAATCTCCAGAACTTCGAAATCATCTGAACAGGCAATTTCCCGATGTTTGATTAATGGCACCTGCAACACGGTATCGCCTTTGCGGATGGTACGCTCGCCCTGACCTTCATATTCAAATGTGGCCCAGCCATTCAACACATAAACGAGCTGGAAATCACAATCATGGACATGCCATGACTGGACGCCGTCGGCAGCCTCAGTCTGATTGCGGCGGATTACATGAGCGACAAAATCACCATTAGTACCGTCCTTGATGCCAAGATCACGATAGTCAAAAATCTTGCGAAGGCCGGTACTCCATGCAGCGTCATCTGCACGGCTAAGAACAAAACTCCATTTATCCGGACTACTCATTACAACTTCCTTCTCTGCTATGGATCATGCCTTCTTGGTCATCCCATCCATAATGCAAAGATGGCGTCAATTGGCAAGATCATCTCAAATCATCCGGGATGCGCATCGAAAAACCTGATGAAAGTGGGCGTTGTGGCAAATTCTTAATAACATCGGAGTCATATAATGTTTTTCAAAAGGCCGACGCAATTTGATCACCGGGTGCGATATTGTCTATGCGTTACCAGATCTTACCTTAGCCGGCGTCCATATCTGCTAAAACATAGCCTTTGTTTCGCTGCGCCTTACCGCGTGCCAATATTTGACTTGCCGTTTTGGTGATTGCCCTAGGTTACGTGTCTGGCGTTTTGGGGTTTTTCATTTTGTTCAGGCTGTCGGTCGAGAGAGCCGAATAGCGCCGAAAGCCGGCATATATCGGATCATTGCTTGATAGGATTATAGGTCAAGCGGCATATGCCGGTTCACGTCCTTGTACAATAAATAGCGGAACGGATCTGGCCCTCCGGCGTAGCAGGCTTGCGGGCAAAAGGCACGAAGCCACATATAATCGCCAGCCTCAACCTCGACCCAATCCTGATTCAAATGATAAACTGCCTTACCGCTTAGCACGAACAGCCCATGTTCCATCACATGGGTTTCGGCAAAGGGAATGGTGCCACCGGGCTGAAACGTCACAATGTTAACATGCATATCATGGCGTAGATCGGCCTGATCAACAAAGCGGGTGGTGGCCCAGCGTCCGTTGGTGTCAGGCATGGCAATTGGCTCGATTGCGGCGTCACTGGTCACAAAGGCGTCGGGGTGATCAATGCCCTTAACGGCATGGTAACGTTTCCGGATCCAGTGGAACGTAGCGGTTTGATCGCCGTCATTAACAAGGCGCCATGTGGTGGCTGCGGGCAAATATGCATAGCTGCCGGCGGTCAAGGCATGGCTGGTTCCATCAATAGTGAGGCTGAGGGCACCACTTGTGACAAAAAGAACTGATTGCACCGCAGAATTATCATCCGGCCGGTCACTGCCGCCACCGGCTTCAACCTCCATCAGATAATGTGAAAAGCTCTCGGAAAAGCCAGTCATTGGACGCGCTAGAACCCATAATCTGGTCTTGCTCCAGAACGGAAGATAGCTTGTTACAATATCGGATAAAACGCCTTTTGGAATCACTGCGTAGCCGGTAGTGAAAACGGCACGGTCTGATAGTAATTGAGTTTGTGGCGGCAGGCCGCCTGATGGTGTCCAATATGGTGACCTCATATCATCATTCCTTTCACGACACTGATCTATCACGACGCCGATTTGTCATCATATCGGTCAGTGTCCTCGGCAATTTGTCTCACCTTTGTGTCAATTAGGGCGAATTTCTTAAAATTGTCAAATCCACAGGGTATATCCTGAACAGATTGCGCGGCTGGCGGGCAATTGTTAGCGGGCAGTTGGCTGTGCCATTTTCTAATTTATCTTAAAAACTGCCCGGAATCGCTGTCATAGGTGTCTTCTCGGGTTAGCTGTCGCAGAATTTTATCGTCGATAACGGGCGGTGCTGCTTGTTGCGACTTTTGGCCATCATTATTTTGGCCAAGCACCTGCTGGATGGCGCGATAGGTTGCGGCGAGCGATGCCAGATAGGGCTGATGCCCACGAAGGCAAATACGCGCGCCCATTTTCGCCGCCTCGTCTGGCTCCGGTGCGATTGACCCGAGGCCGCCAAGCATGATCGGAAGATCAGTGGCAGCGCATAATGCCTCGAGATCGTCGCGCGATCTGGCACCGATCAGAGTAATGCCATCAACGCCGGTTTTTTCATAGGCCTTGATCCGTGCAATACAGTCATCGCGGCCTGTGATGATGGCGGCGCTGGTCCGCGCAAGAATGACCAGATCAGGATCAACACGTCCGGCAACTGCCGCCCACATCTTGCCGACACCCTCTTCGATGCTCAAAAGCTGGGCATCGACCGACCCAAAGGGTTGCGGTAAATCTGTATCTTCAATGGTAATCGCTGCAAGACCAGCATGATCAAGCTCGCGAACCGTACGCTGCACGTTCATCGCATTGCCGTAGCCATGATCGGCATCAGCAATCACCGCCAAATCACCAGCCCGGCAAATCCGCAATGCCATATCGGCAAACTCACTTGCGGTAATCAGCATTTTATCTGGTGCGCCAAGAATTGCCATCGCGGCGACCGATCCGGCAAGCATGCCAACCTGCCCGCCAAGGTCTTCGACCATGCGTGCTGACAGCGGGTCAAACACCGTGGCAGGAGTGATACAGTCAGTACCTTTTAGAATCTGGCGAAATCTTTGGCGGCGCGGCGTCCAGTTCATGCTGACTTGTCCTTATTACTGAAGTTCAGGTGGGGAATAGCGAAAAATACATCTGGGAGTCTAACTGATCTTATCTTGGGTTTTGGTATCAAAATCGCTGACGTCATGGCGCTCATGGAGCTGATATTGTGGCGCCCCAGATATTCGATTGACCATACGGCCCCGTTTAACCGCTGACCGGTCATCAATCTCCGTGGCCCATCGCGTCACATGGGTATAGCTGGTAACATCAAGAAATTCGGCGGCGTCATAAAGACGGCCAAGCGCCAACTGCCCATACCATGCCCATATCGCAATATCGGCAATGCTATATTCGTCACCGGCAATATAGCTTTGGTCAGCAAGCTGGCGATTGAGGACATCCAACTGGCGTTTGGTCTCCATAGTATAACGATCAATTGGATAGGCCATTTTGGACGGCGCATAAGCATAGAAATGACCAAAGCCACCGCCAAGGTAAGGTGCGCTTCCCATCTGCCAGAAAAGCCATGAGAGGCATTCGGTTCGTTTCGCCGGTTCGTCTGGCAAAAGCCGGCCAAATTTTTCGGCCAGATAGAGCAGAATATTGCCTGATTCAAACACGCGGATTGCTGGTGATGTCGAATGATCCATTAGCGCCGGAATTTTTGAATTCGGATTGACCTCGACAAAGCCGCTGCTAAATTGATCCCCGCCGCGGATCTTGATTAGCCACGCGTCATATTCTGCTCCGGCAACACCTCCTGCCAACAACTCTTCCAGCATCACGGTAACTTTGACTCCGTTGGGTGTAGCCAGCGAATAAAGCTGCAGCGGATGTTTGCCAACCGGCAATGGCTTGTTATGGGTCGTACCTGCAATCGGACGGTTGATATTGGCAAAAGTGCCACCATTCTCGGCCTCCCATTTCCAGACAGACGGCGGGGTGTAAGTGGTGTTATCTGTCATTTTTCATCTCCATGGTGACTAGATGTTTTGAATCTTACCTTGCTTTTGCAACTTTGGCGTCTTCGGGTGGGCACAGATCAGCAAGCCTGTCCAGATGGCGCAGCTTTGGAAATAAATACCAGCCGCCAACTGCAACGCCTAATGCTGCCAGCCCGCCAATGAAGACAGTTGTCACAGGGCCCAAAATTGCGGCGGCACTGCCAGCTCGCACATCCCCCATTTCATTTGATGATGAAATAAAAATGGCATTAACTGCGCTCACTCTGCCGCGAAGGTGATCGGGGGTGGCAAGTTGGATCAGTGTCATACGAATGTTAACGCTAACCATATCGGCCGCACCATAGACAAACAAGGCCACAAGGCTAAGCCAGTAAATGGTCGATAGTGAAAAGACCAGAATTGAGCAGGCAAACACGACCAACGACGCAAACAGGCAAAGCCCCGAGCGCCGCATCGGCGGTAGGGCGGCAAGGCCCAGGCCAACGACAACGCCGCCAAGCGCAGGCATTCCGCGCAACACACCAAGCGATTCTGGCCCAACATTCAAAATATCGGCGGCATATACTGGTAATAATGCAACAACCGAACCCATCAGAACGATAAAGAGATCAAGCGCAATGGCGCCCAGAACAATCGAATTCGACCGAACATAAGCAACCCCACCAAGAACCATCTCAAGGCTTCTGCCAGTTGGTTTCAGGCGGGTCAATTTTGGCAGGAATAAATAAGCAATGGTACCGATAGCCATCAGTCCAGCCGCAACAAGATAGGTGTAGACATCAATTAAGGTGATCAAGATACCAGCCAGCAGCGGTCCTGCTGTTCCGAAAACCTTGCCAATAGTTGAATTTAGCGCAATCGCCCGAGAAAGCATATCCTCTGGCACGATATTCGGGATGATCGCTTGTTGTGCGGGAGTGTAAAACGCCTTTACGCCGCCATGTGCGAATAACAACGAAAAGATGATTGTCAGGTTCAACTCATCTGCCAGCATAGCAAGCGTGATGCCGCCTAAAATTAACATTTCACTGATTGTACAGATGATCAACAGAGCCTTGCGCGGTAGGCTGTCGGTGGCCCAGCCGGTCACAAAGAAGAACAGAAAAATTGGCAGAATCTGCATGAGCCCGACAAGAGCCAAATCAAATGGGTCGCCACTATTTTGATAAAGATGCCAGCCAATCGCAATTGACAGCATTGCGGTAACAAGACTGACAGCAGCGCGGGCGGTTAGAAAGGCGTAAAAGGTGGCTGGCATGGCTATTGGTGATTTCTTTTTGCAGGGCTTCAAACCGGTAGGCTTACTAACGCCCTGACTGGATATCGGCATATGTGATTTGGTTAAGTTACGCTACCATCCGCCGATTGTCGTGGAAAATTTCGTATCAGAAAATTGCGCCAGAATATCCAGAATATCAAGAAATTTGGGTCAAAATATTCGGCCTGCGCACATGATAAGGGTTAGTCTGGCTGTTGAAAAATGGCGCGATCAGAAATTAATTTGTCAATCTCATTATCTTGAAATCCGGCTTCGGCAAGCAGGCTGCGACTATGCTGGCCAAGCGTGGGCGCCGGAAACCGCAGGCGGCTAAGGTTATCCTGCATGATAGGTAAGGGCTGGTGCATTGCCACATCGCTGCCCGAATTATCCTCAGCCGCAACATAAATGCCGCGTTCGATAAAATGCGGATCTGCGGCATTGTCTGCAATGTTATTCACTGGGGCTGCGGTGATGCCCTCGGACTCAAAAATTGTCATAACCTCTTGCCGGCTGCGTTTTGCAATCCAGCCACCAACGATTTTATCGATTACGGCCTGATGTTTAACCCGCGCCGCATTTGTGGAAAAGCGCGGATCTTCAATCATTTCTCCAACTCCAACGGCCGTGAATAGCCGTTTGGCGGTCGATTGAATAGAGGCTGAAATAGCAATGAAATGATTATCTGATGTTTGATAGATATTTCGTGGGCTTGCCGTGTTCGAGCCATTGCCAACGCGTTGTTTCACTGCACCAGTAACGGCATAATCAAACGCATCAGGTCCAATGACCGATACCATAGAGTCAAGTAATGCAAGATCAATAACCTGCCCAAGACCAGTTTTCTGGCGGCTTTGCAGCGCCATCATAATCCCGTTTGAACCATAAAGGCCGGATACCATATCCGCCAGTGCTACCGGCGGTAATAGCGGCCCACCGCCAACTTCACCAGTGCGGCTGGCAAATCCCGACATTGCTTCGATCATCGTGCCAAAGCCAGGTCGGTGGCTGTAGGGGCCGGTCTGACCAAATCCTGATACACGTAAAATGATTAAACCCGGATTGCGTTGATGTAGCTTTGCTGGCGCCAACCCCATCGATTCCAAGGTTCCCGTTCGAAAACTTTCGATTAGAACATCAGCCCGGTCAATCAGCCGCGTTAAAATGCCGATCGATTGATCATGCCGGAAATCCAAAGCGAGACTTTTTTTATTGCGGCAATAGACCGACCAAAATGTCTGGATTCCATCCTGCTGCCAAGCACGAAGCGGGTCACCTGCGGTTAGGGGCTCGATTTTGGTGACGTCAGCGCCCGCATCGGCAAGTTGAAGTGACGTCATATTACCAGCAACAAGGCGCGATAGATCAACCACGCGCAAACCATGAAGGGGCCCGGTGCTCGTTGGTGAAAATCGCACTTTTTTCCATGGTTGCCGACCGGCAGCTTTGGGTTGTTCCATGCTGTCTAAACCTTCCCGTGTGGCGGGGCGCGATAACTAATTTTTATAACTACAACCCGTAATACCAGGGCACAAAGGCCGAATAAACCAGCCAGATTAGGATCACCAGCGGAAACCCGACTTTGAAAAAATCTTTGAAATGGTAACTGCCCGGTCCCATCACCAGCAAGCTAGTCTGATAGGCAAAAGGGGTGGCAAAGGCGCAATTGGCCGCAAAGACAATGGTGATTGCAAAAATGCGGGGATCAACCCCGATCTCGGCACCAATATGAAGACCAATAGGCGCAAATAAAACGGCACAGGTTTTGGTGCTGATAATGTTTGACATCAGTGCGACAAGCAGGAAAAACGAACTAAGGACAATGGTTGGACTTGCGGTTCCGGTAACCGACAAGATCAGGTTGGCAAGATAGGTCGCGGCGCCGGTTGCCTCCATCGCAACGCCAAGCGCAAGAGCTGCCGCGATGGTCGTTATGACCTTATGATCGAGCGCACGCGCGGCCTGATGCAGGGTAATGACGTTTGTCACCACCATCGCCAAGGCGCCAAAGAAAGATGATATAACAATTGGCACGAGGCCAAATGCCGCCGACAGAACTACCGCCATAAAAATGCAAATTGATACATTTGCTGCCCTAAGGTTGGGTAACTCTTCAACTGAAAATTCGACCAGAACAACATCAAGATCCTCGCGCAACCCACGCAAGGTTTCGGCGTCGCATTTGACCAGTAAAAGATCGCCAGCGGATAATTTTGCCTGTCCCATTCGACTGCGGATCATATGGGCGTGATGTTGTATGCCCAGAACCTGACAATTATGCCGATATTCAAATCCAGTGCGGCCAATGGTGGAATCCACCAGCGATGATGATGGCGTGACCATCATCTCGACAATAATCTGTTCAGATTTTTTGTGACTGGTTGGGTTGCGCCGATAACCCTCGGCAGGTGTAAGGCCATAACCCGACTCCATCAGTTTCGTTAGGTCTTCGCGCGTTGCTGACAGCGCGATATTGTCGCCATGCCTCAATTTAAGTCCAGTAAAAGGTGGTAAAATGGTTTTACCAAGACGATTGATCATGCGAATATTTATCTCAGGTAATTCCTGAAACATCCGAACCCCAAGCGATTGGCCAATTAGTTTTGAGTCTTTGTCGATCGAGATTTCTGCCATGAAATGCTGATCAAGACGTTCCCGCATCCGATGACTAAGGCTGGTACGGTGCGGCAAAAATTTTGGCGCAATTAGCATCACATAGGCAAGGCCAGTACCGGCGAGAAGTAATCCGGGAAGGGAGAACTCAAAAAAGCTAAAACCTTTCAATCCAGCCTCGATCAGGGCGTTTGATACCAGCAAATTTGTGCCGGATCCAACCAACGTTGTCATGCCACCAACCACCGCAACGAAACTCAGTGGCATCAATAATTTTGACGCTGGCACATGAAATCTTTGGGCAATACCTTGCATGATGGGGATGAAGATAATGACCACAGGAATATTGTTTAAAAAAGCACTTATGAATAGCACTGTAATCAAGGAAATTAACGTAGCTATCCATAATTTACCCATGCTGAGGCTAAGCACATGGCGTGAGAAAATCTCCAGAATACCGGTTTTGACAACACCTTGCCCAACAACGAGCAAGGCCAAAACGGTTAGCATCGCTGGATTCGCAAAGCCTGCTAATATTTTGCTCGTGGGAAGTTGATTAACACCATTTGCATCAATGATCGGCGAGAAGTAAAAGAACACCAATAGGATCAAAATTACCCCAAGGGCGGTGACTTCCATTGGTATGGCCTCACTTGCATAGCAAAATAACGCACCAACGATCAGCCCGAAAAGGAACAGCATTTCAACAGACATGCCAGCATTTTCGATCAAGATGTTCATCTGTTATATACCTTTTCCTCACGCGAAAATTTCAAATGTCAGAGCTGGATGTGTGTTTGATTTTGGGGTTTTTTAGACTTTAAATTAGACTTGGGTGAACTTTAGCCGAGCAAGTCTCAAAATCCAGTATTTTTTGGCATATTGCTTAAGAAATAGGCATCTGCGCTTTTCCGTCATGCAGATTTGCTGAATGCAATGAGCGATCGAGCTAATTTGGGTTTGTTACGTGTGGGCTTTATCTGTTTATTGCATCATGACTGCATAAGTTTTACTTTTCATTCAGCCCATTTTACCTTTTCATATTGGATAGGTGTCATAGTCCGGTCGCCGCCATAAATTATTATCCCTTATTAAATCGAGGTAGACCCCGCTATGCCCTATAATGATTATCGCCAAGACCTGATGGGTGAAGCCAAATTATCGCCAATAGGAAGCTTTGAAGTTGGCACATACCAGACCTTTAAACTGGTTTATACTGCGGGCAAATTCGGCCTTGACGATCAGGGCGGTTTGCGTATCGGTTTTCGGGGCCATTTTGATGGCACAACAATCCAATTTGATGATCCTACGGCACCTGGATATACTACGGTTGAGGCATCGAATGGTGCCGTTCTCGACGTAGCGTGGGAGGCGCGGCGAAATATTCGCCCGTGGAACAAAAGCCTTTATATTCGCTGCCTGCGTTTTTTGCGCGAGGGCGACCAGATTGAGATTATCTTTGGCAATCAAACCAAGGGATCGCCCGGCTGGTTGATGCAAACCTTTTGCGAGTCTGCTTTTACCTTTCAGATCACCGTAGACCCGTTTGCCACGCAAGATTTCATTGCCCTGCCCAGTGCGGCAAATCCGACGATCTCAATGGTGCCCGGTGATCCTGTGAACTGGAAGGCTGTGCTCCCGACATTGCGCCGCCTCGGTGAAGCCTTCCGCTTGTCGATAAAGGGTGATGATAGCTGGGGTAATCCGTCCAACCGGCTTGGCGGCGAGATCAGGCTGCAAAGTAATATGCCCGTAAAGGGCCTGCCTGATATGGTTGATCTCAAAACTGGCGAGTTTGCTGTGGTCATCGAAGAGCTGTCAGTTGATGCTGAGGGGGTCTTGTATATCAGTGTTTTGAATGAACAGGATGACGTGATTGCAACGACAAATCCACTGGTAATCCGTAACGCCGAATGGGCGCATTTTTGGAGTGACATGCACGCCCAAAGCGGCGAGACAATCGGAGTTGGAACTGCACGTGAATATTTTGATTTTGCCCGCAATAAGGCGTTTCTCGATATCGCAGGTCATCAAGGCAATGATTTCCAGATTACCGATGCTTTCTGGCAGCATTTAAATGAGTTGACCGCCGAATATAATGAAGATGGCCGCTTTATGACATTGCCCGGTTTTGAATGGTCGGGTAATACTGGCCTTGGCGGTGATCATAATGTCTGGTTTCGCACCGAAGGCCGGCCAATTTACCGGTCGAGCCGTGCGCTGATCAGTGACCGTAACTATACAGAAAATGATGCCCTCTCAACGCCTGACCTGATTGAAAAGCTGCAGGCTGAAGACGCCATTGTTGTTGCCCATGTAGGGGGCCGCTATGCCGATATCAAATACGCGCATGACGCCAAACTTGAGCCATCGGTCGAAGTGCATTCGTCGTGGGGAACATTTGAGTGGATCCTTCGGGATGCGTTCGAATCTGGCTATCGGGTTGGCATCGTCGGATCAAGTGATGGCCATAAGGGCCGGCCGGGCGCCGAATATCCGGGCGATAGTCAATTTGGCTCATATGGCGGGCTTACCTGTCATATGTTACCTAAACTGGATCGCGATACGTTTTTTGGCGCGTTTCGCAATCGCCGTCATTACGCGACGACAGGTGCACGGATCTATATGGATGTAACAGCACGCGCCGGCGATCAGCATTTGCAAATTGGCGATATCGTAAGCAGTGATGCGGATCGGCTTAGCCTTGAATTTGAGATTATCGGTACGGCGCCGCTTGAACGTGTGGATATTTTCAATGGCCTGGATCTGGTGCGCACAATCCGTCCATGGAACGATCAAAGCCCGCTCAGCCGGTTGCGTGTTACCTGTGCCGGGCAGCATTACCGAGGGCGTGGCCGACTGGTCAAATGGGACGTATCGACGATGTTCAGCGCCGGTAAGGTCAAGCGCATAAATCCAATAAATTTCTGGAATCCTAACCGGCAGCCACAGCAGGTTTCTGCCACTAAAGTTGAATGGAAAACTGTTACAACTGGAGGCGCATCATCGGTAGATTTCTGGCTTGATGATGCAGCGCTGGCAAGCACGGTTGCAGTGCAAACCAATTTCGAATCATTAGAGGCATCGCTAGCTGACATTGACCAGCACGGTATTTCCGTTGATTGTGGCGGCATGGACATCCGCCTGCTTGTTGAACGGCTGCCTGATTTGCTGGACAGCTACACGCTATCTGGTGAGCAGTCATTTACTCTTGAAAGTGGGACTGAACAGCGGCTTTATGTGCGTGTTACCCAAGAAGATGGTCATCAGGCATGGAGCAGCCCGATTTATGTTCAAAAGGCCTAATAACTTCGAGGCTCAAATTAGTGCCATAGAGGCCAGCGGCATTAATCAAAAAAGGGACAATTAATGAAAGCGGTTAGCATTCAGGCAGTTGAGGTATTCGTTGTTGCGATGCCACTGGTTGGGGTTTTTTCCAGTGGTGGAAAATCCAAAAATGTCACCAAAGGTGTAGTGGTCAGAATAACCGCATCCGATGGATCTTATGGGATTAGCAGTGTTGATCCGTCAACGCGGGCGGTATTTCCTGACCGCGCCGAGGATATTGCGGCAACGATTATGCGCAAACTCAAACCGCTTATCCAAGGCCAGTCGGCCACAAATATAAATCGGCTATCGGATATAATCGGAACTGTTGCGGATGTTCAAATTGGTGCTCGCGCTGCAGTTGAAATGGCCGCGATTGAATTGACCTGTCGCCGCTTGGGCATTTCTTTATGTGATTATCTTGGCGGTGCAGTGGTGGATGAAGTTGTGTTTAATGGCTGGGTTGGTGAATTGCCGCCCGATGAAGCGGCGCTGGATGCGGCGCGCTGGGCAGAGGCTGGTTTTAAATCACTAAAAATTAAAATTGGCGGTGATGTCGATGCAGATATACGGCGGGTCGAGGCGGTACGCGCTGCGGTTGGTGCGGGTATGCAGTTGCGCATGGATGCAAATGAGCAATATAGCGTGAAAGATGCGATCAAATTATGCACGGCGGTTCGTCGATGTGATATGCAGCTGTTTGAGCAGCCGGTGCCACGCGACGATCTGGCCGGTTTGGCTGAAATTAGGCGCCTTGGCGGGATCAGCATCATGGCGGATGAGGCGCTTAGTGATCATGCCAGCCTGTTAAAAGTGATCGAGGCTGACTGCGCCGATCTGGTGAAATTCGGCATTGCACAGGCTGGCGGGATCATGCCGGCAGTGCAGATGATGGCAACGGCCGAGGCGGCTGGCCTGAAGGTCGTTATGGGACATGGCTTTGGCCTTGATATGAGCACGATGGCCGAAATTATGGTTGGCGCATCATCCAGCAATATTTTACCCGGTCTCGAATGTGTTGGGCCGCTAAAGGTCAAAGATACTGTGGCCAGAACCCGGCTTGATATCAGTTCGGGCAGATTTCAACTGCCGGACGGGGCAGGGCTGACGATTGATCTGGATGAGGATAAGCTGGCGCTTTATACTGTCGAGTAATTTGCGTGCTGATAATTTTATCGCGCCGACCCTATAAGCAGTAGTCTAGTGACCAGTAATCTGGCGACCGGTAATTGCCCTAGCGCTGAGAAGAGTGGCGGCGGTCATTCTATCGAAAGGCTATCCAAATAAAGTTTAGGCCGCCGCCTAAGGTTACGATATCGACCAGCAGAGTATGCGCGCCTACTTTCAGCTTTTTCAGGATTTTCCGGCCGAGGATATTGCCCGGTATTGTTGCGAGTCCCCCGAGCACGCCGATAATCAGCAAATCCATGTCAATCAGCCCGAGGCTGCTGAAACTGGCTACCCGCGCAACATTGGTAAATGAGGCAATCACCGCCAAAGTGGCAACAAAATTAACCGGTGTCAGGCCAAAGCCAAGCATAAATGGTATCAACAGCATTCCGGGGCCGACTGCTGATCCGCACAGAAAGCCAAATAGCCCCCCGACACAGCTTAGTACCACTGGTGAGGTTTTAATCTCGCGCGATTTTGCCCAGCGTCGGATCGGGATTGAAGATAAAATGACAACTCCCAAAAACAGCGAAATCATCCTTGGTTCAAGTACCGAATAGAAATAGCTACCCAGAAACACCATCGGTGTTGCCGGAATTGCGATGTGCAGAAATGCGCGTTTGTGAAAATCAGTTCGGTTAATCCATGAGCGTGAAAAATTGCTGATTAGCAACATAACGCTAAGCATTGGTAACAGTGACTTGATGCCAATCACCGGCGCCAGAAATACGGCCGGCAAAAATCCGCCACCAACGCCAATAAAACCATTGATCACGGCAGTCACAAAGGCGACGCACATCACATATGCGAGTTCAAAACTGTCCAACTTAAGGGCTGACCTTTCAACACGAGAGCTGGTTATAGACGACCAGAGTTATCGCGTCTTATTTCTTTGCAGGAAGGCTAGTTTCAGGATCCAGCTTTGTTTCAGGCTTGAGATTTTCTTGGGTCTGGCCAGCTGAAATACGGCCGTTTTCCAGATAATCACCAGTGGCAGCACGCTTGCCGGCTTGGTCCCATATCTGGTGCCATGCGCCAAGTGAATAGCCGTGCCATGGCATTTTCACATTTACTGGCGGCAATCCCAATTCGTCCCAGATGTCTTTCGCGCGCTCCATATATTCCTTGCTTGGCAGGGCTAGCGGTGGCATCGGTGATTTCATTGTAGCATCAATCAGGACGCTGGAATCTTCCTCGCCATCATGTTCGCGCTTGGGCCCATGACCTTGGCCGCGATGCAAAAGGGTTTGCATATCCTCTGACGGGTTGGTGCGATATGACATTGCCCAGAACAGGGCATCGGCATTGTCAACATCAATATCTTCATTTACGGCAATACAGATTTTGCTGCAATCCCCTTTGAAAAATGCGGCGCTGTAGAGAGCGCGCCATATTTCGGTGCGGGGCATATTGGCGTCACAGGTGATAACAGTGACACGAAGCAGGCCGGTCAATGGTTCGTGAAGTGATACTTTCTTCACGCCCTTGATGTTGTTTTCGTCACGCAGGTGGCGCAGGAATAACGGTTCATAGGCGACCCGTTTGATCACGCTCGACTCGCTTGGTGCAACTTGCGAGATGTAGGAGGGAACGACCGCCTTTTTGCGGCGGGTAATCGTGGTGATACGCATTGGCATATTATATTCTTCCAGCGCGATGTGCCCGTGTGATTCGCCGAACGGGCCTTCGGGCTCAACCTTGGTCGTGTCGATAAAACCCTCAATAACAATCTCGGCTTCGGCGGGGACAACTAGATCGACGCTTTTTGCCCTGGTCACATTAATTGGCGTACCGGCAAGTCCGCCAGCAACGGTAAATTCATCAACCCCCAGCGGTAGTTTCTGCGGTCCCATAAAAGCCACATATGGCGGGCAGCCAAGGACAATTGCTACCGGCATTTCGGTAATGCCCATCTGCTGGCATTTCTGATAATGCTGGTAACCGCCCGCCCCGCCAACCCTCGTTGCCATTCTGACGACCAGCCGGTCAGGTGCTTTCAGGGCGCAGCGATAGGTGCCCATATTCTGGACACCGGTTTCTGGGTCTTTGGTAATGACATTGCCAGCGCTCAATGTTGGCGCACTGTCAAAGCCGGGGGTCGACACTGGGATGGGAAGCGCATCAAGGCCATGCCCTGGCTGGCTTAGGCTATCACCATCTTCGATGATCTCATGACACGGGGCCTCATTAACAAATTGCGGGTCAATCGGGTTTGAAATCGCATTGTCCCATTTGGCCTGAATCGCCTCGACCGAGCTGCCCATGCCAACGCTGTAGATGCTGCGATTAGCGGCCAGACCACCCACCAGGACCGGTATGTCGAACTTGCGGCCTTTGCCATCAACGACATTGGTAAACAGGAACGCCTTGCGATCTTCTTCTTTCATGCCACCAATAAATTGCCATCTTACCAATGCGTGCATTTCGCTGTCTTTGTCGATTTGACGGTCAACCTCAATGAGGAGGTTGCGGTCTTTCAATGCGGCAATATGCTGCTGAAGATCATTATAGGCTGGTTTTGTGGTCATTTTGCTCTCCAAAGCAGGGTTAGTTTGGCAAGTGATTGCCAGTTTCGCTATCGCGGCGGATTACGGCAGATGCGAGTATGCTGGCGACCTCGATGGTTTCCAGCTGCCATAACTTTTCTAAAAGCGCGTTGGTCGAAATGCTGCCCAGAATTGGCGTTGTTAGTTCAATGAATTTTGCGTTCAGTTCATTATCCGACAGCGGCAGGTCGGGGTCGCCTTTGCGAGTGGGTTGATAATGAGAAAATGTCCGGCCATCACGTGTGGTGATGGAGACATGCGCCGCCCGACGTGATGGAAATTGGGCGTCGATTTGCGGATCAAGGCTGACCTGAATATGCGGCAGCATCGCGCGAATAGCCGGATCACGCATCCGCTCTGCAGCAAAAGCCTCAATGCGGACACTGCCGTAATGCACTGCGTGCGCCACCACATATTGCATTGAAAACTTGCCCTCTTGTGGGGTTTGCGGGTCAGCTCGATCAGTAATCGAAACCGCCGGACCGTAGCTTGCGATGGCGATATCTGCAATGTCACTGGCAATCATCTGCTCGGCATTCATCACCGCCAACACCCCATCAATAGCGGCAAAAGTATGACCACAACAGCCATGGTTCTTAAATGTAATCATCTCGATATTATAGGTATCGCCAAGGCCTGATGTGGCTTTATCCCAATCTGCTGTGCCGCTCATCGCGGCGCCCATTCCAGCTGGTCCTTCAAGCACATCAAGCGCCCCCGTGACCCCTTTGCCGGCAGCTATCGCAGCCATAGCACCGGTTTCGGCAGCATGGCCGGCGTGCAGGGGCTTGCTCATCCCGTCAGAACGAAATGCCTGCTGCAATCCGGCGGCAAGTGTTGCCGAGGTTGCCAAAGCATGGGCTGTCTGATCTCGGTTCAGGCCAAGCAGCACAGCCGTTGCGGCGGCGGCACCAAAGGTGGCGATAGTCGCGGTTGTGTGCCAATAGCGATAATGATCACGGCCCATTGCAGCACTGATGCGGCTACTAACTTCATAACCCGCAATAACGCTTCGCAGCAAGGCATCGCCGGATCGCTTGTGTTTTTGCGCAACGGCAAGCGCGGCAGCAATTGTCGCGCAGCCCGGATGTAGCCCACCATCGCGGAAAATATCGTCAAACTCGGAGGTATGAGCGCTAGCGCCATTCAAAAAGGCTGCAGTCTTGACTGTCGAATGATCGCCGGTCGGAAAGATGGTTGCGTGCTGAGGATCGCCACTGTCAAGCAAGGCAGCGCGTAGCATCGGATTGGGTTCTTGAACAGCACCCGGATACATCGCTGCAAACCAGTCGATCACGGCGCGTTTGGCGTGATGGATCGTGCGTGGTGGAAGTGTGCGGGTTTGTTCCTGCACAATATAATCGGCGATTTTTTCTATAAGAACCATGTCGGCACCAAGGGGGGTTTCTGGTCGCGAAGTGACCCGTATTGTTTCAACAGAACGGCAGTGCTGCAAGGTCAAAATAGCTTTCATTTAAATAAATCTTCAATGTCACAAGGGTAATTAAATCTGCTGCATGACAACTGCGGCTTTTTACCTTATTCTCATTTGTAAATATCCGAGATTTTCTCCATATTTCTTTTTTTACAAAGCGTTATGCTGATGTTCCAACCATTAATTCACAGAGACAAAACCCTGATGACAAGCTCACCACCCCTGATTGATGTCGCCCGTGAAGGCAATGTGGCGACGGTTACATTAAACCGGCCTGAAAAACGAAATGCGATCAATGATGCGATGCGAAATGCCCTGATCGATGCACTTAACGAGGTGAATGCTGATGACGCGGTTGGGGCAGTTGTGCTGACTGGGGCGGGGCGTGGGTTTTGCGCTGGCGGGGATATTGGCGGAATGCTTGAGCGGTTGGAGGCACCGCGTGGCAGGGTTGGATTTAATGGCTGGAAGCGGCAAAAACAGACGCACCGTCTGATTGCCACGATCTATCATATGGATAAGCCGGTCATTGCGGCGGTGAATGGTGCCGCTTCGGGTCTGGGCTGTGATCTTGCGCTGGCGTGTGATTTCATTGTTGCAGGGCCGGCGGCAAGCTTTTCGATGACCTATCTGAAACGCGGCCTAATCCCGGATGGCGGCGGGTTATATTTCCTGCCGCGCCGTGTTGGTACAACGCGTGCCAAAGAGTTGATTTTCAGTGCCCGCACTGTCGTTGCTGACGAGGCTCACATGATTGGTCTTGCCGATCGGCTGGCCGCAACCGAAACGCTGCTTGATGAGGCGCGGGAATGGGCACAAAGTCTGTGCTTTGGACCACCAAGCGCGGTTGCCTTGTCAAAATCAATCGTCAATCGGTCGGTTGATTTAACGCTTGAAACGGTGTTTGCGCTTGGTTCTGAGGCGCAGTCGATCTGCTACGCCAGTGATGAGCATCATGCCTCGGTAACAGCTTTTCTTGACAAAAAGAGCCGCTGACATGACCGGTCCAATGGCAGATGCGTTTGATGGGTTGCTTGTTGTGGAGTTTGCCCAAGGGGTCGCTGCGCCCTATTGCGGGCTGCTATTAGGCCGCAATGGCGCCAATGTTATCAAGGTCGAGCCGCAGGGTAGTGGTGATTGGTGCCGCTCACTTGGCCTTCGTAAAGGTGATTTTTCGGCTGAATCAATTGTCTTGAACCGCGGTAAGAAAAGCCTTGCCCTTGATATGAAAACCCCTTATGGCCGTGCTGCCGCATTCAAGCTCGCGGCAAAGGCTGATGTCATTATTGAAAATTACCGGCCTAATGTAACAAAGAGGCTGGGCATTGACTATGCCGCTGTGGCGGCAGTTAATCCGAACGTCGTCTATGCGTCGGTTACCGGATTTGGCCCGACTGGCCCGAAAAGCCATATGCCGGCAACTGATACCGTGATGCAAGGTTATACCGGCCTGATGAGCATTAACCGGGATCAGGCTGGATTGCCGCGTCGGATTAATATGCTGGCGATTGATTATTCAACCGGCCTTTACCTCAGTCAGGCGGTATTTGCTGGGTTGTACCGGCGCGCAACGACCGGGCACGGTTGTCATATTCAAACAAGTCTTTTGGAAAGTGCGATGGCCTTTCAAGAGGCACGTCTTGTTGCGCAAAAATTTGAAGGCTCGGCCGTCCAGCCGGTTGGTGCGCCAGTTGGTACCTTTGCGACAGCGGACGGGTATCTTAGTTTAAATGCGCGCCGAGACCCGCATTTTGCTGCCCTCTGCCAGCATCTGGGTACAGATGAATGGCTGGATGATCCGCGGTTTAATTCGGCCGAGGCCCGGCTTGATAACGCCCTAGAAATCAATATTCTGGTCGCGCCTCATATCATGCAAAAACCAACCGCCCATTGGGTAGATGTGTTGTCAAAAGCTGATATATTGAACGCGCCGGTACATAACTACGATGATCTGTTCGTTGATCCTCAAATTGCTGAAATAGAGGCAATTGGCTGGGTTGAAATTGGCGAGTTTGGTAAATTGCCAGCGGCACGCATCGCTGGGCTGACCCCAGCATCGTCAAGCAACCAAGTGGCAATGACACCGCCGCGCCTCGGCCAGGGGGGGCGTGCGGCATTATTGTTGGCTGGATTTAGCGATGATGAAATCAACCAGCTTGCCTTCAGTGGAGCGGCTGTTTTTAATGATGATGAGGATGCCTAGATGGATTTTGAACTCACTCAAGATCAGCAGATTTTCTATGATACGGTTCGACGCTTTGCCGCTAAAGAGCTAGCGAATGGAGCAGTTGAGCGAGCCAATAGCGACAGTTATCCATGGGATATTGCTGCCCGTTTTGCTGAGGTGGGGCTTCTAGGCATTACCATTCCCGAAGCTAAGGGCGGTATTGGTGGCAGTTTAAGCGATGCCGTTTTGGCCATTCAAGCGGTTGCTGAATCTTGTCCGCGCAGTGCTGATGTGGTGCAGGCTGGCAATTTCGGTGCAATCCGCACATTCGCTGAATATGCCAGTAATGATCAATTGGCGCGGTTCCTGCCTGGCCTGCTAGCAGGGAAAGGTGTGATGTCGGTTGGCATGTCCGAGCCGGATGCAGGATCGTCTGTTACCGAACTGAAAACATCTGCGACGCCTGACGGGGATGATTTTCTGATCAATGGCAGCAAGGTTTTCGGGACGAATAGCGCAGAGGCAGACTTTGTTCTGGTCTATTTACGGTTTGGTCCGGGCACCGACGGTATTGGCTCGGCGATCATCGAAAAGGGAACTCCAGGTTTTTCGGTTGGCCCGGGCTATCGCTATATGAATGGTGAGTCATGGTCACCACTTTATTTTGACAATTGCCGGATACCAAAGGCGAATATCCTGCTTGGTCCGGGCGGGTTTAAAAAACAGATTTCTGGCTTTAACATTGAAAGGCTTGGTAACGCGGCGCGGGCAGTTGCAGTTGGGCGCAAAGCCTTTAGCGAGGCCCGTGACCATGCCAAAACGCGCCAGCAGTTTGGCCGTGACATTTGTGAATTTCAGGGGATTCAGTGGAAATTTGCCGAAATGGAAATGCGGCTTGAGGCGGCCCAGCTATTGCTGATGCGGGCAGTAACAAGGGCTGATAATGGTCTACCATCAGCGCATGATTCGGCTCTGGCAAAACTGGCGTGTAACGAGGCTGGTTTCTTTGCCGCAAACGAGGCTTTGCAGGTGATGGGTGCGCTGGGCTTTAGTGATGATAGCATCGTGCAATATTGCATGCGCCGGACGCGCGGCTGGATGATTGCAGGCGGATCAACTGAAATTTTGAAAAACCGGATTGCTGAGGGTATTTTTGAACGGCGTTTCTCGCAGCGTCCGCCGAGGCCGCCAAAAGTTGATGGCTGATAATGGGCGATATTATGAGTGATTTTACGAATGGGTTTGGCGATGATCTTGGGCGGGCGCTTGTTGCGCCAAAATCAATTGCGCTTATCGGTGTGTCAGGCGACGCAACAAAACTGTCGGCGCGGCCATTACAGTTCTGTCAGCAGCATGGGTTTGCCGGTAAAATCTTTATTGTTAACCCACGCCGTGACCTGGTGCTAGGCATCAAGGCCTATCCGTCGGTCTCGGCAATTCCTGAAAAGGTAGATCATGCCTACATTCTGCTTGGCACTGAATTGGTTGAGGCGGCGCTGGATGATTGTATCGCCGCTGGTGTCAGGATTGTCTCGGTTCTGGCCGACGGGTTTGCCGAGGCTGGCAGCCAAGGCCAAGCACGGCAGGCGCGGCTTGTGGCAAAGGCGACGGCTGCCAAGATTATGC
Organism: Candidatus Puniceispirillum sp.; assembly: GCA_016778895.1. GTDB lineage: Bacteria > Pseudomonadota > Alphaproteobacteria > Puniceispirillales > Puniceispirillaceae > UBA3439. The sequence goes on from JADHOR010000010.1 coordinate 38,326, forward strand.
TGATCGGGCCAAATTCTATGGGTGTGGTAAACACCAATAATGGTTTTATTTGCACCACCAATGCCGCCTTTAAAGTCGACAAATTGCCGCGTGGGCGACTTGCAGTTCTATCGCATAGTGGCAGTCTGATTGGCACGCTTGTGTCACGGGGGCAGGCGCGGAATATTGGTTTTGCCGCGCTAGTCTCGCTTGGTAATGAGGCGCAGTCCTGTGTTGGCAGGCTTGGCCTGACCTTGGTTGAAGATGACAATATTGACGGGTTTGTGTTGTTTCTGGAAACGATGCGAAATCCGCAGATTTTTGCCGAATTTGCCGCTGCAGCGACACGGCTTGGCAAGCCGGTAGTGGCATATATGCTTGGCAAATCAGCCGATGGTCAGGCCCTGTCGGTTTCGCATACTGGCGCCATGACTGGTGAGGCGGCGGCGGTTCGGGCGTTTCTGGCTCAGCATTCGGTGGCCGAGGTTCACCAGTTTGATGCGCTGTTTGAAGCGCCTGCATTATTGATGAAAAAGCCCCGATTGGGACTGCGTCCACGCCGCGCAACCGTTGTGACGACAACTGGCGGCGGTGGCGCGATGCTGGTTGATCAGCTCAGCCTCCGCGGCGTTAAGCTGGCTGGATTAAGCCCGGCCTCACGGGCGTTTTTCCGTTCGCAGAATATTCCAAGCGGTACTGGCAAACTTGTCGATGTTACGCTTGCCGGCGCCCAGTATGATATTATGAAAAAGGCCATCACCCAATTGATCAATGATCCCGAAACCGGGATTGTTGTTGTGGCAATTGGCTCGTCGGCGCAATTTCATCCCGAACTGGCAGTAAAGCCGATCATTGATGCGGTTGCCGAAAATCCGAAAGCGGCACCGGTGGCAGCCTTTCCATTGCCGGTTGCAGTCAAATCAATAATGATGCTGGAGGCGGCCGGAATTCCGTGCTTTGGCAGTGTCGAGAGCTGTGCCGACAGCATTGGGCTATTGCTGTGTGATGATGCCGGATCCGATCTGGATGATGGTGACCAATCACATCAAATTGGCATGAAGGCGGATGACCATCTGCCCCTAAGGCAGCAGCTAGATACGATTATTGAGGAGACCGAAATTGGTGCGTCCGGGGGGCTGTTGAATGAGGTTGATGGCTATCAGCTTTTTACCGCGCTTGGTATCGAGGGGCCGCGCCAGCTGTTTTTGCCTGCCCGTGACTTTAAAGCCGGGGTTACAAAGAATTCGGCTAAATCGGCGGCAATTGCAGCGGTAGCCGTTGCTGAAGCGGGGTTGGACTTCCCGCTGGTTGCCAAGCTGGTCTCAGCCGATTTGCCGCATAAATCTGATTATGGAGCCGTGGTTCTCTCGATTGAGTCGGAGGCAGCGCTTGAGGCGGCAATTACCGAGATGCAGCGCGTGGTGAAAATTCATGCGCCAACGGCAACGATTGATGGGATACTGGTTCAAGAAATGGCCCTCGGGCTTGGCGAGGCGCTGGTTGGGTTGCGGCATGATAATCTGGTTGGGCCGGTCATCACAGTTGGCGCAGGCGGTATTTTTGCCGAGATTTACCAAGATGTGAGCATACGTCCGGCACCGGTTAGCCTGGCGACCGCACATAGGATGATTGCCGAGGTCAAGGGCTTTGCCACCCTTCGTGGCTATCGCGGAAAACCCAAAGGTGATCTTGATGCATTAGCCCTGCTAATAACAAACCTGTCAAGACTAGCAGATGTTGACCGGATTGCCGAGGCCGAGATTAATCCAGTGCTGGTGCGATCTGAGGGTGTTTTGATGCTTGACGCGCTGATCCGGATAGGTCCGAGAGATAGTGTCGACGGAGCTAATATATGATTGCTGATGCCATGCCGCTTGCGGGGCTGCGTGTGCTTGATTTTGGCCACACGGTTATGGGGCCAACCGCCGGTTTAATCCTTGCTGATCTAGGCGCTGAGGTGATCCGGATTGAGCCTGTTGCAGGTGATCCGACACGGCGGTTAAAAGGGTTTGGCACTGGTTATTTTCCCTTTTTTAACCGGAATAAGCAAAGCGTAGCAATTAATCTGAAAGATCCGCGTGGCCTGCGGATTGTGAAACTGCTTTTGGCTGAAAGTGACGTGTTGATTGAAAATTTTGCTCCCGGAACGATGACGCGGCTGGGGCTGGATTACGGACAGATAGCCGCAGATTATCCGCGTCTGATCTATCTTTCGTTAAAGGGGTTTTTGCCGGGCCACTACGAAAACCGGGTTGCGCTTGATGAGGTTGTGCAAATGATGAGTGGGCTTGCCTATATGACTGGGCCGCCCGGTCAGCCATTGCGCGCTGGTGCGTCGGTCGTCGATATTATGGGCGGTGCTTTCGGTGTTGTTGCGGTTCAGGCAGCAGTGATCGAACGGCAGAAAACTGGACGAGGGCAATTGGTTAGATCGGCGCTGTTTGAGAGCGCAATGTTCCTGATGGGGCAGCATCTTGCCTATGCCGCGCAGTCGGATGAGCCGGTGCCGCCGATGCCAGCGCGGGTATCTGCATGGGCGATTTATGATCAATTCCGCACGAAGGATGATCATATGGTGTTTCTTGGCATTACCTCGGATAATCATTGGCAAAGATTTTGCCGTATTTTTGGCTGTGATGATCTGGGCACCGATGCAACGCTGGCCACCAATAATCAGCGTATCGAGGCGCGTCAGCGACTGTTGCCACAGCTGGCGACGCTGATTGCTGGTCTTGATCTAGCGGCATTGACCGAAAAGGTGGTTGCGGCTGACCTTCCCTTTGCACCGATCGCGCGGCCCGAAGCGCTGTTTGACGATCCGCATCTGAATGACGGTGGTTATCTTCTTGAAACCACCATGCCTAATGGTGAAAAAGGCAGGCTGCCAAACCTACCGATAAGCCTTGACGGGCGTCTTGGCAAGCTGACGCGTAATCCGCCGGTCATTGGTGCGGATACCGGCCTATGTTTGGAAAGACTTGGGTTTTCAGCCACTCAGATCAATGAATTATATGCTGACGGTATCATTGGCCTTGCCGGTGATGCAAAAGCGTCAGAAACCAGCGGTAACCAGTGAAGGAGCAGAATCCATGACGGATGTAGCAGATTGGTGGCAAACCGATATTATTGATATGGCGCCGGGTCAAATTCGGCTTCGGGGGTTTCCGATTGAGGATTTGATCGGCAATATCGGCTTTGCTGAAATGGTCTGGCTGATGACCCGTGGCACGCGGCCTGATAAAGCGCAGGCGGCCTTGTTTGAGGCGGCGTTGGTGTCAGCCGTTGACCATGGTCCACAAGCGCCCTCAATTGCTGCTGCGCGGATGGCGGTGAGCTGTGGCCTGTCGCTTAACAATGCGATGGCCAACGCGATCAATATGCTAGGCGATATTCATGGCGGGGCCGGTGAGCAGGCCATGCAATTTTTCCATGATGTCAAAGCGCAGGCGGCGGAGACACGCCTGCAAACGGCGATTGAAACTGTCTTTCAGGCGTATAATCGTCTGGTTCCCGGATTTGGTCACCGCTTTCACAAGAACGCTGATCCGCGATCATTGCGGTTGATGAGTCTGGTCGAGGCGGCGGTTTCGGCAAAGGTCTGCGATGGTGGTTTTGCCGAAATTGCCCTCGGGGTTGAACATTTTCTGGCAAATTTAAAAGGCAAGCCAATTCCGATGAATGTTGATGGTGTGACCGCGGTAATTTATGCTGAGCTCGGGTTTGAGCCTGCATTGGCGCGCGGCCTTTTCTGCCTGTCAAGATCGGTTGGAGCACTTGCGCATGCGCATGAGCAGGCTGGCCGCAAAGAGCGGAATAAAGGCCCAACACCACCCCATTACCGCTGGACTTATGGTGGCGCGAACCCAATTAAATAGCATGATTGTTTATTATTAAACCAAGCCAACAGTCTAATCTGCTGAAGCGTCAGCATTGCTTAGAAAATAACTCAGACTTTTGGTAATTTCCGTTTTGTCTTGATTTATCATCATTTCTTTCTGGCTCTCCCGAAGGCGAAGACGATGAGCATAGCCCTCCGGGAGGTAGGCAAACGGATCTTCTAACCCTAATACCTTTGCTGAGTGAGAAGGCCAGTCAGCATTCCACAACAGTTCGCGTGCTAAAGCTATCAAATCAGCATCGCCTGCTTGTAATATGTCTTCGGCCTGTTTTGGCTTTGTTATACCGCCAACAGCAACAGTTTTGATGCCAACTGCTGATCTTATGCGTTTTGAAAACTCGACTTGATAGGCTGGTATGCGTGGCACCATGGGCATCTCGCTGTCGCCCATCACTCCTCCAGAAGATACATCAATCATGTCAATTTCAACTGCTTTGAGTGCTGCGGCTAGCTGGATTGACTCAAAAAGTGACCAGCTACCCCCTTTGCCATCAACAGCAGAAAGTCTGAAAAAAACGGGCTTATCTTGAGGCCAAACTTCCCTGACGGCTACGGCAACTTCGATGGCAAGCCTCATCCTGTTTTCAAGGCTTCCACCATAAGAGTCCCGTCTTTGGTTTGAAGTTGATGAGAGAAATTGATGTATCAGGTAGCCATGCGCACCATGAATCTCAACAATATCATATCCAGAATCGATACTCATTTTAGCAGCTGTACTAAAAGCTTTGATTACATTTTTGATGTCATCAAGATCCATTTCTTTTGGAAAAATAGGACGAGGAGGACAATTATGTGCTGTGGGGGCCATTACCTGCCAGGGAGCTTTTCCATTCTTGGCATCTTGAAGTTCGAGTGGCCGCCAACCTTCTATAGCGCCATGGCAGGATCCTTTGCGGCCAGAATGCCCCAGTTGTATAGCAGGCACAGCTCCATTTTCTTTTATGACATTGGTTAGACGGCGGTATGCGCTTATATGTTTAGTGTTGTACATGCCTGCGCAAGAGTATGTTTTGCGTCCGTTTGGCTCAACCGCAGTCTCTTCGCCAAAAACAATGCCACATCCTCCAATAGCAAGGCGGCCTAAATGCATTAGGTGCCAGTCATTGGGGCCGCCGTCTTCTGACAAATATTGACACATTGGAGATGCCATTATTCTGTTGCGTATCTCTAGGTCACGCAATTTCAATGGGGTGAATAGCAAAGGAATGGGAGGTTGAGCTGATGTTGTCACGATAATAAACCTGATGGCGGGATTGGCAGCATAATGAAAAGAAAAACAAGCAAGGTACCTTGCACTGACGAAATTGATATTTTTACCGGATCATCTTTGCTGGTCAACTGGCACAAGGCAACAGTATAATTTACCCCTGATCAGCAAAGCTTTATCATATCCCCGCGTTAGTGGTATCAGTTGTCAGCAAACCCTATTCGGAGATACAAAAATGATAGAGCTTTTACCTCTTGCCGGCCATCAGCCCGCACAGATTGAGGTTCGCGATTCACCGTTGCATGGGCTTGGCGTCTTTGCGTGTGTCGATTTACCGAAAGGTAGCCTGATCGAACGCTGTTTCTATCTGGTGATCGATGATGATGATTTGCAGGAAATCAACCGGCTGAATGATTATCTTTTTACCAGCCCTGATGTGAAAAGCGATTATCTTTGTGTGTTAGGCTGCGGAATGATCTATAATCATGGCTCACCGGCAAATGCAGAATGGCAAATTGCCGATGTTGATAACCGGTTTATCGAATTCACCGCGCTTGCCGACATCAGGGCTGGTGATGAAATTCTGCATGATTATGGTAAGGAATATTGGGCGAGCCGTGCATAGACAGCCTTAAACAGGAGTCTCGTCAAGCTGTACCACCAAGCCTTCTTTTCCGGCCAGTGCCGGATATTTTTTCATCACCTTAGGGTCATGGCCGGGAATAATATGATCGGGGCTTGGCGCGACCTTTTTTAGCCGGTCAAAACTTTCCATCATTTCGCCAACGTGAAAGGCGATGGTAAAAGGCCGATAGCTCTCTATATGTTCATAATAATGGCTTGCATCCGAGGCTAGAACTACCCACCCGCGCTTGGTGTGAACCGACACAAATTGCAGCCCGGCGGAATGGCCACCAGTGCGGTGCAGCCGCAGTCCGGCAGCAAGCTCCCCGTCGCCATCATAGAATGTAACTTTTTGCGCGTAATTAAGGCGCACGATCCCGCATACATCATCTAGCTCAAACGCGTGTTGGAATTGCGGATAGCGCATATAGCGACCAGTTGCATATTGCAGCTCTTGTTCCTGAAGATGAAACTGTGCCTTGGGAAACCGGTCAAAATGGCCCGAATGATCATAATGAAGATGGGTTAGAATAACATCATCAACAGCATCAGCCTGAATTCCAAGCGCGGCCAAAGTCTTGATCGGGCATTGGATGAATTGCCGGTTACGCTTGTTCGCCATATTGGCGGTAAAGCCTGTATCAATTACCACAATATGATTTTCAGATTTTGCCAGCCAGATAAAATAATCCATCGGCATCGGGCCATCGTGCGGATCGCCGCCAATAAAATGCTCGCTTCTGACGGCGTCACGGGTGGCATAACGAATGGCATAAAGCTCATAGATGGGAAGATTAGGTAAGGCGAGGTTTGACATAAACGGTCATCCGGTTATAGCGATAAGAGATAAACGAGGTTTAAGTGTGCCGTTACCATTACCAATCGCAACAAAAAAATATCCAGCGCCGGTCAGTAAAGCGGTGAACTCCGAAATGTAAAGCGATTAAAACTGCAGCAAAAATGGGGCTTGATTTCCAGTAGATTTTCAGCGGCAATCGCGTATTGTGATAGAGTTGCAAACGGCGCGCGCTGGCAGAATCCGTCGGCCAATCCATGGCGGGGCAGCAAGGGGATGCGATCAAATGAGCCTAACAAGCGCACATTGGGGTACTTATCACGCTCATGTAAAGGATGGCCGCTTGACCAGCCTCAGCCATTTCGCTGAAGATTCCGATCCGACTGAGATTGGCAAGGGTATTGTTGACGTTATTGATCATGAGTCGCGCATCATTGGGCCGATGATCCGCAAAAGTTGGCTGGATTATGGGCCGGCTAGCCATCCTGAACGCCGCGGCCTCGATCCATTTGTGCGGGTAAGCTGGGATCAGGCAGATCAAATCGTTGCCGCCGAGCTGGAACGGGTTATCAGCGCATATGGAAATGAGGCGATCTATGCCGGTTCTTATGGTTGGGCAAGCGCCGGCCGGTTTCATCATGCTCAGGGGCAGTTACATCGATTTTTGAACAGCATTGGCGGCTATACAAAATCGGTCAACACATACAGCTTTGCGGCGGCTGAGGTTATCGTACCGCATGTGATCGGGCATTTCCGCAATTACATATACAATCAGACAAGCTGGAAGTCGGTGCGCGACCATGCGAAGCTATTTGTCGCTTTTGGCGGGGTGCCGCTGAAGAATGGGCAAATTGGGCAGGGTGGGCTTGGTCGGCATATTCAGAAGGAGTCTATTCTCGCAGCGCATCAAAACGGTGTTGAATTTGTCTCAGTGTCACCGCTTCGCGATGACATGATTGATGATGTTAATGCGGAATGGATGCCGATACGCCCGAACAGTGATACAGCGCTGATGATCGGCCTGTGCCATACGCTGTTTGATCAGGGGCTGCATGACCGCAGTTTTCTTGAGCGGTACTGTGTTGGCTTTGATGCTTTTGCCGATTATCTGACCGGTGCCACTGATGGTCTGGTTAAGGATGCCGCTTGGGCGGCGGCGCTTTGCAATATTGAGGTGGACGCGATCAAGGCGCTGGCAATTAAAATGGCGCAATCGCGAACCATGTTGTCATTCAGCTGGTCATTAACCCGACAGGCGCATGGTGAACAGCCATTTTGGGCTGGCATTACGCTGGCGGCGATGCTTGGCCAGATCGGCTTGCCCGGAGGTGGGTTTGGGCTTGGTTATTCGGCGGTAAATACGGTTGGTAATGATATTCAGCGGCTACCGGTTGCGGCCATGCCGCAGGGCATAAACGGGGTTTCAAGTTTTATTCCGGTGGCGCGTATTGCTGATATGCTGCTCAATTCCGGTGGTGAATTTGACTATGATGGCGCGCGTTACCTTTACCCCGATATCAAGATGATTTATTGGGCCGGTGGCAATCCTTTTCATCATCATCAGGATTTGAACAGACTTTGTGCAGGCTGGCAGAAACCAGAGACGATTATTGCGCATGAATGGTGCTGGAACGCTCTTGCCAAACACGCCGACATTGTCCTGCCTTGCACGACAACGCTGGAACGAGACGATATTGCGATGTCGCCTATGGATAATTATTTCGTCTCGATGCAGGCGGCCATTGCGCCGGTTGGTGATGCTCGTGATGATTTTGAAATTTTCCGCGGGATTGCGGCCAGGATGGGGGCTGAAGATGCCTTTACCGAAGGCCGCAATGCCGAGGATTGGCAACGCTGGCTCTATGATATGACGAAACAGGCCGCCGCCCAGCAAGGCCATGAATTGCCTGGCTATGATGCGTTTCGAGACGAAGGCTGGTTCAAGCTGGAAACGCCAGAAGAAGCCCATGTAATGTTGGCTGATTTCCGCGCTGACCCCATCGCCAATCCGCTGGCTACGCCAAGTGGCAAGATCGAGATCTATTCGGAAACGATCGCCGGTTTTAACTATGATGATTGCGCCGCGCACCCATGCTGGTTTGTTCCGCCAGAGTGGCTTGGCAGCCCTGATTGCGGCACCCGGCTTCACCTTCTTGGTAACCAGCCAACCGCCCGTCTGCACTCGCAACTTGATCATGGCAGTATTAGCCGCGCTTCCAAGATTGAGGGACATGAGCCGGTCAAGATTAATCGCCAAGATGCAGCGGCACGCGGGATTGAAAACGGCGATATCGTGCGGCTTTATAATGATCGCGGTGCGTGTCTTTGCGGCGCCATTGTCAGTGATGCGGTGATGCAAGGGGTGCTGATTGTCAGCACTGGTGCATGGTTTGATCCAGACCTTTCAGGAACAACCGGCCTTAGCTGCCATCACGGCAATCCGAATGTGTTGACGCCGGATATTGGCACCTCAGCGCTGGCGCAGGGCCCAGCAGCACATTCATGTCTTGTCGAGGTGGAATTATGGACCGGCGGGCCGGTTGCGATGACGGCGCATAAGCCGCCGGTCATTTTAGATGGTCGTAAAACAACAGGGTAGGACTAGGTATGAGCTGGCTTGAATGGCGGCATCATGACATGGAATCACAGTTTAACCCGCGTGTTGCTGTCGGTGATGAGGCGGCGCTTTGTCTTGCTGCATGGACAGAACGTTCGGCCGCGCGCCGCGGCGAACTGGCCGGCAGGTTTAATTTGGCTTATGGGGCGCATCGTCTAATGCAGTTTGACTCGCATCCCGGGTCTGCAAATAGGCCGATTATTCTCAATATCCATGGTGGTTATTGGCGCGCACTGGACAAGGCCGACATGGATCATCATATGGCGGATCTTGCCAAAAGTGGGTTTGGTCTGGTGAATATGAATTATCCGTTATGCCCAGAGGTTAGCATGACTCAGATGATGCAGCATCTTCGTGTTGGTATTAATGAGGTTATCGGCGTGCTTGATGCTGCAGGCCAAGACCAGCCGATCATCATGCTTGGGCATTCGGCAGGCGCGCATATCGCCTTTCATCTGTCGCATCACCCGAAATTCCAGGGAAGGCTGGCCGGTATTGCGGCGTTGTCGGGAATATATGAAACCGAGCTGGTTCGGGAATTGGCCGTCAATCAAGATGTGCGGCTCAGCAAGGATGAGGCAAGTGACTGGAACTGTCTGACCCATATGCCTGCGTTTGGACCGGCCTATTATATTGCGGTTGGCGGCGGCGAGCCATCAGGCTGGATTGATCAATCATGTATTATGGCAGATGCGTTGCGCCAGCGTGGAGATCAGGTAACTTTTCACGTTTGCGGTGGCTTGCATCATTTCAATCTGGTTGATCATCTATGCGATGGGCGCCACCATGACGGTGCGCGGCTTCACCGCTGGTTAAATAGCCTTTATTGAGGTGAAAAGTCTCGATTAACGGGTCGATCAGATCGTTTTACGAAGATAGCGTGACAGAATATCGGCGCCAAGCATGGCAACTAGTCTCGCCTGACCGCCGACTGATGCCGCATTGTCGGCTGACGCATTGCCATCGAGGTGGCGTTTCAGAACGCCCTGCAGGATTGAGGCAAAACGAAAACACTGAAAGGCAATCAACGCCTCCCAATTTGCCGGACGATCAAGCCCGGTCTTTGCGCAGAAGGCGCTAACCAATTGCGCCTCATCAGGTATGCCAAGGCTGGCCCGGTTAATGCCGCCAAGCCCGCCAATAGGCCAGCTTGACTCCATGCGCAGCATTGCACACCAGTAGCTAAGATCAATAAAGGCCGGCCCAAGTGTGCTAAGTTCCCAATCAATCAGCGCGGCAACTTCGGTGCGGTTGCGGATCAGTAGATTATCCAGCCGGAAATCGCCATGGATAATGCAAAATCCTGGTATCTCCCGGTCGAGACAGGCGGGTAATTCGGTTATCAGAAATTCCATTGCGGCGATGGTTTCGGTTTCGCTGGCACGATATTGGCGTGTCCATGTAGCAAATTGGCGGTCGATGTAGCCGGTTGGTTTGCCAAAACCCTCAAGTCCTTGCGCAACCGGATCAATCGCCGCAAGTGCAGCCAGCACTTCAATTTTGGCATAGAACAGCGCGCGACGGTCATCGACGCTATAGCTGGCTAATGCCGGATCAAATAGCGTTTCGCCATCAACTTCGCGCATGATAAAGAATTTCATGCCAACCACATCAGGAGCGTCGCAGGCTATAATCATATCTGGCACTGGCACGGGGCTTGTTGCCAATGCTTTCATTACGCGATATTCACGTTCAACTGCATGGGCTGATTTCAGCAGTAACCCGGCCGGTTGCGTCCTCAGGACGAAGCGGCCATCCATCGTCCCAAGATCAGTCTGCAGTCGGTAGGTTGGGTTGGACTGGCCAGTAGAAAATTTATTCAGAGATACCGGAACCCCAATCTGTGGTGCGGCACTTTTCAGCCATGTTGTGAGGGATGCGAGAAAAGCCGGGTCAGGCGCGTTTTCGGGGCTGTTTTGAGAGTTGGTCATGATATGGCTCGGGCTCGGCAGTAACGGAGTTAATATAAAACTGCCGATACAATCACGTGATGGCAGACAAGATTGTTTTGACCATATTGGCTCAGCTAGCGTAAGTTTACTAGGCTGTTTCAGGCGATGACGAAAAAAAGACGCTAACGTCAACGACCGTTATTCAGACAAGCATAAATAGGGTCAGACCTGATATATTGACCTTGGAGATATGAGATGACCGGACAGCTTAACGGCAAAAGGATTTTGGTTACCGGCGCGGCGCGCGGGCTCGGCGCGGCGTTTTGCCAGACGATTGCCGAGGCTGGTGGAAGCGTACTTGCGCTGGGCCGTGATCAGCACGCATTGGCGGCAATGATCAAAGGCTTACCCGGTGACAGTCATGATCTTGTGATTGCTGATGTGGCGAAATCACACCAGCTTTCGGCCCAGCTTTCGGGTCAGCGATTTGACGGGCTGGTAAATAATGCCGGCATTGCCATTAGCTCGGCGTTGCATGAAAGCGCCGAAGATGACGTCCGGCGTCTGATCGACATCAATCTTCTTGGCAGCTTGTGGACATTGCAGGCATCGGTTCCTGCCCTAAAGGCGGCAGGCGGCGGTGTGATTGTAAATATAGCTTCGGTGTTGGGTCACCGGCCGTTGCCGCATACCGGCATTTACGCGATGAGCAAGGCAGCGATCATCCAGATGACACGCGCCGCAGCGTTGGAGCTGGCGCGTGATAATATTCGGGTAAATGCGCTGGCGCCGGGCTATGTAATTACTGATTTAAACCGTGATTTTCTTACAAGTGACGCCGGTGTGAATCTGCAAAAACGCACCGCGCTTCGCCGTTTTGCAAACCCTGCCGAGTTAATGCCGGCGCTGCTTTTCCTGTTGAATCCGGCGAATAGCTATATGACCGGTGAGACCCTAACCATTGATGGCGGGATGAGCGCCAGTTTATGATATTATCGCCAAGAAAAAGAATAGGATTACCCGATTATGGATTTTTCAATTGATGCCAATTTACAGGCTAACCATGACAAGCTGCGTGCCTTTGTGCGCGACGAAATCGTGCCGCTGGAGGCGGATCGCAAAAATTATGATGCCTATGGCAATATTGATATGGCGGTATTGCAGAGGCTTCGCAGCAAAGTCAAGGATGCTGGTTTATGGGCGCCACAAATTCCGCGTGAGCAGGGTGGGCTTGGCTATGGGCCAACCGGTATGGCTGTATTATATGAGGCAATGAATTATTCCATTTTTGGGCCGGTCGCATTTAACTGTGCGGCCCCTGATGATGGCAATATGTATATTTTGAACAAGGTCGCAACGCCCGAACAAAAAGACCGTTGGTTAACCCCGATCATTAAGGGTGATGTGCGCTCATCCTTTGCCATGACCGAGCCTGCACCCGGCGGCGGTTCTGACCCAAGCATGATCCAGACTACGGCAAAGCGGGTCAATGGCAAATGGGTAATAAATGGCCGCAAATGGTACATCACCGGCGCAGGTGAGGCGGCGCATTTTATTCTGATGGCGAAAACCGGCGAGGGGGCACGTGACGGGTTAACCGCCTTTCTGTTTCATCGTGATGATCCGGGGTGGCGCATTCAGCGGCGCATTGGCATCATGGGGCCAGAAGAGCATGGTGGGCACTGTGAACTGGTGTTTGAAGATATGCAACTGGGTGATGAACGCGTGCTTATGGGCGAGGGCAAAGGCTTGAAAGTTACCCAGATCCGACTGGGGCTGGCACGGTTGACGCATTGTATGCGCTGGCTAGGACTGGCAAAACGTGCGGTTGATATTGCCGCCGATTATGCCAGCTACCGGAGTGGCTTTGGGGTCAAGCTGATTGACCGCGAGTCAATTCAAATGAAGCTTGGTCAGGCGGCGATGGATATCGAGATTGGCCGGGTGATGGTGATGCGTGCTGCCTGGCGGATCGAGCAGGGATCAAAGGCGCGTCAGGATATTTCAATTGCAAAAATTCACGTTTCGCAATTATTGAACCGTGTTACCAGTGACGCCATCCAGATTTGCGGTGCACGCGGCTATTCCACCGATACGGTTCTCGAATGGATTTATCGCTATGGCCGGCAGGCGCTGCTGGTTGATGGCGCAACCGAAGTGCATCAGATGGTCATCAGCCGCTTTTTACAACAGTCAGGTGATGATTTCTGGGGCTGGGGTGCCGGCCATGATTAATGTGAACCCGGGGGGAGCTTGAGGTATGTCTGAAGGATCACCATTCGCCGCGCTGGATATGCAAGGGGCTGATATGCAGCCGCTATCGCCGGTGCATTTTATCCAGCGTGTTGCGTATGTTTTTTCGACAAAAACTGCGATTGCCTACGGTACGCGGCGGATAAGCTATCGCGAATTTGGCCAACGCTGTAAAAAGCTGGCGGCGGCAATTATTGGGTTGGGCATTAAGCCGCAAACCACGGTTTCAGTTTTATGCCCAAATGTGCCGGAGATGCTCGAACTGCATTTTGCCGTGCCGATGACTGGTGCCGTTCTGAACACAATTAACACCCGCCTTGACGCCAAGGCAATTGCCACAATTCTTGAGCATGGCGAGAGCCAGATGCTGTTTGTCGACCGTGAATACGCCGATGTTGCCGAGGCCGCATTATCGCTTTGCGGCCGCGAAATCAGCGTGATTGGTATTGATGATCCGGCAATCGAGTTTGGCCGTATGATCGGTGACACGGATTATGAGAGCTTTTTAGCAACCGGGCTGGAGACAACGCAGCTGTTCGATTTGCAAGATGAAACCATGCCAATATCACTTAGCTATACTTCCGGCACGACAGGCAACCCGAAAGGGGTGGTTTATTCGCATCGGGGCGCGGCGTTGAATGCGCTTGGCAATGTTCTGGCGATGGGGCTTAGCACCAGCAGCACCTATCTATGGACGTTGCCACTGTTCCATTGCAATGGCTGGACGCATCCATGGGCGGTGACGGCTGTTGGCGGCACGCATATTTGTCTTCGTGCGATTGATCCAGCCGAAGTTTTCCGTCTGATTGAGGCGGAAAATGTAACGCATATGGCGGCCGCACCGATCGTGCTGTCGATGCTGATCCATGCGCCTGATGAGGCAAAGCCAAAGACTGCAAGAGAGGTGCCGGTGCAGGTTGCCACAGGCGGTGCTGCACCGCCCAGCAAGGTCATTGATGACATGGAAACCATCGGGTTTAAAATCACCCATCTATATGGGCTGACCGAATCTTACGGGCCATCACTGATTTGTGAAATGCAGGCCGATTGGGACGCAATGCCGCTTGCCGCCCGTGCCCAGAAAATGGCGCGTCAGGGTGTGCCGCACGTTCTGGCTGGCGATTATCAAGTTGTTGATCCGCAAACCATGCAACCTGTTCCCGCCGATGGTAAAACCATTGGTGAGATTATGCTTCGTGGCAATACCGTTATGAAGGGCTATCTGAAAAACCCCGAAGATACGGCCAAGGCGTCCGCAGGTGGTTGGTTTCATAGTGGCGATCTGGCAGTCCTGCATGCAGATGGCTATGCCGAGGTAAAAGACCGGTCAAAAGATATCATCATTTCCGGCGGTGAGAATATTTCCAGCCTTGAGGTTGAAGAGGCGCTTTATCAGCATCCCGATATTATGGAGGCGGCCGTAGTTGCCCGCCCCGATGATAAATGGGGCGAGACACCCTGTGCCTTTATAACCCTAAAGCCGGGTGCAGCCGAGCCAGATATGGACTCGCTTCGGGCGTTTTGCCGCGAACATCTGGCGAGCTATAAAGTGCCGGGCCATTTTGTGTTTTCCGCGCTGCCAAAAACCCAGACAGGCAAGATTCAGAAAACAGTGCTTCGCGAGGCAGCAAAAGAGGTCAAATAAATGCTCGCCATATTTGGGCAATGATCGCCACCCGTAATGATCTGCGCCACGACGATGTAAGCCGCACGATGCAGGTCTATTCTGGAATATAGCGCTGCCCAATTGCTGGCTTGTTAACGCCAAGGCCGGGAATTTCCCAGACACCAGCGCCGGGCGGGTTTAAATCGCCACTGATGTTGGCATCAATCAAATAAGGGCGGTTGCTTTTGATGCCGGCCAGAATGGCGTCACCAAGATCGCCCGGGCGGTCAATGCTAACCCCCTCAACGCCGGCCGAGCGCGCCATCGCTGCAAAATCGGGGTTGTAGGGAAGGCCGGTATCTGGATGATGGAAATCTGTTGCTAACTCGCGGCTGTCAAGATAGCCACGTTGCAGACCGCGGATTGACCCGTAGGCGTAATTGTTCCAGACCACCCAGACGACTGGAATATTATACTCAACTGCAGTTCCCAGAACATTGGCGTGCATAAAGAAGGCACCGTCACCACAAACCGAAACACATGGTCGGTCAGGGGCGGCAAGTTTGGCTCCCATAACACCGGCGACACCAAAGCCCATTGGGCCAAATCCCATGGATCCGATCAATGAGTCCGGGCGGGTCGGGTTACAAAACTGTAATAGCCAATTGTGATGCACACCGATATCACTTACCAGAATTGCGTCCTCAGGCAGTGCCTTATCAATCTCGACCGCGGCACGTTGCGGGTTAATCGGGCTGCTATCATCAACGAACCCCGGGGCAACAAACGCATTCCATTCGGTACGATAACCATCAATCGTGGCTAGCCATTTGCGGCTTGCCGGCGTTGGCTCACCGCTATGGCCGCGGCGATCAAGTTCAGCCAGAACCTGCCGCAGAAAGGTACGCACATCCGCCATAAGCCCCAAGGCAACTGGGTAGTTTCGGCCAATTTCTTCGGGATCAATATCAACATGGATCAGGCGTGTGGGCGGGATTGTAAATGAATAGCCCGGAATCCACGAGCTGGATGTGCGATCATCAAACCTGACGCCAAGGGCAAGTAGAACATCGGCTTGCCGGCAGGCATGATTGGCTTGATAAGTGCCGCCACGCTGGACAAGGCCAAGTGACAGAGGATGCTGAACCGGAATTGCACCAAGGCCGCTTGCCGATGACGCGACCGGAATCTGCAAGCGTTCGGCTAGCGCCAGCAACTCATTAGTGGCACCGCCATAGCGCACGCCTTGCCCCACGACAATCACTGGCTTTTCTGCTGATAGCAGCATATCAACTGCCTGTACCAAGCAATCAGGATCAGCCCCGCAACGCGATGAAATATTCGCAGACCAAGCTGCCGGATCAGGGGTTTCGCTGGCAGCAGCTTCCTTGAAGATGTCAAAAGGAACGTCGAGAACTACTGGGCCGGGCCGGCCTGTTGTCATGGTTTTCCAGGCTTGGCGCATCATTAGCGGCACTTGCTCGCCGCGGGTGGGCTGATAAACGCGTTTGCAATAAGCCTGAACTGTTGATGGGAAATCGGCCTGATAATGGCGATAGGTTTCCTGAAAAGCACCGCGGTTAAACTGGCTCGTTGGCACATTTCCGGTGATCGCAAGGAACGGAACCGAGTCAAAAAAGGCATTGCCAAGGCTGATTGGCAGATTGGCTGATCCCGGGCCGCATGAGGTAAAGGTTGCAGTCGGCTGACCAGACACGCGGTAATAGACATCTGCCATGAAACCGGCAACGCTTTCATGATGCACCGAGATCGTACCGATATCGTTCTGGCGTTCATGCATGGCGTCAATCAGACCAATGTTTCCATGGCCGCAGAGACCAAACACGTATGGCACTTTCTCCTTAATCAGATAATCAATAATAACCTGTCCGCCATTCAATTCATTTGTCTCTGACACACCTAATTCCCCCAACCGGTCAAACGCGATGGATGCACACGCTAATCGCAAAAATTTTAACGATATAGCATGGCATAAGCCGAAACGGCTTCCAACAAAAATGGCTTGAAAAATAGCGTGGTTGTGGTGGTTTGTGAGGCTGAATAAAGGCTGGTTTTATGGCCGCAACTAATACCCAGACGATCGATTATCCTGGTTGTTATTGGCTGACTCATATTGGCTGGAGTAAAAAATTACTCATCACCCATGATGGTGTTAAAGCTTGAAACAAGATCGTTAAAGCGCACGCCAACAATCGTGATGTGCTTTTTCATCGTTTCCATGGCCCGCTCGGCGTCACCATCACGCAACGCTTGCAGAATAATATCATGTTCGGCCATTGATTCGTCCATCCGCCCGCGCACGCGCAGTTGAAGCCGCCGGAATGGACGCAAACGGTCATGGAGGCGGCGTGCCTCATTGGCCAGAAAGCTGTTGCCTGACATTTGGTAAATCCGGCCGTGAAGGCGGGCATTCACTTCATAATATTTCTTGGTGTCACCCGCGGCAACGGCGGCGCGGCAGGCTTCATTATCCTTTACCAGCGCATCAATATCTGCGCTGGTTGCACGCCGTGCTGCAAGCCGAATTGCCATACATTCCAACTCAGCCATTACTTCGAACATTTCAACAAGCTGGCTAAGACTGGGTGAGCGCACAAAAGTACCGCGCCGTGGCAAATGTTCGGCAAGACCGGATTCAGCTAGGCGTTGCAGCGCCTCGCGAACCGGTGTACGCGACACGCCGTAAAAACTGGATAACTCGGTTTCATCAAGGCGTTTGCCATGCCCAAGCTCACCTTCGACAATTCGCTGTTCAAGCGAGTCTCTTATTTTTGCCGACGGTAATTTGTCCATCTAGTTATGACCCTAGATTTTGATTAACTATGACGCTCATTATTAGGGGCTTTCATCCATTCGTCCAGAATAATTGCGACATGTTTTGCATCGCGGGCGGTGCCGTCCTTGATCTGACAACGGCATGATGTGCCATCGGCAATGATGAGCGTGTCATCACCCGCTTCGCGGATTTTTGGAAGTAACGCAGAATTTGCCATTTTCATTGAGATATCAAAAGTATCTGCACCATAGCCAAAGGCGCCCGCCATACCGCAACAGCTGGTTTCGATTTTCTCTACCGCCAGTCCGTCAATCCATGACAATACCTCCTCAATCGGGCGCACCGCGTCAAATGCTTTTTGATGGCAATGTCCGTGGAGCAGGGCTTTGGCGTTGCCAGATTTAAGTGGCAGTTTAGGTTTGTCGCGGGCCAGCAATTCCTCAAAGGTAAGCGTGGCGGCAGCAACGGCCTCGGCATTCTTGTTATTCAGCAATGCCGGAATTTCGTCACGAAGTGCGAGTGTACAGGACGGCTCCAGACCAACAATTGGGATGTTTTCTTTGGCAAATGGTGCCAAAGCGGCAACCAGACGCGTTGCCTCATGACGGGCGCGGTCAATCATGCCGGTTGATAAAAATGTGCGCCCACAACAAAGCGGCTGTTTCGTGTCCGATGGTGCCGGCGTAAAGACATCATAGCCAGCACTTTTCAATACCCGAACGGCGGCACGGATATTTTCTGGCTCAAAGTACCGGTTAAAGCTGTCAATAAACAGTAGAACCGGCGGTTTTGCGGCGTTGGCTCCGGCTTGGTTCGGATTTGTGGTGGCGGGAAGATTTGGTACCTCGCTATTGCGGAACCAGTTTCGTTGCCAATGCGGCAGTGGACGGCGCGCACTAAATCCGGTCAGTTTCTCGCTGAGCCAGGCAAAACCCGGGATGACGTCGCGCAGGCGGATTAGTGGTGCGATGGCGGTGGCATAAGGTGCGTAATCGGGAAGGTGGGCAATCAGCTTGTCATGCAGCGAGAGGCCTTTGGCTTCGGTGCGAAGCGCTGTGATCTCAACCTTCATGCGTGCCATGTCGACACCGGTCGGACATTCGCGTTTACAGGCTTTGCAGGAAACGCATAGTTTCATCGTTTCGGCCATCTCGTCGCTGACCATCGCAGCGGCACCAAGCTGGCCGGATAGCGCTAGTCTTAGGCTGTTGGCACGGCCTCTTGTCGAGTCGCGCTCATCACGTGTCGCCCGGAAGGACGGGCACATGACCCCGCCCTCAAGCTTGCGGCAGGCGCCATTGTTGTTGCACATTTCAACCGCACCCTGAAGCCCGCCAGCCGAACCCGGCCATGCCTCCCAGTTCAATCGGGTCGGGAAATCATTAACTTTGTATCCCGGTGCAAAGCGGAACAACGACCGGTCATCCATCTTTGGTGCGTCAGTGATTTTTCCGGGATTAAAAATTCCCTGTGGATCGAACAAGCGTTTAACCTGTCGAAACAGATCAGTCATTTTGCTGCCAAACATGACCTCGTTGAATTCGGATCTGGCAATGCCGTCGCCATGTTCGCCGGAATGCGAGCCCCCATATTCCTTCACCAGTTGAAACGCCTCGTCGGCGATGCCCCGCATGGCGGCAACGTCATCGGCATTTTTCATATCCAGAACCGGCCGTACATGAAGACAGCCAACCGACGCGTGCGCATACCATGTTCCGGTGGTGTTATATTTGTTAAAGATGCGGGTAAGCTTGTCGGTATATTCGGCCAGATCGGCGAGTTCGACCGCACAATCCTCGACAAAGGATACCGGCTTTGCTGAGGTTTTCATCGACATCATGATATTGAGGCCGGATTTGCGCATTTCGGTGATCCGCGCCTGATCCCCGGTTTCGCCGAGAATGACTGTGCCGCCATTCGAGTCAGCCGGATTATCCCAGCCAAAGCCAAGACCAGCCATCATCGCCTCTAATGCTTCAAGGCGGCGCAGATTTTCGGCTGGTTCATCCTCGGCAAATTCGACCACCAGAATCGCCGCAGGCGCACCTTTGATATAGGCCTCGACGGTCGAACGGAATAACGGGATGGAACGCGCCAGATCAAGCATGGTGTTGTCAATCAGCTCGACAGCAACCGGATCAAGCGTCACCAGATGCTGGGCTGCATCCATCGCCTTATAAAAAGAAGGAAAATGGCAGAGCCCCATGACTTTGCGTGCAGGCAATGGCGAGAGTTTCAGCGTGATCGCGGTTGAATAAGCGAGCGTTCCTTCAGAGCCAACCAGCAAATGCGCAAGATTAATACCGTCACCGGCCTTGCCACCGGGCCGAAGCGCCATCGCATCAGGGATCAGCGCGTCAATATTATAACCGCCAACTCGGCGTAACACCTTGGGAAAACTGGACAGAATCTCGTCGCGATGGGTTTCACCGAGTGCCAGTAATGCCGGCAGAATTGCGCCCAGCTGAACGGCATCGGTGGGTGTGGACGGATCATATTTGCCAAAAGATGCGTGACTGCCATCAGCAAGAATGGCGTCAATCGCCAAAACATTATCCCGCATGATGCCGTAACGTATTGATCGACCGCCGCAGCTATTATTTGCTGTCATACCGCCAATTGTTGCGCGGCTGGAGGTCGATACATCCACCGGAAACCACAAGCCGTGCGGCTTTAGCCGGCGATTTAACTCATCCAGAACGATGCCTGGCTCGACAACGCAAACACGGTTTTCTACATCCAGCTCTAAAATCCGGTTGAGATATTTGGTGTTATCTAGAACCAGCGCGTGGTTTACCGTCTGCCCACATTGCGACGTGCCACCGCCACGCGGCAAAAGCGCCATTCCCTGCTCACAGCAAAAGGCGATTGTGGCCTCAACATCGGCAATTGTTTTTGGAATCACGACGCCATGTGGCATCATTTGATAGATTGATGCGTCGGTGGCATACCGCCCACGCGTGAAACCATCATCAAATAACTCGCCGGAAAGCGATTGTCTCAGCCGCTCAAATCCGGCAAAGCTGTTGCCATCAGCCATGCAATTCTCCAGTTTTTAGTATACAATTCTCTTGTATGGATATACAAAATGCCTTTATAGTTCAACCTTATTGAAACGATTTTCGTGCAACAACTGCATTTTGACCATGCATCTATGTGGAGAATAAATTAATGCCTACACCCTACGCCGCTGGCCGTCATTTTTTACAAATTCCTGGCCCGACAAATGTGCCTGATAGGGTGCTGCGCGCGATGGATTACCCAACCATTGATCATCGCGGTCCACAATTTGCCGAAGTTGGGGCGAAATGTCTTGCCGGGATGAAGACCATTTTCAAGACCGACAGCCATGCGGTGATCTATCCAGCATCGGGAACTGGCGCGTGGGAAGCGGCCTTGGTGAACACGCTGCAAGATGGCGATCTGGTATTGATGGTGGAGACTGGCCATTTTGCCTCGCTCTGGCACAAGATGGCATCGCGCCTTGGTCTTGAAACCGAGTTTTTGGCAACCGATTGGCGGCGGGGGGTTGATCCACAGCAGATTGAGGACCGTCTGCGCGCTGATCCTGAAAACAAGATCAAAGCCGTTTGTGTGGTTCACAACGAAACCTCAACAGGGTCGACCTCGCGCGTGAACGAAGTGCGGCTGGCAATGAATAATGCTGGTCATGACGCGTTGTTACTGGTTGATACAATCTCATCGCTTGCCTCGATCGATTTCCGCCATGATGAATGGGGCGTTGATGTCACGGTTGCAGGCTCGCAAAAGGGTCTGATGCTGCCACCTGGTCTGTCATTTAACGCTGTATCGGAAAAGGCATTGGCAACAGCGCGCAACGGCGGTATGCGTCGCAGCTACTGGGATTGGGAAGACCAGATTGCGGCGAATAAGGATGGTGCCTTTCCCTTTACCCCGGCGACAAATCTTCTATACGGGTTAGCCGAAGCGATTGATATGTTGCATGAAGAAGGTCTGGAGAATGTGTTCAAACGCCATGATCGTCATGCCGCGGCAACGCGCAAGGCGGTTCAGGCATGGGGGCTTGAAGTCTTGTGTCAGGAACCAAAGGACTATTCCAGCGCATTGACCGCAGTGTTGTTACCTGACGGGCACAATGCTGATGCATTCCGCGCCGGTGTTCTAAAGCATTTCAATATGTCACTTGGTAACGGTCTGGCCAAACTTGCCGGTAAAGTCTTTCGGATCGGGCATCTCGGTGATTTTAACGACCTGATGCTGCTGGGAACGCTAAGCGGCGTCGAGATGGGCCTCTCGCTGGCTAATATTCCGCATCAAAAAGGTGGCGTTGACGCGGCAATGAACATACTGAAAGCTGAATAACTAACGACCCTGCTGGCTTTGCAATCCCCAAAACTGGCTACAAACATTAAGGGGCTGAAATGACTGCGTCAGATCGTGAATTGCTGATCCATATTGAGGATGGCATTGCCCACGTGAATTTGAATAGGCCGCAGGCGCGAAATGCGCTGACATTTGAGATGTATGAGGGGCTGGCGGCACTTTGTGCCGAGGCTGGCAGAGGCGGTGATACCGATCAAATCAGGGCGATCATTATCTCAGGTGCCGGTGATAAAGCCTTTGCAGCTGGAACAGATATTGGTCAATTTACCGCCTTTTCCTCGACCGAGGATGGGCTGCGCTATGAAAGCAAGGTTGAGGCGGTCATAAGCGAGATTGAGGCCTGCCGCGTGCCCGTGATTGCGGCGCTTCACGGCGCAGTAACAGGTGGCGGGTTAGTAATTGCCGCCGCAGCGCATATCCGTATTGCAAGTGCAGCTGCGATTGCCGGTATGCCGATTGCGCGAACGCTTGGCAATTGTCTGGCGGTCTCAAACTTGCGGCGGTTGACCGCTTTATTTGGCGAGGCGCGCGTTGCCCATATGATTTTGACAGCTGAATTACTGGACGCCGAAACGTTGCTTGCAAGCGGGTTTGTGCATGAGGTTCTAGCGGATAAGGACGCATTGATAGCGCGTGCGCAACAGCTCGCCGAACGGATGAAGCAGATGGCGCCATTAACGATAGAGGCTAGCCTTGAAGGATTGCGACGGTTGCGTCATGCGGTCCCATTGCCGCGCGATGATGACCTGATTGAGCGCAGCTATGTTAGTGCTGATTTTGCCGAGGGTGTCCGCGCCTTTCTTGAAAAGCGCAAGCCGCAATGGCAAGGCAAATAGCCGCCGTCCAAAACTTGGTTTCAAGTGGCTAGTGTTTTACTCATTTTATCAAGACAGCTTTTTGGCCACGTTTTACTCGCGCGCCGCGATCATTTTATTGATCGCACTAACAACAGCAAGGATTGGGGCAATGGTGATCGAGGTATCAATGCCGACACCATAAACTGATTGCCCGTCATTGGTGACAAGCTCAACATAAGCCGCCGCTTCGGCTTTTGATGTTGCTGACCGGGTATTCTGACCAAAATCTGAAAGCCGGAAACTCAGCTCAAACTCATCACGCATTGCGTTGACAAAAGCTGAAATTGGGCCATTGCC
>JADHOR010000033.1 GCA_016778895.1 Candidatus Puniceispirillum sp.
TCACATAGCTAGTGTTACGATTGGCGGTTCTTATGAACACCGTGTCTTTACCCACGCCTTTCAGCCGCAGGTATAACTCACAGGCTTCAGACAGAAGTAAACCATCATTAACAGCAGAATCACTTGATTTGACCACTTGGATGGCAGGTATATCCATGTTTTGCAGCCTTAGGCCAAGCCAGTAGTCCTCAAGGCGTTGGTTTATTGATTTGCTCGCACGAGTAGCAGCAGAGGCTGATTTAGTTTTGAGGCTAAAGCACAGCCTCTTAACATCATAGTGGGAAGTTAAGTCATAAGGCACACGCCTTACATAATAGTAAACACCATCACGATAAAGCACGTGATTTGCTTCATATTTGTTTCTCATTTTGTTTCACACCAATCGTCATGCAGACACATGAAGTGAAGCATTTCAATTGGTTACATCAAATATGATATAGAGAATGGTGCGGCCGAGAAGACTCGAACTTCCACGGGGGTTAGCCCACAGCGACCTCAACGCTGCGCGTCTACCAATTCCGCCACGGCCGCACGTTTGAAGTGTCCCCTATATGTCACCTTAATGCTGAATTATCAAGCCTGTTTCGCCGGTGATCGGCAAAAAGACAATCGCAAGCTTGAAAGCGGATTTTGGATTGATCCTCATATCCGAGCTTGGCAGTGGGGATAGCCAGCCGCCCAAAGGCAAGCTATGCTGTCGCCATCGCCGTTGACAGCTTTTTCCGACCGGATCAATTCTATGACACCAGCAAATTTGCCGCCCTTATGGCAACATTACCCAGATTTGCAGCCGTATACGCCGCTGGTGTCCAAAATGGAGGCATACGCCGCCGCCATTCGCCATGATGGCGCCCAAGAGGCGATATGGCTGCTCGAGCATGAGGCCGTTTACACTGGCGGCACCTCTGCAAAGCCGCATGATCTGTTAAGCCCGGGCAAGGCGCCGATAATTGAGGTTGGGCGTGGCGGGCAATGGACCTGGCACGGCCCCGGTCAGCGGGTGGCCTATGTTATGCTGGATCTAACCCGCCGTGGTCAGGATGTGCGCGCGCTGGTTCATGCGCTGGAGGGCTGGATCATTGCCAGCCTTGCCAACTTTGGCATTGCCGGTCAGCGGCGTGCTGGCCTGCCCGGTATCTGGGTGAAAAACGGCGAAAGTGACAGCGGCCTGGATAAGATTGCCGCAATCGGTATTCGCATCAGCCGATGGGTCAGCTGGCACGGCATCTCGATTAACCTTGATCCCGATCTTGCCGCCTTTGACGCGATTGTGCCCTGCGGCGTCAGCGATGGCGGGGTGACCTCGTTTGCTAATCTTGGCATCAGCGCCAGCATGGATGAGCTTGACGCCACTCTAAAAGCACAATTTGACAGGTTTTTCCCGCTGCCTGCCGGCTGATCCGAGCTTAGATATCAACCGGGGCAATTATGGCAAATCCTGCAGGAAATCCAGCAGCGCGGCAACCGCCCGCTCCGCATCAGCCGTCAGCCAGCGCCCTGCATCCGCCTCGCCCATTAACCCATCGCTTGGCGCTTCGTGATGCAACAACAGATTGCGCCGCCCCCGCAACCAGCCAAGATTGGCCGTGCTGCCGGCATAGGCAAAGGCCGCGCCATCAAGATAGCCTGCCGGACCCGCCTGTTCATGCTGAACAACGTCAATAATCGTGGCGGCGAGAATGATGCTGCTGGCGGGCAACCCGTTGGCTGCGCTGGCAATCAGTTCGCGGTAAAGCAGGTCGGCATGCGGACCAAGATCACCTGTATCAAAGCCCGACAGGCGGCTCATTAAAGACGCACTAAGCGCCGAGTTGGCCGCGCGCCGCTTCATGCGTCTGCACCGCCTGGATCCGACGGCGTCAGCAAGGTTAAAAACCGCAAAGCATCGGCCAATTCCGCGCGCAAAAACTCATGCCGGTCGGCCGCTTCAAAATCAGTTCCCCATTTTTCGTTCTGCCAAAGCTCGTCAAGAAAGGCCAGATCAAACATTTGCACAGGGTCAATCACTCGCTCGACAAACCCCAGCCCCAGTACCAGCGATCCCGAAAGGCTTGTCGCCCGATGTAATATGCCAAGTCGCCAATCATCGAAAGCCGCAATTAGCGGCGGGAACTTCATTGCATCGGTCTGCGTAATCGGCATAATGCCGGTCACGGTTTCGAGATAAATACCCCGTTCATCGGCAAGCCGGTCCAGCCAA
The DNA here is from genome assembly GCA_016778895.1 of Candidatus Puniceispirillum sp. GTDB lineage: Bacteria > Pseudomonadota > Alphaproteobacteria > Puniceispirillales > Puniceispirillaceae > UBA3439. The sequence goes on from JADHOR010000033.1 coordinate 2,201, forward strand.
GGCTGCCACTGGCTGTGCTGTCGGCTGGCAAGATCATCCTGATCATCGCGATAACATAAAAGATCATTCGCACCATAGGCTGACAGCTCGGTAATGATTGCGGCGCGCTGCGGGGTTACCCGGTCGAGCACAGTAACGGCAAGACCAAATAGCGGCATGGTTGCAGGCTCAATATCATCACCCTGCGCGCGCCATTCATTGGCAATGGCCGCGGCCAGTGGCAGGGTTGGCACCAGCAACAAACTGCCCGCCGGCGAGCGTAAATTACGCCCGTCAAGCTGCACCAACATTGCATCACCCGATTTCATGTCACCCGATTTGATATTATTTGGGGCCGCGACAGTGACGTCTTTATAAAACCGCTTTTTCGCATTCATAACGCTTAACTCTCTTCAAAATACCGTGCCGGACATCGCGGTCCGGTTTGCCAGCGCGCCTCTATCCTAAAAAATAGGTCACGGCTTAAAATATGTGCGCCGAGGCGCTGCATTTAATAGTCCTGAAACCGCCAGCCCGGCGCCGGTAATGCCATTCCCAGATCATCAAGACTGGCCCTTAGATGCGGGCTAGGCGGCGCGGTGATAACCTTGCCATCAGTCAGTTTTAGCTGCCATGCGTGGAGATGCAGGCGGCGCGCAATGAGCCCACCCGGATGTGCATAATCACCGGCATATTTACCATCACCACAAATCGGATTGCCAATATGCGCCATATGAACCCGCAATTGATGCGTGCGGCCAGTTAGCGGTCGCAGTGCGATCAACGCCATCTTCCGGCCAGCATGATCCAGCCGCCGGTAGAGCGTCTGCGCACTTTGCCCATCATCATGGACGTACATTTTCTCGCCAGCCTTACCGCCAAGTTTCAAAATCGGCGCCCGGATACTGCCAGTTTCGGGCGGCAGGCCAATAACCAGCGCCAGATAGGTTTTCACAAGCAGATGCTTTTGAAAGGCTTCGGTGAGACTGCGCGCAGCCTCGATGGTTTTTGCCAGTAGCAAAACCCCGCTGGTGTCCTTATCAATCCGGTGAACCAGCCGTAACCGGCTGCTCGCATCGTCACTCATCGCACGCAACATAGCGTCAATATGATGATGCGTTCCGGTGCCACCCTGAACCGCCAGACCGCTTGGCTTATTCAAAGCCAGCCACCCTCTCCCTTCAGCCAGAAACATATCGTCAAACTGCTGGCGCAGGGTACTACTGGCGACAATACGCGGTGCCGCAGGCTTGGTAGCAGCAGGCGCGGCTTCGGCGATATTTGCTGGCAATCGTATAATCTGACCTACGGCAATTCTGGTTGCCGCTTTGGCCTTTACCCCATCAAGCCGGATTAAACCATTGCGCAGCATCCGTTCGATCTGCCCCTGCCCCAGACCAGCAAAAAGGCGCCGTAAAAACCGGTCTAGCCGTGAGCCATCCTCATGTTCCGGTACCGCTTCGAACCGCCATTGTTTATCGGCTTGCTTATCGGACTTACTGGCCTTTTCGTGTGCTGCGATATCTTTGCTCATTGCCATATCCCGCTATGTTTAACCACCCAGAACGCCGCGCCAAACGCCAAAAGTGATAGAATAACCGAGGCCATTACATAAGCACCCGCCATCAATGCCCCCTGTTTCTGCCATAGCGCGCCGGCATCAAGCGCAAAGCTGGAAAAGGTCGTTAGCGCCCCGAGCAGCCCCACCGCAAAAAAACCGCGCCACGCCTCGGGCAATACCATGCCAACCGCAACCAAACCGGCAAGCCCGCCCATCATCGCAGATCCGGCGATATTCACCAGCAAGGTTGCCAATGGGCCAGCAATGCCAAAAATGCCCGCACCTAATGCAAGACTGGTCAAATAACGCAATACAGCGCCAACCGCCCCGCCTGCCGCAACCGCACCAATCATTGCAACATTGGCCATCTAATCCTCATCCACTGGTACGCCGGGCTTATCGTCAGCCTGTTTTGCAGTGCGCAAACGATCCCAATAAGCAACCCGTTTCGCAATTTCACGTTCATAACCGCGCGCAACTGGCTGATAGAAAACCTGACGTGCCATTCCGTCGGGAAAGCAATTCTGCCCAGAAAACCCGTCAGGGTCGTCATGGTCATACGCATAATCCACCCCATAGCCAAGCTGTTTCATCAATTTGGTTGGCGCGTTCAAAGTATGCGCTGGCGGGCTCAGCGATCCGGTTATAGCCGCCGCCTTTGTTGCCGCCTTAAAGGCCTGATAGGCAGCGTTTGATTTCGGCGCAGTCGCCAGATAAATCACCAAACCGGCAATAGCAAGATCACCCTCCGGGCTGCCGAGCCGCTCATGAGCCTGCCATGCAGCCAATGCCCGCGACTGTGCCTCTGGTTCGGCAAGACCAATATCCTCGGCAGCAAAGCGCGTCAGCCGCCGCAGGATATAATGCGGATCCTCACCGCCCGCCAGCATACGCGCCAGCCAATAGAGCCCGGCATCAGCATCCGATGCCCGCAGAGTTTTATGAAGCGCCGACATCAGATTATAACGCTGATCACCGGCCCGATCAAAAGCTGGCGCCCGCCCGGCAACTAATGATGCCAAAATGCGGCTGTCGATCACCGGGAGCGCCGGCAGATCAGTCAGCTGGCTCGCCATATTCAAAAGATAACGGCCGTCACCATCAGCCATAATGATAAGCGCCGTGCGGGCATCATCATCCAGCGGCAACTCACGCCCGATATGCGCCTCAAGTCGCGCCAGAATCGACGCTAATGCAGGGCGATCAAGTCGATCAAGAACAAGCACCTGCGCGCGTGACAAAAGCGCCCCATTCAGCGCAAATGACGGGTTTTCCGTGGTCGCACCAACCAGCGTGACCGTGCCATCCTCGACCTTTGGCAACAACCCATCTTGCTGGGCCTTATTAAAACGGTGTACCTCGTCAACGAATAACAGGGTGCGACAACCTTGCGAGCGACGCTGCTGGGCGCGCTCAAACACCTTGCGCAACTCGCCAACCCCGTCAAAAACGGCTGAGACCGGTTCAAACGCCATATTAGCCGCGTCGGCCAATAATCGCGAAATTGTGGTTTTTCCGGTTCCGGGCGGCCCCCAAAAAATAATCGAGCCGAGTGCATCATGCGCCAGCATCACCCGAAGCCGGCCATTCGCGCCCAGCAACTGATCCTGACCAACGACGTCATCAAGCGTTTTAGGTCGCAATAGTTCGGCCAGCGGTGCCAATGGCACACTCTTAAGATCGAGCTCATTCATAGGCGTTATATTCACCCAACCCGAATATTGGTGCAAAGAAAAAAGGGCCACCCTACAGCAGCCCCTTTTGCTATCCAAATTTCGTTAAACAATGGATGCGCGCACCGTTAGGCAGCGGCACCTGCTTCGGTTGCAACACTGTCGTCCATCTCAACCGGGCCTGAATCCTGACCGCGTGCGTCCTCATCACGATCAACGAGCTCGATCACCGCCATTGGTGCTGAGTCACCATAACGGAACCCAGCCTTCAATACGCGTGTGTAACCTCCCGCACGCTCTTGATAGCGTGGGCCAAGCACGTCAAACAGCTTCTTGGTCATTGCTTCACACCGGATCCGGGCAAATGCCAGACGACGGGCGTGCAGATCACCGCGCTTGCCAAGCGTGATAAGTCGCTCAACCACAGGACGCAGTTCCTTGGCCTTTGGCAGGGTTGTCACAATCTGCTCGTGCTTGATCAGTGCCTGAGCCATGTTGCGAAACAACATTTGGCGATGCTGCGAAGTACGGTTTAGTTTCCGACCAGCATTACGATGACGCATGATATTTCTCCTTAGTTCCTCTGGGGTGAGACTGGGCTGCCGCTAAAACGGTTCATCCAGGCGTCGCGCCAATTCTTCAACATTTTCTGGTGGCCAGCTGTTAATATCCATTCCAAGCTCAAGGTTCATGCCCTTCAACACTTCCTTGATCTCGTTTAGCGACTTACGGCCAAAATTCGGAGTCCGCAGCATTTCATGCTCAGTTTTAAGAACCAGATCGCCAATATAGACGATATTGTCATTCTTCAGGCAGTTGGCCGAACGGACTGACAGCTCAAGCTCGTCAACCTTGCGCAGCAGATTGCGGCTAAACGGCAATTCTGGCTCGCTTGGGACTGGCTCCCCCTTTGGTTCTTCAAAGTTGATAAAGGTTTGCAATTGTTCTTGCAAAATACGCGCTGCATAGGCGACCGCATCTTCAGGTGAGATTGAACCGTCGGTTTCAATCGTCAACAACAGCTTGTCATAGTCGGTGATCTGCCCAACACGGGCGTTTTCTACCTTGTAAGCGACCTGACGAACCGGGCTGTAGATCGCATCAATCGGAATAAGGCCGATAGGCGAGTCCTCAGCACGGTGAACCGTCGCTGGCACATAACCTTTGCCAGTATTTACCGTCAGCTCCATCGACAGTTTTGCGCCCTTGTCGAGCTGACACAGCACGTGATCAGGGTTCATGATATCGACATTGGCTGTCTCGGTGATCATACCAGCAGTGACAGTCGCCGGACCGTCAACATTCAGGCGAAGACGCTTTGGCCCTTCTTCTACCATGCGAACCGCAACACCCTTGAGGTTTAGCACGAGGTCGGTAACATCTTCACGGACGCCTGGGATTGACGAAAATTCATGGACAACGCCCTGGATCTGAACCGAAGTAACGGCTGCACCCTGCAACGATGATAACAGCACACGACGCAGCGCGTTACCGATGGTAACACCGAAGCCACGCTCAAACGGGCCAACGGCGACAACAGCCTGACTTGGGTTGTATTCGGAAACCTTAATTTCCATTTCGTCCGGCTTTTTGAGGTCTAGCCAATTCTTTTCAATCATGGCGGTATCCTTTAATTCGAGATGATCCGGCAATTTGCCACCTGGCGTAAGCCGAAAGTAAAGTCAACAATAACGGTCGGATTAGACCCGGCGCCGCTTACGCGGACGGCAACCATTATGTGGAATTGGCGTTACGTCACGAATTGAGGTAACGTTGAAACCAACTGATTGTAGCGCACGAAGGGCTGATTCACGACCAGACCCTGGGCCACGTACCTGAACATCCAACGACTTCATTCCATGCTCAGCAGCTTTCTTGCCAGCGTCTTCCGCCGCAAGCTGCGCAGCAAATGGTGTCGATTTACGCGAGCCTTTAAAGCCCATACCGCCAGCAGATGCCCAGGCAATTGTGTTGCCCTGCACATCGGTGATGGTCACCATGGTGTTATTGAATGTCGAATTCACATGAGCAACGCCGCTTGTGATATTTTTCCGCTCGCGACGACGAACACGGCCTTGGCTTGGTTGTTTTGCCATTTGATTAGTCTCCTAGTGTTCGCGTTGTTATTTCTTCTTGCCAGCAATGGCCTTTGCAGGGCCTTTACGGGTACGAGCATTTGTATGGGTGCGCTGACCGCGAACCGGAAGGTTGCGGCGATGGCGAAGACCGCGCAAACAGCCAAGGTCAAGATAGCGTTTGATGTTCATCGAAGTCTGACGACGAAGATCGCCCTCAACCAGATGGTCTGCATCAATAATGTCGCGAAGTCGGGTCAATTCCTCTTCCGACAGGTCATTGACGCGGCGTTCGTCCGGAACACCCGCCTTTGCACAGATATTTTTGGCACTGGTTGTCCCAATACCATGAATGTAAGTCAGTGCGATCTCGACCCGTTTTTTGGTCGGAATATTTACACCAGCAATTCGTGCCACAGCCTGGCTCCTTTTTAACTCACGACTATCATCTTCGGTTATCCGCAATGCGGAACCTATTTCGCCAGTTTCGTCCGGTTTCCCTTAGAAGGCGGCGAATTATAGGCCTAAACCTGAAACAGTCAACCTTAACGCAATCGCGTTACCCCAAAATTCGATCAATTTGTGATGCGACATCATCAATTGAATTCATGCCGTCCACAGTCTGCAACACCCTTTTTTCCGCATAATACGGAAGCAGTGGTGCTGTATTCTCATGATACACCGCCAATCGCTTACGCAATGTGTCGGCATTGTCATCACTTCTGGCGCCGCCAGTTTCGGCAGCACGGTTTTCGATGCGCGCAAACAGCGCAGCTTCGTCGACCTTAATCTCAATCACACAATCAAGCGTCAGCCCCTTGCTCGCTAGCATTTCGTCCAGCGCGTTCGCCTGCGCGACGGTGCGCGGAAAGCCGTCGAGAATTACTCCGTTGGCGCAATCATCATCATCGATACGGGCGGCGATCATGCCGACGATGATATCGTCAGAAACCAGCTCGCCCCGATCCATGATATCCTTGGCGCGAAGCCCGAGTTCGGTCCCCGCAGCAATCGCCACACGCAGCATATCGCCGGTTGATAATTGCACAAGACCACGACTGGCAACCAGCCGCTCTGCCTGTGTTCCTTTTCCCGCGCCTGGTGCGCCAAACAGAATGATATTCATTTATCTGCGCCCCTTCAAACGGGACTTCTTTACCAGCCCCTCATATTGATGCGCCAGAAGATGCGACTGGATCTGCCCAACCGTATCTAGTGTGACCGTCACCACAATCAGCAATGACGTACCGCCAAAGTAAAACGGCACCGCATATTTACTGATCAGCAATTCTGGCAGGATACAAATTGCCGACAAATAAGCAGCACCAAGCACGGTCAGGCGGGTCAACACGAAATCAAGATAATCGGCGGTCGACTTGCCCGGACGTATACCCGGGATGTAACCACCATATTTACGCAGATTCTCGGCTGTTTCTTCTGGATTAAACACAATCGCTGTATAGAAGAAGGCAAAGAATACAATCATCGAAACGTAAATTAACAAATATAGCGGCTGCCCACGGCCCAGCATCGCATTCAGCGCCACCAGCCAATCCGCACCACCAGCCTGGCCGCCGGTAAGATTGATAATCGACACCGGCATCAGCAACAGCGATGAGGCAAAAATTGGCGGGATGACGCCCGGGACATTGATCTTTAGCGGCAGGAATGACTGGTCACCCCCAAATACCTTATTGCCGTGCTGGCGCTTTGGATATTGCACCAGAATTTTCCGAACCGACCGTTCGATAAAGACGATAAAGGCAATAACCGCTACGGCCATCGCCAGCAACAGCACGATCAGCAATGAAGACAGCGCGCCTGTGCGGCCCAGTTCAAGCGTGCCAGCCAGTGCAGTTGGCAGATTGGCAACAATACCAGCAAAAATGATCAGCGAGATACCATTGCCGACGCCGCGGCTGGTAATCTGTTCGCCAAGCCACATCAGGAATAAGGTGCCGCCAACAAGCGTTACCACCGTGGTAAGGCGGAAAAACAGCCCCGGATCATCAACAACGCCGCTTGCTGATTCCAAGCCCACCGCAATACCGTAGCCCTGCACCGTTGCCAACAGCACGGTAAGGTAACGGGTATATTGGTTGATCATCTTGCGACCGGCCTCGCCATCTTTTTTCATGGCTTCTAGCGTTGGTACAATCGCCGTCATCAATTGCATGATAATAGACGCCGTAATATACGGCATGATATTCAGCGCAAAAATCGTCATCCGACTAAGCGCACCGCCTGAAAACATGTCAAACATGCCCAGAATGCCGCCTGATTGCTGCGAAAAGATATCCGCAAGCGCGCCAGGGTCAATGCCGGGCAATGGCAAATAGGTGCCAAGCCGGTAAATAATTAGGGCTCCAACAGTAAACCACAGTCGCTTCTTCAACTCGTCAGCCTTTGCTAACGCGCCAAAGCCTGCGCCTGCTGCCATGCGGTCTGCTGATGATGCCATATGCCTTGCCTGCCTATCTATTCGGCTGAAGCGGTTGGGACAATAATCTTGCCGCCAGCTTTTTCAACTGCCTCAACGGCTGCCTTTGAGGCACCCGCTGCGTGGATCTCGATCTTTTTGGCGGTCAATTCCCCTTTTGCCAGGATACGAACACCGTCACGCATTTTAGAAATCACGCCAGCCCCGACCATTGCGGCAGCGTCAACCGGCTTGCCGGCATCCAGCTTGCCTGTGTCAATTGCGGCCTGCAGACGGCCAAGATTAACCTCGGCATAATTCTTCCGGAAGATATTGTTGAAACCACGCTTTGGCAGGCGGCGGTGGATCGGCATCTGGCCGCCTTCAAAACCGTTGATCGACACGCCTGAGCGTGCCTTCTGGCCTTTGTGACCACTACCTGATGTCTTGCCGGTACCCGAACCGATACCACGGCCAACCCGTTTGGCATTCTTCGTTGCGCCCAGATTGTCTCTGACTTCGTTCAATTTCATTTGTCGCTCCTGCTAGCGCGCCACGCTAGGGGCACGCCGCTGATAAAAACCGTTTACTGCTGTTCGACCCGAACAAGATGCTTGACCTTGTTGATCATGCCGCGAACAGAGGCTGTATCTTCCAGCTCGCGCGTTCGACCAATCTTGTTCAACCCAAGCCCGATCAAGGTTGAACGCTGGTCAGCCTTGCGGCCAATCGGGCTTTTTGTCTGGGTGACGATCACTGTTTCTTTGGCAGCCATCTTACTCTCTCCTGTTAGGATGCGGCGGCGTCGCCGGCAGCCTTATCTTCGCGTTTCACTAGGATGTCGCCAACGCGCTTGCCACGCTTTTGCGCCACCGCCCGTGGTGCCTGAATATGGTTCAACGCTGAAAATGTCGCCTTGATCATATTATGCGGGTTAGAGCTACCGATTGACTTTGCAACAATGTCCTGAATGCCAAGCACTTCAAATACTGCACGCATCGGGCCACCAGCAATTATGCCGGTACCTGCCGGAGCCGCACGAAGCAGCACCTTACCAGCGCCGTAATTACCCTTATTGTCATGGTGCAATGTGCGCCCATCACGAAGCGGGATGCGAACCATGTTACGCTTAGCTCCTTCCGTTGCCTTGCGGATGGCTTCGGGAACCTCACGCGCCTTGCCCGTGCCAAAACCGGCGCGGCCTTTACCGTCGCCAACCACAACCAACGCGGCGAAACCGAAACGACGGCCACCCTTTACAACCTTGGCAACACGGTTAATGCCAACCAATTTTTCGAGCAATTCGGGCTCTTCGCGCTCCTGGCTACGGTCCCGTCTGTCGTTATTGTGTGCCATCAATCATGCTCCCTAGAATTTCAGGCCGGCTTCGCGCGCGGCTTCAGCCAGCGCCTTAACCCGGCCATGGAAAATGTAACCGCCGCGGTCAAACACCACTGCGTCAATGCCTTTTGCCTTGGCGCGCTCGGCAACCAATTTGCCAACCGCAGAAGCTGCCGAGATATCGGCTGTCTTGCTTGTTGCTGATTTAAAATCAGCATCAAGGGTTGAGGCAGCTGCCAATGTCTTGCCCGCAACGTCATCGATCACCTGAGCATAAATATGCCGTGACGAGCGATGCACAGACAGGCGCAACTGGCCTTTGCTTGTCTTCCGAAGCTTGGAACGAGTCCGCTGACGGCGGCGTTCGAATAATTCTTTAGCTGTAAACATGACTGTTCCCTACTTCTTCTTGCCTTCTTTGCGGACAATATGCTCTTCAGCATATTTCACACCTTTGCCCTTGAAAGGCTCTGGCGGCCGCTTTGACCGAATTTCAGATGCAAACTGACCGAGCAACTGCTTGTTAGCGCCGCTCAGAATGATTGTGGTGTTGTTTTCAACAGCCGCAGTCAAACCTGCCGGAACATCCATTTCTACCGGATGGCTAAAACCGAGGCTGAGAACCAGCTTATTGCCCTGCATTGCCGCACGATAACCAACTCCGTTGATTTCCAGCTTGCGGCTAAACCCAGTAGCAACACCGGTGACCATGTTGTTGATTGACGCCCGCATGGTTCCCCATAGCGACAATGCCAGTTTGGTCTTACGCTTCGGCTTCAACGTTGCAACGTTATCGGCAATGCTCAGCTCTACCTCACTATGAAGCGGGGCGCTCAGCTCACCATTCTTTCCTTTGACAACTACCATACCGTCCTGCTGTGACAGGGTCACATCGGCCGGGATTGTAATCGCACTACTTCCAACACGAGACATGCGAACAGCTCCTTAAAATACGTGGCAGAGGACTTCGCCGCCAACCTTGGCTGTGCGGGCCTCATTGTCAGACAGGACGCCACGCGGAGTGGACAGGATGGCGATGCCAAGCCCGTTATAGACCCGCGGCAAGTCACGAAGTCCGTAATAAACACGGCGGCCCGGACGCGATACGCGCTTGATCTCGGAGATCACCGGCTGGCCTTCGTGATATTTCAGCTCGATCTTAAGCTCTTTCAGGCCCGGACGAATATCAACGCTTGAATAATTGCGGATATAACCTTCGCGCTTCAGAACTTCCAAAACATTGCTGCGGAACCGTGATGCCGGGCTAGAAACAACGCTTTTGCGTGCATTCTGGCCGTTACGGATGCGTGTTAGCATATCGCCAAGAGGATCACTCATAGACATTTGCTTTATCTCCTCTTTACCAGCTTGACTTCACAACGCCCGGAACCTGCCCCATCGAGGCAAGATCACGTAGGGCGATACGAGACATTCTGAGTTTACGGTCATAACCACGTGGACGGCCTGAAACCTCACACCGGTTACGAATACGGATCTTTGCACTATCGCGTGGCTCTTGAGCCAGCTTAAGACCTGCCTGGAAACGCTCTTCCATTGCCACGTTCTTGTCAGATATGATTGCTTTTAGTGCAGCGCGACGAGCACCACGGGCTGCAACGATGCGCTTGCGCTTGTTATTTTTTTCTACGGCGCTTTTCTTAGCCATGATTAAACCCCTTTGCTCTTACGCTTTAACGAACGGGAAGGCAAAACCAGCGAGTAATTCGCGAGCCTCATCATCCGTCTTTGCTGATGTCACCACAATGATATCCATACCGCGGATTTCATCCACCTGATCATAGTCGACTTCGGGGAAAATGATCTGCTCTTTGATGCCCATGGCATAGTTGCCACTACCGTCAAAGCTCTTACCATTCAATCCGCGGAAGTCACGGACCCGTGGAAGGGCAATATTCACCAGCCGGTCAAGAAATTCATACATATGCTCGCGGCGCAACGTTACCTTACAGCCGATCGGCATGCCTTCGCGCAGTTTAAAGGCAGCATTAGCCTTTTTTGAGCGAGTGATAACCGGCTTCTGGCCAGAAATTGCAGCGAGTTCACGGGCAGCATGTTCGACCTTTTTAGAGTCGCGAACCGCTTCACCCACACCCATATTAATGACAATCTTCTCGAGCTTTGGCGCCTGCATGGGATTGGCATAACCAAATTTCTCAATCAGAGCCGGGCGAACTGCCGTCAGATAGTGTTCTTCTAAACGCGTCTTCATCTCAGCTTTTTCACTCCTTACCCTTGGCCTTACGCCAGGGCTTTTCCAGACCGACGAGCGACCCGGACTTTTTTACCATCTTTTTCCTCATAGCCGACACGCGTTGCTGTGCCGCTATCTGGATCGATATGTGCAACATTGGAAATGTGCAAAGGCGCTTCCATCGAAATAATACCGCCAGTGTCGGTCTGGGTTGCACGAGAATGGCGCTTGACCATGTTTACACCCTGAACGCGAACACGTGACTCGGCGCGAAGGACTTCGAGTACCTCGCCCTTCTTGCCCTTATCACGACCCGTGATCACAATCACCTGATCGCCCTTTTTGATTTTAAACTTCTCAGCCATTACAGCACCTCCGGTGCCAGAGAAATGATCTTCATGAACTTGCGACCGCGCAACTCGCGGGTCACAGGGCCAAAAATACGGGTACCAATTGGCTCGTCCGACTTGTTCAGCAAAACCGCTGCATTGCGGTCAAAGCGGATGGCACTGCCGTCTGCCCGGCGAATTTCCTTGGCAGTACGAACGATCACCGCGCGGTGAACATCCCCTTTTTTCACCTTACCCCGTGGGATGGCTTCCTTGACCGAAACAACGATCACGTCACCAACACCGGCAACCTTGCGACCTGAGCCGCCAAGCACCTTGATGCACTGAACGCGACGCGCACCGGAATTATCAGCAACTTCAAGATTTGACTGCATCTGAATCATGTCAGTCTCCCTTAATTCTTCGCTGCATCGTCATAGACCACTTCAAAGGTCTTTGACTTCGACATTGGCGCGCATTCACGGATACGCACTGCATCACCTTCCTTAAAGCGGTTTTCAGCGTCATGCGCTGCAAACTTCTTCGATTTTGTGATGAACTTCTTATACACCGGATGCATGATACGACGCTCGACGCGGACGGTTACCGTCTTGTCGGCCTTATCGCTCACAACAGTGCCTTGCATGGTACGCTTTGGCATAACTAGACTTCCCTATTTAGCTGCATTTTCTGCACTGGCCTTTTGACCAAGTACAGTTTTGATGCGGGCGATCTCACGGCGCACAATCTTGGCCCGTGTTGGATTTTCGACCTGACCACCAGCGGCCTGAAACCGCAGATTGAACTGCTCTTTTTTCAGGTCAACAAGCTGCGTTTTCAACTCGTCTGGGGTCTTTGCGCGAAGCGCTTCAGCTTTAACAATTGCCATCGGTGCTTCCCCTCTTATTCACTATCGCCTAAGCGACGAACAATCCGCGTATCCAGCGGTAATTTGGCGGCGGCAAGCGTAAACGCCTCTTTCGCCAGATCCCACGGAACACCATCAATCTCAAACATGATGCGGCCAGGCTTTACCCGGGCTACCCAAAATTCTGGTGAACCCTTGCCTTTACCCATCCGAACCTCGGCTGGCTTGCTTGACACAGGCACATCAGGAAAGATTCGGATCCAGACACGGCCGGAACGACGCAGATGACGCGTGATAGCACGGCGCGCTGCCTCGATCTGGCGCGCGGTTACACGCTCAGGCGTTACGGCCTTTAAACCGTAAGAGCCGAAATTCAACTGCGTGCCACCCTTGGCAAGACCGTGGATCCGGCCTTTATGGGCTTTACGAAACTTTGTACGCTTTGGCGAAAGCATCTACTTATCTCCTGAGACTTAACCGTTGCCACGTGGCGCTGGGCCAGACTGCTGCTCGGCCATCCGCTTATCCTGCGCCATTGGGTCATGAGCCATGACCTCGCCCTTAAATACCCAAACCTTGATACCGCAGGCACCGTAGGTCGTGAACGCCGTAGCCTCACCGTAATCAACCTCGGCGCGCAATGTATGAAGAGGCACCCGGCCTTCACGGTACCATTCGGTCCGCGCAATCTCAGCACCACCCAAACGGCCAGCACAGTTGATACGCACACCCAAAGCACCAAGGCGCATTGCTGACTGAACCGCACGCTTCATCGCCCGGCGGAAACCAACACGGCGCTCAAGCTGCTGCGCGATATTCTCGGCGACCAGCTTTGCATCAATCTCGGGCTTACGCACCTCAACAATGTTCAGGCTTACCTCACCGCCGATACGGCTGGCGAGATCGGCGCGCAGCTTTTCGATATCCTGACCCTTCTTACCGATGATCAGACCCGGGCGGCCAGCATGGATGGTCACACGGGCGCGGCCGGCCGGGCGTTCAATCACAACGCGGCTAATCGCAGCCTGCTTGAGGCGGCCCATCAAATATTCACGAAGTTTGATATCCTGGTGAAGAAGCTGTCCATAGTTACGGCCAGCATACCAGCGCGAGTCCCATGTCCGGTTGATTCCGACACGCAGGCCGATTGGCTTTACTTTCTGACCCATCCTACTGCTCTCCTCTTTCACCGACAATGATTGTCAGGTGTGAAAATGGCTTTAAAATCCGTGCGCCGCGCCCCTTTGCCCGTGCCCGGAAACGCTTCATGACAAGGCCCTTGCCGACATGAGCTTCCTTCACAAACAACCGGTCAACATCCAGTGAATGGTTGTTTTCGGCGTTGGCAATGGCTGATTGCAACGCTTTTTTCACATCACCAGCGATCCGGCGGCGCGAAAATGACAATGTGGCGATGGCCTTATCAACGTCCATACCGCGGATCATTGCCGCAACGAGGTTCAGCTTTTGTGGGCTGACGCGCAAGTTGCGCACTACAGATTTTGCCTCACTGTCGGCCAAGCTGCGTGGATTTGATTGCTTACCCATAACCTACCCCTAACGCTTTGATTTCTTGTCGGCAGCGTGGCCGTAATAAGTGCGGGTTGGCGCAAATTCACCAAGTTTGTGTCCAACCATTTCCTCAGAAACAGACACCGGGATGAATTTGTTGCCGTTATGCACACCAAAAGTAAGCCCGACAAATTGCGGCATGATCGTCGAACGGCGAGACCATGTTTTGATCACTTCATTCCGACCAGACTCGCGAACCTTGTCCGCTTTTTTTAACAGATGCCCATCAACAAACGGGCCTTTCCAAACTGAACGTGCCATGATTAAGAATGACCCTTATGGCTTGCGACGCCGCACAATCAGGCGGTCAGTCTTCTTGTTAGAACGAGTACGCTTGCCCTTGGTTGGCTTAC
>JADHOR010000034.1 GCA_016778895.1 Candidatus Puniceispirillum sp.
TGAAATATAGCGACGTGTCACGCCATTGGAACAAGAGTGGAACTAATCAAGTGAAGATAGTGCTCCAAATGTCTCAAAAGACTGAAAATATGGCGATTCCGGGAGGACTCGAACCCCCAACCTGCTGATTAGAAGTCAGCTGCTCTATCCAGTTGAGCTACGGAACCGGTTGATAGACGCACTTGGTTGTGCCGGTTTTCACCAGCTTTGTCCAGACTGGATTTGCCGGTCGGCATTAACCCCGAGACCCTTATCAGTGGGTCCACGCACCATTTCGGTTAAATGCAAAGTTATCGGCATAGGCTTTTGGCTTGACCCGGCGTGATTTTGGCGCCCGAACCACATAATCAATGCCATTCGCCTCGGCATAGGTGACCGCCGATTCCAGATCGGGGAAATAGATTTTCACCTGACGCGCCGTATCGGATGATGATTGCCACCCCATCAATTGATCAGGCTTGGCCGGACTTTTGCGCATATAAGCCAGAACCCATTCAAACCCGCGGCTAATTTTGGTTTTACGGCCCGATTGCATCGCCGTTTTGCTGGGTTTGTAAATTTTTGCGGTCATTTAAGCCTCGATCATTTTAACAAGCGCCAATACGGGTGACTTCACTATTTATAGGTTCAAATTCAGCGCGCGAAAAGCCTAATTTTTTCATGCGGAATGCGTGGTAATTTTGATGACGGCGATAATCACCTTTCGACTTGGCCTGTTCTGTATTATATCTCTGGATGTAATCTTATTTTGTCTCTTTGTAGGGTTTTCTTCTTGGCTTTTGGTTCAGTTCTTTTAAACAAATCTTATTCCGTCACGCAGAAAATCAGGTGGCTTGGGCTGTTGTTAAAGACCAAGCGCAACAAAAGGATGATACGGCTGGTCGCTGCAATCATGTCGAGATGCAATACCCACAGCCCGGTGATCATAGATATTGGCGCAAATGTTGGTCTATTTACCAAGGCGTTTGTGGCAGCGCCCGATCAGCCAAGGCTTGTGCTGGCGATCGAACCGTCGAATTACGTCTATTCTATTCTGGAAATCGTGACCTCAAATCTACCGGGTGTGCGCTGCCGTAAACTGGCGCTTAGTCATGAGGATGCAGAGGTTCAATTAAGAACGCCATTGAAACAGTCAGGCTCGCTCCGGGTTGGGCTGTCGCATATTGGTGACGATGATAGTGATGCCGCCTTTGTTGAGACGGTGAAGACAAGACGGCTGGATGATTTGCTTTGTGATGAAGCCATTACGAATGTTGATATCGTTAAAATTGATGTAGAGGGCGCCGAACAATTTGTACTGGATGGTGCGCCCAAACTGTTACATCATATGCGGCCGATTTGGTTTATTGAACTTGTCCAAAGACGGGCAGATAATTTTGCGGGTTCGGCTGCCGATATTTTTGCGCAATTTATTGACGCCGGTTATGATGCCTATGTGTTGAATGACGGTTATGGCTGGGATCAGGTTTCGGTCATTGGCGAGGCTACGGATTATTTGTTTACGCCAACCAAATACTAACCCTGTTCAGCGATACGGTGGCCTGTCAGAGTAAAGCATTGCTTGGTTAATTGCGGTTGTAATATCGATGCGGCAACCCTTTGATTGGGCAATCAAGCGTCTAATCGAGCGGCACAGGTAATGAATGTAAAGAAACCCATTTGGGAAAAATTAGGCACCAGCCTGAAGATGGGGTTGCAGTTTTGTCCGGAGGCCGAGTGGCTGCCGCATGATGATATTTTTGGCAATGGCCATAGCAGAGCGCAGCAGATAGCCCTTAAAAATAAATTATTTGATGATGTTTATGGTGACGTATTTGCGACCATTAATCTTGGTGATGATGCGTCGCAAGAGTGCTGGGAATTAATAGCAGCATATGCGAAAGACTATTTGGGTACAGTGCTGCCGCCGCTTGATGACCGTCACCCATTAGAAGCTGCCGCACGGTCAATTCCAGAAGATTTGGCGATTATAAGCCCGGTGATGAATGCGGGTACCGCAGCGCCCGAATGGGTGCTGAGCGCGGGCGCTATCGCCTTTCCCGCCCACTGGGTGTTAAACGACAAAATCGCCAAGCCAATGGCGACTGTCCACGCTCCGGTTCCAGATTATAAAACGAGATTAGAAGTGCCTGTTAATAGGTTCTTTAATAACATGAAATCAGGCTCGATCACTTGTAGATTTAATTGGTCTTTACAGATCGGTCAAGACCTTTTTACCCCTCGGCGGAACGCCTGTCCCAGCAGCGATACCACCACCAAAATAGATCAGGTTTATGTCCGAATTGAACGGCAGACACTGCGCAAGCTGCCACGGTCGGGGCATATTCTGTTTACCATCCGAACCAATCTTGAATCGCTTGGCAATTGGCTGGCGGTAGATGGGGCCTTGGCGTCACTTGGGCAAATGCTTGAAGATTTGCCGGACGCGCAAAGGCAATATAAGGGGGCGTCACTTTATCAGGATTTAATCTGCCGCGCCGCTGGAATGCCCGCATCCACAAATAACCGCTAAATGCGTCTGAAACTCACAGCAAATCTGGTGCCTAACCTAACGCGAGCGTAATAGCCGAAACCGTGGCTTGACCCGTCTCTGTTGCGGCACTGATCGGTTTAAATAGGTGCTGGTAACGCTGAAAAAACCAATGATAACGAGGGTAATCAGGATGAAATAGCCTGCAACAATCGGGTAAGGGACGAATGGGTTGAAGGTTTTTTCGGCAAAATATGACGCGTAATACAGCGCATCCCCTTCCTGGCGCCATGCCGGAAAGCCAGAGAAAAAGACCAATGTGGTTGAATGAAACAGAAATATCGCTTCATTCATATAGGCTGGCCAGGCAAGGCGCAGCATATTTGGGAACATGATCCGGCGGAATATCTGGAATTTGGTCATCCCGCTAGCGCGTGCAGCCTCGATTTGCCCGTTTGGTACGGCCTGCAAGGCACCTGAAAAAATCTCGCTTGAATAGGCGGCGGTATTACAAAACAGCACAAAAAGCGCCCCTGCCCATGCTTTTGTCAGCCAGCCCGTGCTCGCATCAATAACAAACACCCCAAGGTCAAGCGTAACGCCAATTTTGGGCAGAAGCACGAAGGCCTCATACGCGAAGAAAAACTGGATAAATAATGGTGAGCCTCGAAACAGGAATACAAAGCTAGCCGCCGCCATGCGCAGGATGGCAAGTGGGCTTGCCCGGCCGAGTGACAGGCAGACCGCAAACCAGAAGCCAAAACCGGTTGCCAAAATGCCAAAATAGACATTCCAGATCAGCCCCGAACCGATAAGCACCATCTGCTCGCATAGGGTAATATCGGTTTTTGGTAAAAGCCGCTCACCGATCCCAATGGCGCGCAGCGCATAGGCTTGGATGGTTTCAAAACAACCGCTCATGCCCTTAGAACCCGCTTCTGAGCGTGGCTTTGCCAACACTGGCAATGGTTCCCTGCCCACGGCTTAGGCGTACCATAAGACGCTTATAGGCGGCCTCACTGACGGCGGTAAGCGCAAGATAGAAAACCAGTAAAAACCCAAAATAATACAATCGCCAATCCGGATGAGGATAGGCATAAATACCAGTCTTGGAACTGCCAAGCTCGCGCGCCCAATAGACGATATCCTGCAACCCTAACAGGAACAAAAGTGGTGTTGCTTTAATCAGGATTTGCCAAAGGTTAGACAGTCCGGGTAAGGCAAAAATCCACATTTGTGGTACTAATATTCGGTGGAAAATCTGCGACTCGGTCATGCCGAAACTGGCACCTGTCTGAATTTGCGCAATCGGCACAGCCTTAAAGGAACCGACCAGAACATTGCCTGCAAAGGCACCAAAAACAATGCCAAAGGATATGACAGCAAGTCCAAATCCGTAGACGCTGTGCCAAATTGGTGCAGCAGTGGATAGTGGCAATTTAGCAGCACTGCAGACGATGAAATCATTGCCCTGCCACACCCCGCCCAGTTGATCAGGGCAAATCATTAGATAGCGCAGATATTCAAAGGCCTGATCAAGCGCAATGGGTACGAATAGGAAAAACACGATATCAGGAACGCCCCTCGCCAGCGCAACATAACCCCGGCCAGGAAGCGATAAAAACGGCGACCCCGAGCGACTGGCAACCGCAGCAGCAAATCCAAGACCCAGCGCAAGCGGTGCGACGACCACAATCAGCAACAGGACCAGAAAGAATGATCCAAAGAATGTAAGATGCTTTGGCGTTGTCAGATAACAGGCGAACCAGTCAAAACCAGAAAGAAGCGATGGATCGGTACAGACGGTAAACATCAGACCCGCCTAAATCGCACCTGCCACGGCGATGAGCGACGGTTTCCAGTCCCTCTTCCGCCGGACAGGTGAACCGGCCAAAAAATAATTTCTGGCCGGTTTTGTGATATTAGAAGACGTGACCATTAGTAGGTTTTAACGTCAGCACCGAACCATTTGACCAGCAATTTGTTCAACGAGCCGTCTTGTTTCATCGACTTGATCGCCTTGTTCATTTTTTCCTTCAGCGCGCCATCAGACTCGCGAACGCCCATGCCGATACCGTCGCCAAGATAGACTTCGCCAACTTGCACCAGCTTGCCAGCAGATTCCTTGATAATCGGCATAAGATAGTCACTATCAGCTAGCACTGCATCAGCCTCGCCATTGCGAACCGCAGCAATAGTCTCATCAGGTGTTGCAAATTCAACAAGCGTTGCACCGGTAGCTGCAACATGACCGGCCTGAATTGTGCTGGTTTGTGCAGCGATAACACCGCTCTTAAGGTTCACATTAGACCCATTAAGCGCGACGTAAAATGATGGTGCAGGCGGATAATAGGCTTCGGTAAAATCAATAACCTTGTCGCGCTCGTCAGTGATCGACATGCCAGCAATGATGGTGTCATAATTACCCGCCAACAGGTTTGGGATAATTGAGTCCCACTCATTTACCACCCAAACACAGGTTAGATTTGCGCGTTTGCACAGCTCATCACCAAGATGGCGTTCAAATCCATCAACTTCTTTCTTGTCGTTGATAAAATTATACGGAGGGTATGCACCCTCAGTACCCATACGGATTGTGTCGGCACTTGCAATATTGATGCTTAGTGCGGTCAGCACACCGGCAAATAAAAGTGATTTCATCATTACACTCCTTATTGTTGTGGTTTATTCCGCAATAGTCCCAATAAAACAAAGGGTGACCCGCGTTACAAACCTATCTAACAGAATTATTGTCAATTGTAACAGCAGAACGCAAAAACTGGCTTAGTCTTGACGATTTTGGTGTGGCGAACATCTCGACCGCATTGCCCTCTTCTTCGACTAGCCCTTCATGCAAAAAGATCACATGGTCGGAAATGTCGCGAACAAGCTGCATATCATGCGTGACCATGATCATAGTACGGCCTTCATGCGCCAATTGCAAAATCACTTCGACAACCTCAGCTTCAAGCTCGGGGTCAAGAGCAGATGTTGGCTCGTCAAACATGATAACCTCGGGGTTCATCGCTAATGCCCGCGCGATGGCGGCACGTTGCTGTTGACCGCCTGATAACATTGCTGGCCATGCATCCGCCTTATCGGCAATGCCGACCTTGGCCAACAATTCGCGACCGACCTCGCGCATATCGTTGCGGTTTTTGCCAAGAACAGTGACTGGAGCCTCGATCACATTGTCCAAGATCGTCATATGCGTCCACAGGTTAAATTGCTGGAACACCATCGCAATACGTTGGCGCAATGCGCGTACCTGCGCCTTATCGGCGGGATACCTGTTTTTGCCCTCGCCCTGCCAGCGTAATGCTTCGCCGCCAAAGATAATATCGCCGTCCTGACTTGTTTCCAGTAGATTAGCACAGCGCAACAAAGTGGATTTGCCGGACCCCGATGACCCGATAATCGACGTTACCGCTCCCGGCTTTGCAGTAAGGTTAACCCCGCGCAGAACGGCCAAGCCATCATAGCTTTTGTGAATATTCCGAAGTTCAAGACTATTTGCTGTTTTGATCGGGTTGCTCACAAAAACCTCATCGCTTTCAGATGGCAATTCTACGGAATGTGGTTGACTATGAATGCCACAACTCTCAAAAGCCACATTCACTTGAGTTTGGCAAGGCTGATTGTCGGTTTTATCTATGATCGGGGGATGGCTATGGTTTTTCCACCGATCCGGCACTGCAACATGCAAGACAGCTGCACTGAACCCCCAGATCACAATCCAGATGAAAACTGAAATGGCAGCCCAAGATAGCAGCCCAGACTATCACGCCAAATGATCGCGCCAACAAACGAGTTTTGGGAAATGGTCGGAGTGGAGAGATTCGAACTCCCGGCCCTCTGGTCCCAAACCAGATGCGCTACCAGGCTGCGCTACACTCCGACGCTGCTTTCATATCCCCACTGTTACGGAATTTCAAGCATTCATCGCGTGCAAAATACGATTTATTTTACTTTTTTGAGTGAGGCAGAAGGATTTTAATCGATGATAAGTGGAAGCTGAAGCCGGGTCCCTGCCCCAAGGCTCAACCGGCTGGCCTCACCACCAGCGAGTTCCAGAACATATCTTGCCGGCAACTTTGATCGGCGCGGCGTGAGGCTATGAGGCGCAGCGTTGGCAATTACTGTGACGAGCCTGCCATCAGCCGCAAAAAACAGCATATCAAGCGCGATTGGCGTATTTTTCATCCAGAATGACCGCGGCGCCGAATCTTCAAAGACAAACAGCATCCCGTTTTGGGACGCCAATGGCGGGCTGAACATCAGGCCAAACCTGTGCTGTTCAGGGGTTTGGGCAAACCGTACATCAAAATTTAATGGCGTTTGCTGTTCACCCTTCAAAAGCCTTATGCTCCCGCCGGCAAAATCTGGCGCTTTTATGATGTCATCAGCGGCAGATGGCGCTAGCCATAGCGCCTGCAACATTAATAGGGAAAGGGCTAGCCATCCACGCCGCAGAAACGTTACCGCAGAGCTGGCTAACACTGTCCCATATCGGCACAAGCATCCAAGCGATTGGTCAAATGCCGGCCTAGCCAGTGGCAACATAGCCAATCAACAGCAGTAACGCCAGTAAACCCGCCTGTATCAACACCGCGCGACCGCTTACCGTTGGACCGGTTAAGGGGCTGTGCATGATCCGGTCAAGCGTATCCCAAATCGCGTTGATAAAGCCGCGCATCTGACACAAGAAACTGCCCCAGACCAGCATGATTCCTCGCAATAGTGGCAGCCCAATCGCCGGTGCCAGCCGCCGGTAAAACCAGTCAGAATTCAATACTGTAGATTTCAACTCAGGCGGATATATCTTAAACGTCATTAAAAATGCGAATGCGAGTATTGAAAATATCAACAATTGTGACTGCGCAAGAACGTGCCCCGCATCGTAAGGGTTGTAATCAATGTTGTAAGGCAGAATAGAGTAGAATAATGACGGCAGAACTCCAATTAAAATACACAAGGCCCCAGCCATACCCATCGCAACAAGCATGCCAAGCGGAGCTTCTTTAACTTGATGACGACCGTCATGACCGAAAAACGCAAAATAGGGAATTTTGATCCCAGAATGATGGAGGACACCCGCAGAAGCGGCTAACAAAATCAAGTAGGCAAACGTCAATCCCTCGTATCCGAGTGATGACATGATAAGAGACTTTGCTGCAAAACCGCTAAAAAGCGGGAATGCTGAAATGGACATAGCTCCAATTATGCAGAAGATGCAGGTGAACGGCATCATCTTATATAATCCACCAAGCTCAGAGGCCTTTATCGTCCCTACTCTGTAAAGAACCGCCCCCATACTCATAAAAAGAAGTCCCTTATAAATAATGTGCGCAAAGGCATGTGCCACCGCACCATTAATTGCGAGCTCTGTGCCGACACCAATCGCAACAACCATGAATCCCAGCTGGTTGTTCAAACTGAATGACAGAACACGCCGCATGTCATTTTCGATAACAGCAAAAAATACAGGGAACATCGTCATTATACAGCCAATTACTATGAGAATGTCCGTTCCAGGAAAGCCTCTTGCTAATGCATAGATAGCTAGCTTTGTTGTGAATGCAGAGAGCACAACGGTTCCAATAACGGTCGACTCTGGATAGGAGTCCTGCAGCCAACCGTTGAGTAGCGGGAAGGCAGCCTTTATCCCAAACGCTATAAAAACTAACCAAGCCCCGGCTGAATCAAGGCTCATCCTTTCGAAAGCGAGTGATCCATTATCTTGGAAGAGTAACGCCGCACCGCTTAAAAGAAACATCCCGGATAATACTTGAATAATGAGATATCGCATTGCCGAATGTTTGGATTGGATGGAGCCACTCGCCAAAATCAAAAAAACAGAGGTGACCGCAGTCAATTCCCACCAAATAAAGAGCGAGAACAAGTCCCCCGCATGTACCGCAGCGATGGCAGCGCCTGCATAGGCCAAGCCGCTGCAATGCTCTAGAGATTTTGGTTCGTGCCATCCGTAGATTACGTTAATGGCGGCTGCAATGTGAAACACGATAGAGAAAGGCAGAGTAAGGTGGTCTGCCCTGTTTAGAATCAAATTAAATCCAAAAACCTCAATTTCCCAGTGAACACCGGAGCCAACTGTCATGGAAAAAGCGGATATGGCTATAACGGAAAGTAAGCAAAATTGCCGGTAATGATGTGGCACAAAGGCTATTGGCATGGCCAGAAGAACCATGATTAACCCGGGCGGGATGTTTGTAAACAGGTTAGCCATTGTTGTAGTAATCCTCTTTACGCATGATAAGCTTTCGGAGAACTATCCCACCCAAAACAATGGCGATACAGACAACAAACGCATAAAAGGCAGGAAAAAAAACTATTGTTTCTAGTTCTACTTCAGCGTGGCGATGAAAAACGAACTCTAGAATAAGCAATATCAGAGATAAAATGATCAAAACTAGTTTTGACTTCGCGCCCATGATTTTCAAATTAGTTGATATATCGTCTTTCATTGCTGCCCTCTGCTCGCAAGTATCGCGAGGTCTAAAAATATTTCGTCAAAGAAAAACAAACCGATAGAGATTAATGCGGTAAGCACCGGTGGAACGACAACAAGTGGATGAAAAGCAACATCTATGACCCTTGTTTTGTCTCGAAAAAATGCCCGCGATAAAGGCTCTAGAAGGTAATATACGTTCAACAGCGACGACAGACCCAAAACCGCAAGGATCACAATGTAGCCGGCTTCAACGGCACCAACCATCAAGATGAACTTTGACCAGCTGCCGCCAAGTGGTGGAATGCCGATAATCGACAAGGCACCAATGAAAAAGGCGGCAAACACCCATGGCATCTCGCGCCCCTGCCCGTCAAGTTCGGAGATTTTCGTAAGATGGGCTTGCACATAGATCGCACCAGCGCAAAAAAACAGGGTAATTTTACCGGCCGCGTGCATGACGATGTGCAAGGCCGCGCCCTGCACCGCCATAGAGGATGCAATCGCCGCCCCCAGAACGATATAGGATAGCTGGCTAATCGTTGAATAGGCCAAGCGGGCCTTGATATCATCCTTGGTGATTGCCACCATGCTAGACGCCAGAATCGTGAAGGCGGCAAGCCAAACAAGCCAGTCCGACGCGCCAGTTTTGGCCAGAAAATCGATGCCAAACACATAAACAACAACGGTCAGGATGGTAAAGACACCGGCCTTAACAACGGCAACCGCGTGCAGCAAAGCCGACACAGGCGTCGGTGCAACCATCGCAGCTGGTAACCAGCGGTGGATCGGCATCAATGCAGCCTTGCCAACGCCAAAGGCAAAAAGTCCTAACAATATTGGTGCAATTGCCGGATCAATTTGCCCTGCAAGAAAGCCGCCTGGTCGGAAATCTAGGGTCCCTGTGCTTAACCAAACCCACACAACTGCTGGCAATAGCAACACCACAGATGTCCCGACAAGGATGCTCATATAGAGCCTCCCAGCATTACGGGCAGCTGCACTTTCTTTATGTGTTACAAGCGGATAGGTGGAAAAGGTCAGAATTTCATAGAAGATAAATAGCACCAGAAGATTGCCCGACCATGCAACAGCCATCGCTGCGTGAACGGCAACTGCATAAAAGGCGGTAAAACGCGTCTGGTGTTTTTCGTGATTGCCACGCATATAGCCAACCGTATAGAGCGCGGCAAGAATCCATAGACCGGAGGCAACAAGACCAAAAATAGCCCCAAGCGGCGTAACCGCGAATTCGATCGCTAGACCTTCGGCAATTTGGGCAACAAACAGGCGCGGCGTTTGGCCGTCACGAACCGCCATCGCAACCTCAAGAGCGGCGATAAAGGTAATTACACCGCCAATCGGGCCAGCAGCATCGCGCCAGATGTGGCGCACGGCCAGAAACGGCGTCAGGAGCGCAACAACAAGCGGCGCCAGCAATCCAACCAGCATTGCGGTTTGAAGTGACATCATACCCCGCCTCCTAACAAGGCTGTTGCAGCCGAGCGCGCCGCAGCCACAAGCCAGCTCGCATCAATGCCAAACCAGATATTGCCAAAAGCAACAATCCATAGCGGCAGGTAAATCGCCGGATTTTCAGCTAGTTTTGGTGAACGTACCGGTGCTGGCTGCATCCACATGACCTCCATAATCTTCCAAAGATAAACGATCGACAGAGCGCTGCTGATAAGCACAAGGGCCAGAATGAGGTATGATTCGGTCTCAAGAACTGCCCGCACCAAATAGAGCTTTGAGATGAAACCGGCGGTTAGTGGCAGCCCGGCAAGGCTAAGCCCGCAAATCAGAAATGCTGTTGCGGTTATCGGCATCCGGCGGCCTATCCCGGTTATGCTGTCCAGATTGGCACGCGCCCCAAGCGCCGCAACAAATCCGCCAATCGCCATAAAGATGCCGCCTTTTATCAGCGCATGGTTAGCGATATGGATGAAACTGGCGCTAACCCCGGCTGGGGTTGTAAGCCCAAGACCAAGCGCGATATAGCCGATCTGTGCCACTGATGAATGTGCAAACATCTTTTTGATATCGGCTTCGTATATCGCCATAACAGTGCCGATGAAGATGCCGCCAATCGCCAGCGGAACAATTACATTCGATAATGCAATATCAGCAATTTCAGGGACGCCGCCGAAAATCGTGAATACGATCCGCGCCAATACATAAAGTGCGGCCTTGGTTGCGATCGCCGCAAGCAGGGTTGATACCGCTGATGGGGCATAGCTATAGGCGGCGGGTAGCCAGATATGGACTGGGAAAATTGCCGCTTTCACCAACATACCGGCAACCATGAAACCAAAGCCGACATGAAGCACCGCTCCACCACCGGCCTCTGGAATGCGAGCTGCCATGTCACCCATATTCAACGTACCGGTCATTGCGTAGATAAAGCCAACGCCGATCACATAGAAGGTCGCGCCAACCGCGCCGATCACCAGATAATGAAAGCCAGCAACAAGCGCGCGCCGATCAGTTCCGGCGCCCATGCCGATTAGAATTGCCGAAGCTAGCGCTGATATCTCAAGGAAAACAAACAAGTTAAAAGCATCAGCCGTCATGACAAGGCCAAAAAGACCGCCGCTTACAAGCATCCATGCGGCGTAGAATTTTCCGCTGTCTTTATCGTTAATCTCGCTTGAGACAAGCCGGCGCGCTGCCAGAGTGGCAATGAAACCAAGGCCGGTCATAACGACCAGAGTTAAACTGGTTGCCGAATCCACCACAAATTCAATGCCCCACGGTGGCTCCCAATTGCCAAGGTGATAGCTTATGCGTACACCGTTTTCGGTGATCGACTGCAGCATCAACGCAGCGATGAATGAGCTGCCAGCACCAATCAGCGTTAGCATCCAAGCAAGGCTAGCCGAGTGTAAAAGCGCGCTAACTGGCGCTAGCAGTAACGGCACCGCAACAAGCAAAGCGGGTAAATTCGTAATGATAGCGGCCCCCATTATTCTGCTGCCTCACCTGTTGGGCGTTTTGGCCGTGGCAAAGACTCGCGTGCCTTGGCTTCGATGATTTCATCTTCTTCAATGCTGCCAAAGGCCTCGTTGATACGCAGAATCAAAGCAAGACCCAACGCGGTTGTCGCAACTCCAACCACAATCGCGGTCAGAATCAAAACATGCGGCAACGGGTTGGAGTATAATGTATCAGGATTGCCATCAAGAATCGGCGCAGTGCCACCAGCAACCTTGCCAAGAGATATGTAGAAAATAAAAACTGAAGTCTGGAAGACCGACAATCCAACCAGTTTTTTAATTAAGTTTGTGCGGGCGATCACCAAAAACAGACCAATCATCATTAAAATGACGACGATAATATGGTTCCAGCTTCCTGCTAACTGCTCAATCATTTTGCCCGATCCTCAACAAAACCTGCAAACGCATGGAACAATGACAGCATTACGCTTGTTACGGTCAGACCAACCCCAAATTCGACAAGGATAATGCCTATATGCTGGCCTGATACGACCGATCCGGTAAGCGCGGTGTAATCCAGAAAAAGCCCGCCTCTAGCCATCGAGGCAATGCCAACCGCGCCGTAAGTAGTCACGCCAAGCGCCATCATCCACAGGTTTACCCGCGCCGTTATGACTTTACGACCCGCCTCCAGCCCGAAAACCAGTGCGTGAAGAATAAATGCAGCGGCAATAATCACGCCCGCCTGAAAACCGCCGCCCGGCCCAAAATCACCATGAAACTGCACATAAAGTCCAAACATGATGATGGGCGCAAAGAGAATTTTAGCAACAACGCGGAACACAGGATTTTGCTTCATGCCTTGCTCCCTTTCGGCGTGGCTGATGATTTTTTTGAACGACCAGCCAGTTTTTTTGCCGATGCAGTTTTCGACGATACTGGGGTCACCCGGACTGTTCGGGTGAAACCCGCCAATAGCATCAGAACACCGAGTCCGGCGGTGAATACAACAATCGTCTCGCCCAGCGTGTCAAAGCCGCGATAGCTTGCCAAAACTGTGGTCACAACATTAGGTATTTGAAGCGCACTGCCGCTTTCAGCCAAATAACGCGGCGCGACATGCTGGTGAACCGGTGCCATTGGATCACCAAGAGTTGGCAAGTTAAACACCGCTAATAGCAATAATGCACCTGCCCCGACACAGATCAACCCGGCCAGCAGATTGCGGTTTTGGCTTGGCTTTTCATCAGCCGGCACATAAGCCATTGCGGCAAGGAACAACACTGTGGAAATACCTGCGCCCACCGCCGCCTCGGTGAAAGCAACGTCAACCGCGTCCAGATTGACAAACATCGCCGCCGAGGTCAGAGAATAGGCGCCTGACATGACGATCACCGCATAGAGGCGGCTCGAGCGAAGCACCATAACTGCGATAAGCACCAATAGTGCGAGTAGAAAAATGTTAATGATCAAGCCGGCCATCATGATTTCCCCTTCGCGGTAGCCGCCGATGCCGTTTTGCCTGTCTTATTGCGTGCCGTATTTTTACCTGCGCGCTTGGCCGGAGACTTTTTGACAAGGTCCCGCCCAACGGGCTTTACCCCCATCTTGTGCGCAACCTGCGCCACCGCATGCGTTGCAATCGGGCTGGTAAAGAACAGAAAAATACCAATGAGTAACAATTTAACACTGACAAGACTAAATCCCTGATGGATTATCATGCCCAGAATAATAAAGCTGGCCCCGGCGGTATCAATCATCCCGACTGCATGAATCCGGCAAAAAACATCAGGAAGGCGAATGAGGCCAAGGCTGCCAATCAACAGCGCAACAACGCCAATGGCTATTGATAGAACAGACAAGATGGTGATAAGCATATCCATCATTTTGACCCAGCGGACTTGTCACCAAGCGTGCCTGTGCTGAAAATCTTTAAAACCGCGAAGGTGCCGATAAAATTCAAGATCGCGTATAGCAGCGCGATATCAACAAATTCCGGGCGTCCCATCACAAAGCCATGCAGTGAGATGCCAAGAATTGTCAGCGTGCCCATCGCATTCACTGCGAGAACTCGGTCAAAAGCCGTTGGCCCGAGTGCGGTCCGTACGAGGGCCAACACCAAACACACCGCACAGGCGATCATCGCAACAATCATCATCATTTAGCAGGTTTCCTGGCTGCATTTCCAGAAGGGTGCAGCTCGCTATTAGCTGTTTTGCCCTCAAGCGCACAATTACGCTGATCCATATCGCCGCTGCGCACATCATCACCAAATTGCGGATGAAGCGCGTGTACCAAAAACCGGCTTGGCCCGGTTTTAGCCTCGTCGATATCAACCGTAACAGTCCCCGGTGTCAGCGTGATGGAATTGGCGTAATTGGCTAGGCCTGCCGCAGTCTTCTGATTAGCCGGCACTTCAAACAACTCTGGATCCGATGTTCCGCGCAGGATGATTTTGGCGGTGGCAATATTCGATGAGACGATTTCGCCAATCAGCCAAACCAGATAGGCCGGTAACCCGGAAAATAAATGGGTTGGAAGGCCCTCGCGGTCAATGGCTCCAATGCGATGACTAAGCCAGACACAAAGCAAACAGCTAGAAATGCCAAGCCCAATCAACAGACCGTTATAATAGCCCGACATCAGCAGCCAGCCGACCAAGAGAGTTGTGAATAAGATTAGAAAACGCATAAGACTTGAGAGTTCACTTTCTTGAGGTTTTGTTTTTTTCTGTAACCCTGAACTGAGACTAGAGAGGTTTTTTCTGGGCTTCAACACTCTAACTTAAAAAATGATTATTTTTTGGGTAAGACGAATATTCTTGCAAACGTTACGGCCAAATTTTTCTGGAAATCAAATGCAAATGGCTTGTTTTTGAGCTATTCGCGGGCTATGACATGAGCTGCTTTGAATTGGTTTTTAACGAATGTCGGGGGGTTCCACCAATGGCTTCATCAGCGAGCAAACCACGTCCAGCCCATGTGCCTGAAGAAAACGTCTATATGTCGATGCATTGGTTAATCGTCGCCACCTATTTTTCGGCGGCGGTTTCGGTATTTTTGTTGATTACTAAAGCCGGATAATTTTAACTGCTGACGCGGGAACCATTTTTTTGGACGCACTTTATCAAAAACAAATTCTGGAATTTGCCAAGCTATCCCGAACGCGTGAGCTAGACCCCGCAGCGCCTTATCAGGCGAGCCGTGACAACCCTACTTGCGGTGATAGAGTCGATGTTTCGTTGCAGCTGGACAACGGCACGATTAGCCATATTGGCATTAAGGTCCGCGGCTGTGCGCTATGCGAGGCCGGTGCTGGCCTGTTAATTGAAAAATTTGTCGGAATCACCCCTGATGATGCCAGCCGGATGACCGCTCAATTTTCTCGATGGATCGGCAAAGAGCGAGATGAGCCGCCGAACGAAGATATGGCAAAATTTATGCCGGTACGCGATATCCGCAACCGGCACAAATGTGTTCTTCTGGCATTTCAAGCAGCTAATGAGGCACTAGCGCAATCCTAGGGAACAGATCTGGAGAACACACCCAGTCAAGCCCCCTCTCAGTGGCTCGCATTGATGGGTTTATTCAGGGCGAACAGAAACCTTGCCAAAAGCCCACAGCGCACCCACCAGCGCAAGGGGAAAGCCAATTAAAAGTAAAACACCTACATTTACGTCCATGATGATCTCCCAATCAGAATGATGCTCGATTTATAGCGGTTCTAAAGTTGATGGCAAGGGGCAATTATGCGGCGAGTCAGTTTGTCGCGGATATAGCGCCAGCTTGTCTGTTATGGGGCTTCACAGGTTTCACCATCGCAACAAGGCATGACATTCATCCGGCAATGCGCACACTGGCCATGACCATGCACCCAGACAATGTTCTCCGGCCGGCCACAAGACGGGCATTGCGGCTGCAAAATAGGCTTTGCCCCAGCCGCTGATGTTAGGTTTGAATAGTTTGCGTTGCTTTGATCTGTCATTCTGCCGCTTTGCCTGAACCTTTCTTACTGAAATCAGACCCTGAAGTACCCTGGAAAGCCAAGCATCACGCCCATTAGGATGCGGGCCGGAAACACTGACGGAATGATCAGATAAAAAAATGCTCCGCGCAAGCCAAAAGCTGAGAGAAAACGCGGCCGGATAAATCGGAAAAAGGCTTTGGCATCCCGTAGGGGATTC
>JADHOR010000003.1 GCA_016778895.1 Candidatus Puniceispirillum sp.
AGTGAGTCGATGCGTGCGTCGACCAAGCGGCATCCGTCGGATATCCGGCTGCAGGTTGGCTGTGATGAAAATGGCCGCATCAGCGGCTTTGTTTTTGATGGTGTTTTCAATACGGGTGCCTATGCCAGTTGGGGGCCGACTGTGGCGAACCGTGTTCCTATTCATGCAAGTGGCCCCTATCAAACAAAGGATTACCGCGCAAATTCTGTTGCCGTTCATACCAACGCCCCGCCAGCCGGTGCGTTTCGTGGATTTGGTGTACCGCAATCAGCCGTTGCACAGGAATGCGCCTATGATTTACTGGCTGAAAAAATCGGAATAGACCGGTTGGCATTTCGGCGGCTGAACGCGCTGAAAAACGGTGTACCAACTGTCACGGGCCAAATCTTTAATAGCGGCGTTGGTATTGACGAATGTTTCGCCGCTCTGGAAGACAGCTGGCAGCGCGCGCTGGGCGCGGCAGATCAGTTTAATCAGGCAGCGATAAAGGATGCCAGCCCGTGGCGCAAAGGCGTTGGTATTGCCAGCTGCTGGTATGGCTGCGGCAACACATCATTGCCAAATCCGTCGACGATGCGCATCGGCATTACCGCCGATGGGCAGATTGTCCTGCATCAAGGGGCGATGGATATCGGGCAGGGCGCAAATACGGTGATTAGCCAAATTGCCGCAGATGCGCTTGGTGTCGCTGTTCACG
Source organism: Candidatus Puniceispirillum sp. (assembly GCA_016778895.1). Taxonomy (GTDB): domain Bacteria; phylum Pseudomonadota; class Alphaproteobacteria; order Puniceispirillales; family Puniceispirillaceae; genus UBA3439. The sequence continues at coordinate 698 of JADHOR010000003.1, forward strand.
ACCTGCAGATTGTTGGTGGTGATACCGACCTTACACCTGATTGCGGCAAAACCTCGGCGTCGCGCCAAACATTTGTGTCAGGCAAGGCAGCCATGCTGTCGGGCATGGCGTTGCGCGAGAGATTACTGCGTTATGGCAATGTCGATGCTGACGCCAAGATCAGTCTTGATGGCGCAACCTTGCGGCTGGATGATGCCGCTGGTGGTGCGGTTCGGGTTGAATTGGCGGGGCTGCCGGTCAATGAATATGGCTATGTCTTTATGGCCGAGGAAACCTATGATCCGCCGACCAGCCCGCTTGATGAAAAGGGGCAGGGCGTTCCTTATGCGGTGTTCGGTTATGGCGCGCAGATTGTCGAATTGTCAATTGATACGGCACTTGGTCGGGTGCGCCTTGATAAAATCACGACCGCGCATGATGTCGGACGTGCAATCAATCCGCTTTTGGTTGAAGGCCAGATAGAGGGCGGCGTTGGTCAGGGTATTGGCATGGCCTTAATGGAAGATTATAAACCCGGACGAACCGAGAATTTGCATGATTATTTGATCCCGACAATTGGCGATATGCCAGAATTTGAGCATATCATTGTCGAGGTGGCTGATGAAGAAGGTCCGTATGGTGCCAAGGGGCTGGGCGAGCATGTGCTGATCCCGACTGCCCCGGCAATCCTGAACGCAATCCGCCATGCAACGGGTGCGGCTATATATGATCTGCCGGCAACACCGGATAAGGTGCTTGAGGCAATTGCGGCGGCGAAAGTGGCGCCCGCTGCGGTTAGAGGCGGTCTCGCATGAAAGTCAAAACTAGTCGGGACAAGCGCGTTGAAGAAAAGATCCGCTGTGATGCCTGTCCGGTGATGTGTTATATCGCCGATGGTAAATCGGGGGCGTGTGATCGCTATGCAAATGATGGCGGCCAGCTTGTAAGGCTTGATCCTTTGCTGGTAATGCAACGCCGGGTTGATGATGGGGGCCAGTTGGTGCCGTTTCTGGATCAGGCGGATGACTGGAATGGTGATCTGATCACGCCCGAGGACGCTTTTGTCACAGCGGTTGGTGCCGGTACGACCTATCCCGATTACAAGCCGGCGCCGTTTATTGTTAGTAGCGTTGTCGACGGTGTGGACATGGTCACGGTGGTGTCTGAGGGAATTTTCAGCTATTGCGGTGCCAAGGTTAAAATCGACACGGACCGGCATATTGGCCCTGAAACCGCGCTGGTTCGGGTTGATGGTGAACCGGTTGGCCATGTAACAACCGGTGAATATGGATCGCAAATGCTGTCTTTGGGTGGGGTGCATCACCTTACCGGCGGCGGTAAAAAGGAAGGCCGCGTTACCTGTGCCACCTTGCTGGCGCTTTGCAATGGCGAGGCGGTTGATATGCAGGTTGATAACGGCTCGACGCTTTTGCTGCAGGCTGGCAAGCCGCCGGTGATAAATGGCGTTGTTGAGGCGCGGATGCGGGTTGGATGCGGCTCGGCAACGGTTGGTATGTTTGCGGCGCAGTGGCACGGGTTGGTCGACGAAGTGGTCATTGTTGATGATCACATCACCGGCGTCATGTCCGAGCATCAGGCCGGAAAAGTTATTGGCTGGCGACCAAGCGGGATTAAGATTATCGGCCGCAGATCTACGCCCGGGCGCTATTTTCAGGTTGCCGAGCCAGGCACCGGATGGGGCGGCACAAACCTGATAGATCCGTTGGCGATTTTGGGACCGTTTGACGCTAAAATTGCGCAGCCGGGTCAGTCATTGCTGATGATCTCGACGACCGGCGAGCAGTTTGCCTATTATGAGCTGGATGAAAATCTGCAGCCAATAGAAACCGAAATGCCGGAACGATTGCAGCCATCAATCCGGCGTATTGAAGAAAATTGTGAGCCGGCCCTGACCTCGGTCAATTTCATGGGTGGTGCCGGTGGTTCATTGCGCGCGGGTGTTACGGAAAATCCGGTGATGCTGACACGCTCGGTAAAGGATTCGCTAACTCGCGTGACCTGTGGCGGGGCGCCAGTTTATATTTGGCCAGGTGGTGGCATCACGCTGATGGTTGATGTAACCAGCCTGCCGGAAAATGCCTTTGGTTATGTGCCGACACCAGCGTTGGTTGCGCCCATTGAATTTACCATGCGTAAGGAAGACTATATCGCGCTTGGCGGGCATCTTGACCATGTGATATCGATTGATGATGTTCTGGCCGGCAAGATCGGGCGGCAGAATGATCATAAGCTGAGTGGCAAAAGACGATTTGCTCAACAGCCGCAAAACCCCTGGCCAATAAGGCGCTAAGCTATGTCCGGGTTGCGCCCCCAGCCACCGCCGTCGCCTCAGCCTGAACTTATCTCAGTAAATTTACCTAAAATGGTTGGACAGCCGCTGCAAATGCCAAGTGGGGCAATGGCAAACTGGCTCGATCACCGCCTACATCTTCAGCATGGGCCCATTGACCTTATCGTGACGGCGGAGGGTGAGCCGGCAACGGTGGCGCTGGCTTATGCGCGTGCGGCTGACAGGTTTAGCGGCTTGCTGGATGAGCTTGTCAGCGAATTGCCGCTGCTGCGAGCCCCTGCAGAGAAAGACAGCCCTGCTAAGTTTGAAGGGCTGGTTGCACGGCGTATGGCGGCGGCCATTCAGCCGTATTTACCCCGATATAGCAATGCCGACTTCATCACACCGATGGCGGCAGTTGCAGGAAGTGTTGCTGATGAGATTTTGCAGCTGATGGGGGCTGAGCTTGATCGTGCATCGGTAAATAATGGCGGTGATATCGCGCTTTATCTTGGCAAGGGCGCGCATTTTGACGTGGGTATGGGTGATGAGCGTGACATGCATCTGAGCGATTTTGCGCGGGCCGCAACGGCTGGTGGGCGCGGCAAATTACCACTTTATGGTCGCATAAGACTGGATGAGCATGACCGTATAGGCGGGATTGCAACCAGTGGTTGGCGCGGGCGCAGCCAGTCATTAGGGATCGCGGATTCGGTAACAGTTCTGGCACAAACGGCGGCGGCGGCTGATGTGGCGGCAACGCTGATTGCAAATGCGATAACAATATCGTCACCGGCGATTCTGCGGGTGCCAGCAACGGATCTTTATCCCGATAGCGATTTAAACGAACGGCTGGTTACGGTTGAGGTTGGCGTGTTGACGGCAGAAGAAATTAGCAGCGCGCTGGGTAATGGTGGCGCGCTCGCCCGTCAGCTGTGTGATGATGGGCTAATCAACGGCGTGCATGCGCGGCTGCAGGGGCATTCGATTGTGGTGAATGCCTAATCGGACGAAAGGCCACATAATTTTTTTTAAAAGCCCCTTGGTCACGGCGCGAAAATCGGTCAGGCTAAAGCCAGTAGATTACCTCACCAGCTAAGGCTCTCCAATAAGGTCATGATAGATTTAATTGTTTTTGATAAGGATGGCGTGATCCTTGACCTTGAGGCAACCTGGTTGCCGGTAGCGTTGGCAGTGGCACATTATACGGCAAGTCGCATTCCCGATGGTTGGGGTGAATCGGTGGGTGCGGCGGAATTACTCGCTGCCATTGGTGTTGATGAGGATGCTGGCGTGATTGACCCACGGGGGATTTTTGCGGCTGGTTCTTTTGCGGATATTCGCGATCGCTGGCAGAAAATACTCCCACCGCATATGATCAGGCTGGATAGTGATGAGCGCTATGCGCATGATGTCAGGGAACTGGTTAACCTTCATGGCCGCAATAAAACTGTGACGAAAGGCGACGTGGTTACACCACTTCGCCAGCTCTATGACGCTGGCTACGCGCTGGCAATCCTGACCAACGATTCGGAAAATAGTGCCCGGAAGAATATGCAGGACATTGGTGTTCTTGACCTTTTTTGCACCATAGTTGGCGCGGATAGTGGCTATGGATCAAAGCCCGGGCCGCACGGGTTCTTTCGCTGCTGTGAAATTGCCGGTGTAACGCCGGCAACCAGCATTATGGTCGGGGATACAATGGCCGATTATGGTACAGCTACTGCGGCGAAGGCAGCTGATTTTATCTGTGTCGCTGATCATGTTGACGATCGGCCGCATCATGATATTGATCATGCTAAGGTCATTGGCAGAATTGACCAGTTGCCAGCCTTGATGGCGGGGCGGCTGGCCGGTTAGTGAAGCGAATAATCAGCAGGAACATGATGTCAGATAAAATTATTATTATCGGAGCTAGTCATGCGGGTATTGCCTGCGCCGAACAATTACGCACGAACGGGTTCGCCGGCCAGATTACCATTATCGACCGGCTAAACGGCCTGCCGCTTGAACGCCCGCCATTGTCAAAGGCGTTTCTGCAGGCCGATGGCAGCGACGATGCGAAATTTTTATTGCGGCGATCTGACTGGTTTACCGCGTATCAGATTGACCTTGTTGATGGCCGGATTGCAACGGCAATTGACCCGGTGCAAAAGCAGATAAGCCTCGATGATGGCTGTCGGTATAACTATGACAGGCTGGTGCTTGCCACCGGCGCGGTGCCGCGCCAGCTAGCAGCGGCAAGTGGTCTTGATGGGGTGTTTGTGCTGCGGCATCCAGATGATGCGCATCGTCTGCGTATGGCAATTGGGGGTCGGCGTCATGCGGTGGTGATTGGCGGTGGTTATATCGGGCTGGAGGTTGCCGCCAGCCTTACCAAAATTGGCGTTAAGGTCGATGTGATCGAAATGGCCGACAGATTATTGGCGCGGGTGGCGAGTCCGCCTATTTCGGATTTTTTTGCAGAGTTACATCAAAGCCATGATGTGCGGCTTCACCTTGGTGCCAGCAGTGATGAGATCTTGCAGCAGGATGGTAGCTTTGCCGGCATACGCCTTGACAGCGGTATGGTGCTTGACGCTGAATTATTGCTTATCGGTATTGGGGTGTCGCCTGACCTGGAGCTGGCGGCCGATGCCGGGCTTGCCTGCGGTAATGGCATTCTTGTCAATGCCAGGATGCAAACCTCACTGGACGATATTTTTGCCATTGGTGATGTCGCCCTAATCGACGGGGCGGCGTTGCGGATTGAGTCTGTTGATAATGCACAAGTAACGGCAGCGTGTGCCGCCGCGGCGATTTGCGGCACTGCCCAACCGGCACTAGCGGCGCCATGGTTCTGGTCAGAACAGTTTGATGTGCGGTTGCAATCCGCCGGGATTGTGCCTTTGGCCACTGCTGAGGTGCAATACTCGATGCGTCTGGGCAAGCGCGAAGGCGGGTTTTCGGTCTGGAGCTATGATCAGGCGGGCGCGCTTGCCGCGGTCGAGGCGGTTCGCGATCCAGCTGGCTATATGCTTGGCAAGAAATGTCTTGATGAGGGGTTGTCACCCGACCCTGACGAAATCGTCAATGCCGATTTTGACCTAAAAGCCTTCATTGCGGAGGCAGCCCAATGACGAGTTATCAGGATGCGGCGCAGGCCAATCAACAGGTGTGGATTGACCTTCGGAGCGACACCGTAACCAGACCAACTGCAGCGATGCGTGAAGCCATGGCAAATGCTGAGGTTGGTGATGATGTATATGGTGATGACCCGACAGTAAACGAGCTTCAGGCGAGGGTAGCCAAGCTTCTTGGCAAGCAAGCGGGTCTGTTTGTTGCCAGTGGTACGCAGTCCAACCTTTGCGCATTGCTGGCACATTGCCAGCGCGGTGACGAATTGCTGGTTGGTGATTGCTATCATGTTCACCGCTATGAGGCTGGCGGCGTATCCGTGCTTGGTGGGGTAATGATGGAGGCGCTTGCCACGGATCATCGCGGCATGATGCAGCCTGCTGCCATCACCAAGGCGGTAAAGCCGGATGACCCACATTGCCCGATCAGCCGTCTGCTATGTCTGGAAAATACCGTCTCGGGTCACGCGCATGACGTGGCAAGCATCGCCGGCCTTGCCAAGGCTGGACGGGATAGCGGGCTTGCGGTACATCTTGATGGGGCGAGGCTGATGAATGCGTCGGTCAAGCTGGGCGTGCCCGCGCGCCAGCTGGTAGAAGCGGTTGATAGCGTGTCTTTGTGCCTGTCAAAAGGATTGGGAACGCCAGCCGGATCAGTGCTGGTCGGATCAGCCGAATTTATTGCGCGCGCACGCCGGATGCGCAAGCTGGTTGGTGGCGGTATGCGGCAGGTTGGTATTCTGGCCGCGGCAGGGCTTTATGCGCTTGAACATCACATTGACCGGCTGGCCGATGACCATGTGGCGGCGCATCGCCTTGCGGATCAGCTTGGTCAAATTGCCAAGGTTACGGTGAATGCCGATCTGGTTGAAACAAATATGGTCTTTATGCAGCTGCCAGAGGGGGCGGCAGACCCGCTTCGGGCGCATCTTGCTGGCCGCGGTATCTTGCTTGGCACTGGCGACCGGACAATCCGGCTTGTCACGCATCTTGATATTGATTTCTTGGCGATCGATCAATTTACCGCCGAAATTGCTGATTTTTTCGGATAAGGCGTTTTTGCGCAAAAATATCCTATAAGTTGACGAAAATGGAATATCTGATCAGGTTTTAACTATGGCAATATCCCGTGAAAATGTGATGTCTTAGTCATTCATACATGGGTGCTGTCATGGCGGTTCAGCTATCGATTGGTTCGCGGGTTCGCAAAAGCCCGTTTTTTAAGTCAAGTCGTAACGCCGGTCTGACGGCTGCAAGTGTTTATAATCATATGTATATGCCAACCAGCTATGGTGATCCAGCGGCCGAATATGACCGCCTTATTAATGGTGTTGCCATGTGGGATGTTGCGGTTGAAAGGCAGGTCGCACTGAAGGGGCCGGATGCGCTGGCGCTGGCGCGGTTATTGACGCCGCGTAATCTTGACGGTCTGGTCATCGGGCAGGGAAAATATGTACCGCTGTGCAATTATAATGGCGCGATTATCAATGATCCGGTCCTGTTGCAGGTTGCCGAGCATGAAATCTGGCTGTCGATCGCCGATAGTGACATTCAATTATGGGCAAGCGCGGTGGCGGGCGCGCTGAAGCTGGATGTCGACGTGTTTGAACCTGATGTCTCGCCGCTTGCGATTCAGGGGCCAAAGGCGATTGAGGTTGTCTCGGATCTATTTGGTGACTGGGTCCGTGAGCTAAAATATTTTGGCTTTCGGGTTACTGATCTTGGCGGGATTCCGCTAGTGGTTGCGCGGTCGGGCTGGTCAAAGCAAGGCGGCTATGAGCTATATCTTCGTGACGCTAGTCGTGGTGATGAGTTATGGGCGCGTGTCGCCGAAGCGGGCAAGCCCTACAGTATAGGGCCGGGTACGCCCAATTACATTGAACGGATTGAAAGTGGCCTGATTTCCTATGGCGCTGATACTGATGCTGAGACCAACCCGTTTGAACTGGGTATGGATAAATTCATCGCGCTTGATCAGCCGTATGATTTCATTGGCAAAGACGCGCTGATCGCGATCAAGAGAGCTGGTGTCACGCGCCGTTTTATGGGGTTGATTATTGATGGCCCGCGGATCATGCAGACGAGTGAGGATCGTCATAACGTCACGTGTAATGGCGCTGATGCTGGCTATGTGAGTGCGTGTGTGTTCTCGCCGCGGGTTGGTGAGAATATCGGCGTTGGCATGGTGTCAATTGTGGCAATTGATGCGGCAGAGCCGGTGCAGATCCAGATGGAAGATGGGCCGCGATCAGCTCGCATTGTTCCACTGCCCTTTATCTAGAGCGCTAGCACCTGCTGGGGTAATCCTTAAAACCAATTTCGCTCAAATGTGAATTTTGCTAGCGTTACCAGATGCTAGGTTGATAGCGCAAGTTACTGACAACAAGATTTCTGATGCTAAGCGCGGTTAGCTTTGGACTGATATTGCGCTGGCTGCGGCAGCCGCCTCCGGTAGGGTATATTCTTGCCGAATTCGCGCTGGGGCCAACTGGCCTCAGACTTGTCGATTACTCGGATGAAATTTCGTCGCTTGCCGAATTTGGCATATCCTGCTGCTGTTCATTATCTGTATCGAGCTATCGGTCAAAGCCTTTTTCCCCGTGTTGCAACTGGCGTTAATTGCTGCAAGCCTGTTTCTATCATTGCGAGGGAGTGGCGTGCTGCATTATCACGTGGTGCGCTACCGAATCCATAATCCTGATCAGCAACCATCTGTTGCGCCCAACAACAAATAAAAAAGGCCGCTCTAAATGATTGAGCGACCCCCATGCATTTAGCCCATGGTCAGCATGGCCAAACTGCAATTTGTTTTATCGCAAACGGCGATTGTTTACTCTACGATCGCCAGTCCGACGGCGGCCATTTTGCCGTTACGCTGTTCTTCAAGCTCGTAAGATACCCTCTGACCTTCGTTCAAACCGTTGAGGCCCGAATTCTGAACAGCGGTGATGTGTACAAACACGTCATTGCCATCATCGTCTGGATTAATAAAGCCATAACCTTTTTGGGTGTTAAACCACTTCACAGTACCCTGTGCCATATTTTCTAGTCTCCAACTTCAGCCTTGATCTGCCGGTGATCAAGGCCCAATGTCTCTTAATACGACTTCTATGCGGCATCGAACCTTCGTTGGATTCTAGTCTCATAAAGCCCTTTCGGCGCAATACATATGGGAACAGGAATAGTTAATGTCAAATGATAAATGAATGATAGCGGCTCTGATAGCTGCGCTCAGAGGTCAATTTTGTGTCAGCACAGTGTGGTTGCAATAGTCAAATTTGCCGTTTCTAACCAGTCAAAAGGTTAATATCTGTGAAAGTTTAGTGGCGGGCCGCTGTCGATGGAAATTCCAAAAAAGAATAATCTAGCCGGTATATGCTTTTCGTTAAGTGCCGGTTTTTTATGGGCAATCGTTCCACTCTATATCAAGTCTGTTGATGCTGACGACCCGTATGAGATCATTGCGCATCGCTCATTATGGTCGGCGGTGCTGTTATTTGTGATTTGTTGGATTGCGGGACAGCTTGGCGATATTTGGCGTTTGATACGGGTGCGACATAATTTATTTAATTTTTTTGTAACAACCTGCTTTTTGTCGCTGAATTGGGGGTTTTATGTTTATGCAGTGCAGACCGAACAGGTGGTTGGGGCGGCACTAGGCTATTTTATCTATCCGCTTTGTACGGTTTTTTTCAGCATTCTTGTGCTTGGGGAAAGACTTGATAAATGGGCGGGGCTGGCGATCGGGCTAGTATGTTTTGGGGTAATTGCAAAGGCGATTATGATTATGGGGGTGCCGTGGATTTCGCTGGCGCTGGCGGGCAGTTTCTCGCTTTACGCGGTGTTACGTAAACGGATGGATGTTGATCCGTTGCAGGGGCTGTTTATTGAGACGGTGATTTTGCTGCCATTTGCTGCGGGGTTCCTGTTCTGGATGCAGGCCAACGGGCAGGTGCCATTTTTTGGTGGTGGCGCCGCAAATGTTGCACTGGCATTGTTGGCTGGCGGGATTACGGTGTTGCCACTTGTACTGTTTTTAAAGGGCAATCGGGTGCTAAGCATGACCATGGCCAGTTTGCTTTTTTACAGCAATCCGACAATGCAGCTTTTGTTTGGTGTGATGGTGTTTTCTGAAGCGTTTTTACTGCAGGATCTAATTGTATTTGGCTTGATCTGGCTTGGCATAACGATCTATTTCACGACGCGGGCCCGGGTGGCGCGCCTCGCAGTCCCTGCGCCATAAGAGCGACGCCCCTATCTTGAGCATCCAACAAATCTGGCGGCACATAAATCTGGCGGTAATGAAAAAAAGCCAGAAATCTCCGGCTTTACATTCGCTTGAATTTTGTGCTGCCTAGGCAACATCTGCCACTGCTTTAGTCGATTAACTTTGCTGAGATAATCTGGTCAGGAGCGGCTGGTGGCTCGCCAGCTGCCAGCTTTTCAACAGCGTCCATACCGTTTTCGACTTGTCCCCAAACGGTGTATTGCCCGGTGAGATGGCCGCAGCCATCAAAGCAGATAAAGAACTGGCTGTCACCACTGTCAGGGCTCATTGAGCGAGCCATACCAACAGTGCCATTGCGGTATTCATAGTCACTGAATTCGGCCTTTAGCTTGGTGCCTGATCCGCCCATGCCAGTACCTGTCGGATCGCCAGTTTGTGCCATAAATCCGGGGATAACACGGTGGAAGACGATGCCGTCATAAAAGCCGGAAGCCGCCAGCTCGGAAATGCGGGCAACATGGTTTGGGGCAATCTCTGGCAGTAATTTGATCTCTACTTGTCCCTGGCTGGTTTCAAGTAGAAGGCTTTTGCCGGTGGCGGCTGCGCTTGCTTCACTCATAGTTAAAAATCCAACTCCTAATAAGCCTAATAAAATAGATTTCATGCGAAAGACCTCAAAGAAAAACACAATGCGACTAGAACAATGCGTCAAGCTGTTCGTCGGTCAAGTTTCCGGGAACAACTGTAATCGGAACCCGGCAACGTGATGCCCCTTTTGCCATCAGAAAGGTGATTAGCGGGCCGGCAGTCTCGGATTTTGTATCTGCACCAAGCACAAGTAGGCTGATATCATGTTCGGTGTCAATAAGATCTAGCAACTCGTCACGAATATCGCCTTCACGCACATACAAGATTGGTGTGTCGTTGGTCAATGTTTTTGCATATTCGGCGTGCGTGGCCATTTTGGCTTCGGCCTCTTCGCGCGCCTCTTCACGCATCAATTCACCAACGCCTGCCCAATATTCAAATTCCGCCGGAGCTATACAATACATCAGCGCAACACGGCCATTTACCGAGCGTGCGCGCCCGCATGCAAATTGCAATGCCTGGTGCATTTCCTCGCTATCATCAACGACAACAAGAAAGACTGGCTGTTTTTTGTGTGCCTTTGCTTTTGCCATAATATTTATACTCCACTTTCACCGGGTGAAATGAATGGTTATTTGCGGCGGAAAACAGCAGCAGCAAGCCAACCCGAGGCAACCGCAAACAGGATGGCAAAAATGCCATATAACGCCGAATAATCATGCGCGAAATTGTAGATACCGGCACTCAAGCCGCCTTTTTTGATATATAAATTAGTCCGATCCTCGCTGATTGCAACACCGTTACGAAATTGCAGAACCCGAACATCATAAGTGCCAGAGACAATATTTGCGGGTAATTTGACCTCGGCGCGGAAAAGTGCATTTTGGGTCAGCTTAACCTTGCCGATTTCATTTGACCATAAATCAATATTGGCCATGTTCGTCTGAAGCGCCGCAATAAAGTCGGCAGCTATGGGTGGAGCCTGACCGGGCATAGGGGTTTCTGGAACAATTTTCAGCCCAATATTCTGCGTGCCAATGCCAAGCTCAGCCAACACTTCAGGGCTGGTAATCTGCTCAATCTGGTTGGTGGCAAGCACACTGTAAAGGCTGGGGATTTGCTGCCAGATATTGGTTTCAACATTAATCCATATGCCGGCACGATTGGCCTTTCGGCGTTGGGCAACGTCAGTCGGTGGGCCGCTAACCACAACCAGAATATCATCTCCAATATCACCATCAACAGCGCCAAACAAAAGCAGGTCAGTGCCGTGAAAGCCGCTGGTGATCGAGACGTTCGATTTGGACAGATCGGCAACGATCCGGCCCGAATCGGCAGTGGCAAAACCAGTCATGCCGATCAACAAAAGCAGGCCAAGGATGACACGATGCGCATGGATCATTTTAACAGTTCCACGCTAAATAAATCATCAGGGCGAATAGCAAGGTCAAAGGCAAGCTTAATACAGACCGTCAACACCATCAGCGCCAGAAGGCCACGCAATTGCTCACCGCGAAGAAGCACGCTTGCGCGTGTTCCGAACTGCGCCCCGATCACCGCTCCGAGCAGCAATAAGCCGGCCAGCATAAAGTCGACTGTCTGGGTTTGTACCGATTGCAGGAAGGTTACATTTGCCGTCACGAAAATGATCTGGAAAAGTGACGTGCCAACGACAACTGATGTCGGCATGCCAAGCAGATATATCATCGCTGGTACCATAATAAAGCCGCCACCAACACCCATGATCGCTGCCAAGACACCGACAAATGCACCGATACCCAGCGGTAACAATGCGCTGATGTAAAGTTTTGACCGGCGAAACCGCATTTTCAATGGTAGGCCGTGAAGCCAGTTATGCTGGTGCAGTTTGCGCCGGCGCGCGCCTGGCTGGCGTGTGCGCATAATTGCACGCACACTTTCCAGCAGCATCAAAAATCCAATGATGCCGAGAAACACAACATAAGACAGCTTGATCACCAGATCGATCTGTCCAACTTCACGCAAAAAGGTGAATAGCATAACCCCAAGCGAAGATCCGATTACACCGCCGATCAGAAGGATGCCACCCATTTTAAAGTCGACATTGCCGCGCCGCATATGCGCTAGCACACCCGATACTGATGACGCCACAATTTGGTTGGCCTCGGTGGCCACGGCAACCGCCGGTGGCACGCCAAGAAAAATCAATAATGGCGTCATTAAAAAGCCGCCGCCAACGCCGAATAATCCCGACAAAAAGCCGACGCCCCCGCCGAGGCCGATGATAATGGCGATGTGCATCGAGATTTCAGCAATAGGAAGGTAAATATACATCGATGCCAGCATCAGGAATTTGATTTAAGGGCGGTGCGTTTGGTTTTCGCAGCGAGTGCGCAAAACTTATCCAATGATTTTGTGTGGCATAGTGCTTCAATGGATGCAAGGGCAATTCGGCCAGTGTGACCATTTGTCGACCGGTGTTTGACGAGCGCCATCCGCGCGACGCGCGAGAAGAATACATAGCTTGCTTTGGGTGTGACTGGAGCAATCACTGCCACTGGTGCCAATCAGGGGAATCGGGCCTTTTAATGCGCATAAGGTTTGGACCAGTGATAACAATGCCGGAACCGTCGGGTTGCTGCCAAGCGTGATTGCGATCTTTTGATTAACGCGCGCAGTTACAGCACCACTGGCCGACGGGGTGGCATTTGATGATGCCATCATAATCCCCAGATTATTTATCGCAATAGTCTCCCACATGTTGTTATCAACACCTGAATTTAGTTGGACATAGATAAAATGGTCTGGACTATGGTAAGTCTAATCGTCCAGTCTTTGCCTTTAAGCAGCAGTATGACATGAAAAGATTTGCAAAAAGTTTACGGGCGGGGTTATTTCGGCGAAATCGTTCAGGGCGTTGATGCGGACAAATCTTGCAACACCGATATTTGTGTTGGAATCTCTGTTAGGATGCGATCAAGAGTTACTAAACGGCATTATAATGAAATCAAAATCAGCGAAAATCAGTCTTCAGCGCCTGCGCCTTATTGCCGAACAGCAATTTGACATTCGCATCGCCAGTGATGGCCGGTGGTACCATAATGGGGGAGAAATCTGGCGTATTGAACTGGTGAAATTATTTGCCTCGATATTGCTGCGGGACGACGGCGGGGTTTACTGGTTGGCAACTCCGGTTGAAAAGGGCCGGATTATCGTTGATGACGCCCCCTTTATCATTCGCGAGATGATGGTAGAGGTTGGTGCTGGCGCGGTGCCTCAGAAAATCAGCTTTCAAACCAATCTTGATGACATAGTTCCCCTCGATGAGGCGCATCCGCTGCAATTGCGAAAGCCAGCGACAGCAGATGATCTACGCCCGTATATTGAAGTTCGTGACGGGCTGTTGGCAAAATTATCGCGGCCGGTCTATTACCAATTGGCCGAATATGCCGAGGCCGGGCCTGACAGCCGGCTTGGTGTATGGAGCCATGAACAGTTTTTTCCGTTAGAGGCGTGATGTCCCGCTTGGTTGATTTTTCATTGATATCTCCAACAGATGCACGGCAAATCAGACATGTTGATTTGTATCAGCGTCTTGACGCCTGTCTGAACCCTCTGCCGGACCGGTCAGAAGCGGATCGGCAAAAGCCGCAAATGCTATCGTCTGGGCGCGACACTGTAACAGTGCCGGACCGGCCGGCAGCTATTTTGGTGCCATTGCTGCGCGATGCTGGTGACTGGCACGTGCTGCTGACGAAACGGGCAGCCCATCTAGCACATCACGCCGGACAAATCAGCTTTCCCGGTGGCAAGGTCGAACCGGAAGATGATGGTCCGGTGGGGGCGGCATTGCGGGAAGCTCATGAAGAGGTTCGAATTGTGCCGCAATCGGTACGGATTGTTGGCGGGCTTGATGCGGTGCGAAGTCCGGCAGGCTTTGTCGTGCAGCCTGTTGTTGGAATTGTTTGTGGGGATAACGGGCTGGCAGGGCTGGTCGCTGACCCGAGTGAGGTTGATCTCATTTTTACGCTACCATTATCGCATATTATCAATCCGGATAATTTTCGGCTGGTGCCGCGTCAGACGAATGGCCGGCGCAACGATTATTGGATTGTCGAACATGACGATCATTTGATCTGGGGCTTGTCGGCGCGGGTACTTAATGATCTGCATCGGCGCATTGGCGCTGTCGTTTGATCTTGACGCAGATCGCCCCCACATAATGATGAATAGCATTTGCATTTTTTAACTGGATATTCTGGTGACATATTTTCCCTGGAATTTATTGCGGAATACTCTGGTAATAAACATCGCAAACAACAATGGAGTGGATAAAAGATGCGAGCCTTGTTGGTAATTTTGTCTGCGCTTGGGGCGGCGGTTCTGGTGATGGGCTTTGTCCGCAGCTGGCAGTCCCGTAAAGCCCTTAAAACGGGTCAGCCGCCAGAGGCAGTTCACAATAATTATTTCATCGGTCTGATTGTTGCTGGGATTGTCTTTGCGTGTGGTGCATGGTGGCTGGAATCCAACAGCGTGCCGCCGGATTTGACCTATTCTCCAGCAAGGATTGAAAACGGAAAAGTAACCGGGGGCAGTTTTGAGCGACAGTCATAAAAGCCGTGAGCAGAGTGATCAAGGGCAAACGGCATCGGCTCAAAGAGGCCTCGTCCAAGACGGCCTTCCCGACTGGGCGCAGCGGCCGCTTGTCAGACGCATATTTGATGGTGCGCTTGCGCTTGGCGGTGAGGCGCGGATTGTTGGTGGTGCGGTGCGTGATTGGCTGGCTGGCTATCCGGTCGGCGATATTGATATGGCGATTAATCTGCCGATCGAAACTGTTGCAAGCTATATGAGTGCCCGCCGGACGCGAGTGGTTGAAACTGGGCTAAAGCATGGCACGATTACCCTTTGTGATGCCGCTGATCAAATCGAGTTGACGCAAACGCGCGTCGATCTTGAAACCGACGGCCGACATGCAACAGTTGCGCATGATAGCGACTGGACACGCGATGCGGCTCGGCGCGATTTCACCATTAATGCGATCTATTTAGATGCGGATGGTGCGATTTTTGATCCGCTTGGTGGGCAGGAAGACCTGAAAGGCGGTCGCTTGCGCTTTGCAGGTGATGCGGGTCAGCGGGTGCAGGAAGATGCGCTGCGGATGATGCGCTATTGCCGGTTTTTACCGCGCTTTGGCAAAGCTGGCATTGACCCCGAAGCGCACCGCGCATTGCGCCAGCAAGCGCATCTGTGCGCAGCACTATCGGGTGAGCGTGTTGGCAATGAGCTGCGGCAGATTTTGCGTGGCAGGCGCCTCGGCCATGTAATCGCGATGATGCACGACACGGCGATTGATCAGGCCGCACTTGGCATTTCTCTTGATGCAGCGGGGCTGAACTGCGATGCGGCGGCCGAATCGGTTATTGCTGATTTGGACAGGGCCTCTGGTCTTGGGTGGCTCGGCGGTCTGGCGGCGGTGATGCCAATTGGATCAGCGGCGGCTTTATCTGAACGGCTGCAGTTAAGTCGCGTCGAAAACAGATGGCTGGCGCGACTGGATCAGGGGCTTGATGACGAAATCATGACCATGTTAGCTGGGGCTAGGTGGCGGCAGGCGGCTTATTATCTCGGCGATATGGCGGCGCTGCTGTACGCGGTGCAATCATGGCGCAACAGAACATTAGTGTCGCGTCAGCGGCTTGCCGAAATTAGCGTCTGGCAGGCCCCGGAAAACCCGCTTTGCGGTGCAGACTTATTGTCGCATGGCGTTGACAATGGCCCGGGTCTGGGTCAGATGTTAAAGGACGCGGAGGCACGGTGGGTCAAATCAAATTTCACCCTTGCAAAACCGGCGTTACTGGAATGGCTATTTGGAAATTAGATGAGGAAAATCATGGCCGATACCGTGCGCCAGACCATGTCATCGATTGAGCAGAAAAAGACGGCTGCAAGCGACTGGTTCAAAGCTCTTCGTGACGAGATTTGCGGTGTTTTTGAATCCATCGAGGACGCTGGCGATGAGCATGATGGTGCCGCCGGTCGTTTTACCCGCAAAAACTGGCAGCGTGATGGTGGTGGCGGCGGCGAAATCAGCCTGATGCATGGCCGTGTCTTTGAAAAGGTAGGGGTGAATATCTCGACTGTCTTCGGAACTTTTTCTGATGATTTCAAGGGCCAGATCAATGGTGCCAAGGATGATGGACGTTTTTGGGCGTCCGGTATCTCGCTGGTTGCCCATATGCGTAACCCTCATGTGCCCGCTGCGCATATGAATACCCGCTTTATCATAACCTCGAAGAACTGGTTTGGTGGAGGCGGCGATCTGACCCCGCTATTGCCGGATGCTGCGGCTGGCGATGAATTCCATGCGGTGCTAAAGGCGGCATGTGACGACCACGACCTTGACTATTATCCGAAATATAAAAAATGGTGCGATGAATATTTCTATTTGCCGCATCGCAATGAGCCGCGCGGCGCTGGCGGGATTTTCTATGATAATCTGAATAGTGGTGACTGGGATAAGGATTTTGCTTTTACCCGCGATGTTGGAACGGCCTTCAAGAATGGCTATGCCGAGATTGTCAAATCGAGGATGGGCCTGCCATGGACAGATGACGATCGTCATGCCCAGCTGGTGCGGCGGGGCCGTTATGTGGAATTTAATCTCTTATATGACCGGGGTACGTTATTCGGTCTGAAAACAGGTGGTAATATCGAGGCAATTTTGATGAGCCTGCCGCCTGAAGTCAGGTGGCCGTAGCGTTTTTGACATGTGGAAACAATCGGTCGTGCCAATTTTGTAAAATTTTTGGCAAAATCATGCAAAATTAGGGTAGGAAAACAGGCTTTGGCCATGCTAGGAAATCAGCAACAAATTTTGCCAGCCGTCATGGTTGGTCCGTCGAGACCGAAGCGACCTGACATCATGTCGATAATCATGTGCGGAAAACAGCGTTAAAGAGGACAATATGGCTAAATCGGATAAAACCCAAAATCCCGCCAAAGGTGATGTTCAGGAACCCGGACGTCGCGACTTTTTTGTTGTGGCGACCTATGCGATGGCAGGTCTTGGTGCCGCTGCGGTTGCATGGCCACTAATTGATCAGTTGAACCCTGCCGCCGATACACTGGCGCTGGCCAATATCGAAGTGGATGTCTCGAAAATCGCCGTTGGGCAGTCAATCACCGTAAAATGGCGTGGTAAGCCAGTCTTTATAAGGCACCGCACGGCTGATGAAATTGCCCGGGCTAATGCGACTGACATTACTGGTCTGCGTGACCCGCAGGATGATGTGGCGCGCGCTGAAAAGCCTGAATATTTGGTTCTTGTTGGAGTGTGCACGCATCTTGGCTGTGTGCCGCTTGGCCAAAAAACTGGTGAGGTGCGCGGTGACTATGACGGCTGGTTCTGCCCATGTCACGGCTCGCATTACGACACTTCTGGCCGGATCAGGAAAGGGCCAGCCCCGACCAACCTAGAGGTCCCACCTCATAATTACCTGTCCGACTCGGTGATCCGTATCGGCTAATCCGTTTTCCCTTCTGGAGGATATGAAAAGCTATGTCTGCTGAGAAGTTTCAAAATCCGGTTGTGCGATGGATTGACCATCGGTTGCCGGTCTTTTCCATGCTCGATCATGAAAAGTACGATTATCCGGTTCCGAAGAACCTGAACTACATGTGGAATTTTGGCGTGCTGGCCGGTATGGCGCTGGCCATCATGATCGTCACCGGTATCGTTTTGGCGATGAGCTACACAGCGCATGTTGATTACGCGTTTGAATCGGTCGAGCGGATCATGCGTGATGTTAATCATGGCTGGTTAATCCGCTATATTCACATGAATACAGCGAGCTTCTTCTTTATTGTTGTTTATATCCATATTCTGCGCGGCCTTTATTACGGCTCCTACAAAGCCCCGCGCGAATTACTTTGGATTTTGGGCGTGGTGATTTTCTTGTTGATGATGGCGACTGCCTTCATGGGCTATGTGCTGCCTTGGGGCCAGATGAGCTTTTGGGGAGCGACAGTGATTACCAACCTGTTTTCGGCTATTCCAATTGTTGGTGACAGCATTGTGACGCTGCTTTGGGGCGGGTTTTCGGTTGATAACGCAACCTTGAACCGGTTCTTCTCGCTGCATTATCTGCTGCCTTTCGTGATTTCCGGTGTGGTGGTTCTGCACATCGTGGCGCTACACAGGTTTGGATCAAACAACCCGATCGGTATTGACGCCAGCGGCCCGCAAGACACAATCTCGTTCCATCCTTATTATACAATCAAGGATATGGTTGGTATTGCGGTGTTCTTGCTGCTGCTTGCAATGACCGTGTTTTTCTTCCCGAACGCAATGGGTCACCCTGACAATTATATCCCGGCAAATGCGTTGCAGACACCAGCGCACATCGTGCCCGAATGGTACTTTCTGCCATTCTATGCGATCTTGCGGGCCGTGCCTGACAAGCTTGGCGGTGTGTTGTTGATGTTTGGTGCGATTGCGGTGCTGTTCATCTTGCCGTGGCTGGATAAATCACCGGTTCGCTCGGCGCGGTTCCGCCCGCTATTCCGTATCTTCTTCTGGCTGTTCCTGATTGATGCCATTTTGCTTGGCTATCTTGGTGGTAAGCCGGCTGAGGGGATCTATGTGACATTGTCACGGATTGCGACGGCGTGGTACTTCCTGCATTTCCTCGTCATCCTGCCATTGTTGAGTATGTTCGAAACAACGAAACCTTTGCCAAAATCCATTTCGGAACCGGTGCTTGGATCATCGGGGAGGTCAGCATAATGTTGAAACGTATTTTTGCAGCAATGCTGGCCTGTACATTGGCAGGGCCAGCCATGGCAGCCAGTGGCAATGTTGAGCTGCAGCGCCGCGATTGGAGCTTTTCTGGTCCATTCGGAACCTTTGACAAAGCCGCTATGCAGCGGGGGTTCCAGGCCTATCGCGAAGTATGTGCTGGTTGCCATTCTCTCGAGCTAATTGCGTTCCGAAATTTTGCCGACCTTGGCTATAATGAGGCCGAAATCAAGGCAATTGCTGCACAATATGATGTGCAGGACGGCCCGAACGATGATGGTGAGATGTTTATGCGTCCGGGCATTGCAGCTGACCGTATTCCATCGCCTTACCTGAATGAAAATGCAGCTCGTGCCGGCAACAACGGGGCTTTGCCGCCGGATCTGTCATTGATTACCAAGGCACGCGCGAATGGCCCAGATTATCTTTTCAGCCTGCTTGCTGGCTATAAAGAGGCGCCCGAGGGCGTAACTGTGCCTGAGGGTATGCATTATAATGCAGCTTACCCCGGTAACCTGATCGCCATGCCACAGCCTCTCTATGGTGAAGATGTGACCTATAGCGACGGTGCCAACAATTCGGTTGAAGCGATCTCCAGTGATCTCGTGCAGTTCCTGATGTGGGCAGCCGAGCCGAAGATGGAAGTGCGCAAGCGGATCGGTGTTGCGGCGGTATTCTTCCTCAGCATCTTTTTGATCTTCTCATATCTTGCAAAGCGCCGGATATGGGCAGATGTCCACTAATCTACGATAAAGCAATACTAAATACCCCGTCCATGTGGCGGGGTTTTTTCTTGGGGTAAGGCCTGCTTGGCTTTGAGTGATGGTGCCGGTGCCTAGACGTTAAAGCGGAAATGGAACACATCGCCATCAGCGACTTCATACTCGCTGCCTTCGATGCGCAGCTTGCCTGCTTCCTTCGCACCATTCTCACCCTTATATGACATATAATCATCATAGGCGATGGTTTCAGCGCGAATAAAACCGCGCTGGAAATCAGTATGAATAACACCGGCGGCCTGCGGTGCACGGGCGCCTTTGCCGACGGTCCAGGCGCGGGCTTCTTTCGGGCCAACAGTGAAAAAGGTCAAAAGATCAAGCAGGCTGTATCCGGCCCTTATCAGACGCGCAAGTCCGGCTTCTTCAAGGCCTAACTCGACGAGAAACTCGGCTTTGTCAGCTTCGTCCAACTGAACAATTTCGGCCTCAATTGCGGCCGACACAATCACATAAGCAGCCCCTTCAGCGGCAGCTTTTTCAGCGACGTGCTGGCAATATTCATTGCCGCTGGCAGCATCGCCTTCGGCGACATTGCAAACATAGAGAACCGGTTTTGCAGTTAGTAGCTGTAATTGTGGAAGGCGCAGGGCTTCATCGCCGGTCAGGTTCTTTGTACTGCGGGCTGGTAGGCCATATGATAGATGCGCGAAAATCTTTTCCATTAGTGCCAGATCGGCTTTTGCATCCTTGTCACCGCCGCGTGATTTCTTGACCAGCGTAGCCATGCGGCGTTCCAGCGAGTCAATATCGGCAAGCATCAATTCGGTTTCGACAGTGGCGGCGTCGCGAACCGGATCAACATCACCGTCGACATGGGTAATCTCACTGTCTTCAAAACAGCGCAACACATGGGCAATCGCGTCAACTTCGCGGATATTACCAAGAAACTGGTTGCCAAGGCCTTCACCTTTGGACGCACCGCGGACAAGGCCGGCAATATCGACAAATTCCAAATAGGTTGGGATAATGCTCTTTGAGCTGGCCAGCGCGGCAAGCGCATTAAGGCGCGGGTCAGGTACTGCTACCCGGCCTGTATTTGGCTCGATTGTGCAGAAAGGGTAATTTGCTGCCTCTGCCGCCGCGGTCTCGGTTAGGGCATTGAACAGGGTTGATTTTCCAACATTTGGCAGGCCAATGATGCCGCAATTAAATCCCATATCTGGTAAACCCCATAACCGTTAAATCATGTTTCGTTTAAGTCTGCTTTGGTAGGGCGGCGGCAGGCTGGTCTTCCTTACCGTCTTTATTGCCGTCGTTAGCGCTTGGAGAGCCGGCTTGTGGAGCTGGTGCCAGATAGGCAACTCGGCTCATAAAGCCGCCATCATTATGCAAAACAAGCCGCTCAGCCTCATCCGCCATTGCCCCAAGCAAATGTACAAGCCAGCCCGATTGTTCATCACGGCCAAAATCGGCCAATACCCATGATTTTACATCCATTGTATCATTTGGCGGGCGACCGATGCCAATGCGGACGCGCCAATAATTAACGCCCATATGCCGGTCGATATCGCGAAGGCCATTATGTCCGCCATGCCCACCGCCATTTTTGACCCGTAGCCGTCCGGCGGCGAGATCAAGCTCGTCATGGAACACGAAAATGTCATGAATATCGATCTTGTGAAACCGTGCAATCTCGGCAATTGGAAGGCCGGATTTGTTCATAAAACTCTGCGGTTTCACAAGAATGATTTTTTCCGAGCCGATATGGCCATCGCTAATTAGCGATGCCCCTTTTTTTTTCCAAGAGGTAAACCCATAATGATCGGCAAGACGATCGACCGCCATGAACCCAACATTGTGCCGGTTCATGGTATATGATGATCCGGGATTTCCCAGTCCTGCAAAAAGACGCATGATTGTCCCGTTTTGGGTTAGATAGGCTGCTGCCTATTCGTCAGATGCCCCGGAGTTTTCGGCTTCGGCATCATCGCCATCAGCACCCTCGGCTTCGTCCTCATCTTCGTTCTTCACGCCGCCGCCCGGTGAGGCGATGGTCGCGACGGTGAAGTCACGATCAGTGATCGTCGGGGTAACGCCCTCGGGCAATTCGATCGTGCTGATATGCACCGAGTCACCAATCTTCAACCCGCTAAGATCAACGGTGATCTTTTCCGGAATTGTGGTTGCCGGACAAAGCAGTTCAACCTCGTAACGAACAACGTTCAGAACGCCGCCGATCTTGATGCCAGGGCAATCATCTTCGTTGATAAATTCAACTGAAACCGCAACCGAAACCTTGGCTGAGCCTGATACACGGAGAAAGTCCATGTGAAGAATATTATCGCTTACCGAATGAAACTGAATATCACGTGTCAAAACAGTATGGCTGTCTTTACCAACTTTGATATCAAGCAACCGGCCAAAAATGCCAGGCTGATGAACGATCTTGCTGACCTCACGGTTTTCTAGAGTGATACCCAATGGTTCCTTTTTGTCGCCATAAATGACGGCAGGGACTCGACCTGCACGGCGTACCGCACGGGCGGACCCCTTACCGACCCGTTCGCGCTGTTCTGCGCTAATGGTTGTATTGTCAGACATTGCTAACTCCTTTTTATAAAACAATGTACCTCGCCTCCAGGGGTGCGCGGCAGCGGAGGTATAGGCTGATTACTGAAAAAATACAAGCGTTTTTGCGTTTTCAGGCCTGATCCAAACCTTGCGTTAGAACAATGTTGAGACCGACCGTTCTTCGTTGATCCGCAGCATTGCCTCACCCAAGAGCGGGGCGATAGATAACTGCCGGATATTGCGGGCAACGCGGACGGCCTCAGTGGCTGGGATCGAGTCGGTTGTCACCAACGAGTTTAGCGGTGATGCTGCAACACGGCTGACCGCACCGCCTGACAAAACCCCGTGCGTTACATAGGCATCAACCGACAAGGCTCCAGCCTTCATCAATGCGACCGCAGCGTTGCAAAGTGTGCCACCAGAATCGACGATATCGTCAACCATGATGCAATGGCGGTCTTCAACATCGCCAATGATGTTCATCACTTCAGAAACGCCTGCCTTAGGACGGCGTTTGTCAATGATTGCAAGATCAGCCTCAAGGCGACGCGCGAGAGACCGAGCCCGCACAACGCCACCAACATCAGGCGAGACAATCATCAGCTTAGAGCCGTCATAGCGCTCTTTGATGTCGC
Organism: Candidatus Puniceispirillum sp.; assembly: GCA_016778895.1. Lineage (GTDB taxonomy): Bacteria > Pseudomonadota > Alphaproteobacteria > Puniceispirillales > Puniceispirillaceae > UBA3439. The sequence continues at coordinate 23,603 of JADHOR010000003.1, forward strand.
TGACGAAAACCGGGGCGGCAAAAAGATTATCGGTCGGGATATCAAAAAAGCCTTGAATCTGCCCGGCGTGCAGATCAATCGTTAAAACACGATCGGCGCCGGCAGAGGTAATTAAATTAGCTAACAACTTTGCAGAAATTGGCGTACGCGGACCAGATTTCCGGTCTTGGCGCGCATAGCCATAATAAGGAATTACGGCGGTAACCCGGCGGGCGGAACCGCGTCGCAGCGCGTCGAGCGCCACCAGCAATTCCATCACATTGTCATTCGCCGGAAAACAGGTCGATTGCACAACAAAAACGTCCTCACCACGAACATTCTCGCCAATTTCGACAAAAACCTCCATGTCGGCAAACCGTTTTACATCGGCTTTTGTAAGGCGGACATCCAGATAGGCGGCAATTGCCTCTGCCAACGGTCTATTGCTATTGCAGGATAAAATCTTCATGCATCAAAACCCTGTGTAAGACGTCCCGCTGTGGCTCTGCGACCTGCTATAGCAATCGGTGCCGCCACGGGCAAGAGGATTAGCCACAATTTTGTCAAAAACTATGCGACAATGACTAGCCAATCACGCAGGATGCCAGCAGCGCAAGAAACATCAGTCCAAGGAAAATATAAAGATGCGGCATGATGACTGCCCCTTTTAACTATGTTTTGTCGCTGTGTGCCTTTACGATGCCGATTACCGAAATTTGTCGTCCGGAATCAGGTAAAGCGGCGTGTGTTGTCTGCCGGTGAGAAAACAGGCCAGATGATTCGCCATATGTGTCGATGCCAAGATCATGTACTTTGGTCAACCCCGCCCGTCGCAGGCGTGATTGCACAAACCCGGGAAGGTCAAAGCGGTATTTTCCGTCGATATCCGGCTGAAAAAAATGGTCTGCGTCACGATGAACTGCAAGCATGATCATGCGTAAATCATCGCCCACCTGATAGCTGGGTTGCCGGATCGCCGGACCTATAACGGCCTCGATATCTGGCGCTGCCGCGCCCTTGTTGACCATTGCTGCGATGGTGGCTTCCAAAACCCCACCAACCGCGCCGCGCCAGCCCGCATGCGCTGCACCAACAAGGCCAAGAGCCGGTGCCGCAAAAAGCACGGGCACGCAATCGGCGGTCAATATGGCCAGCAAACAGCCGCTGTCTCCGGTGATTAAAGCATCAGCGGCAGGACGGGCGTCATTGCTGGCATCGGCGGCAGTAGTAATTTCGACAACATTGGCAGAATGGGTCTGGCGAAGGCCATACATCTGCTCAGGCCGAAACCCAAGGCTGGCTCCGACAAGGCGCCGGTTTTCAGCAATTAGTGACGGGTGATCATTTGAGCCAAAGCCGCAATTTAAACTTTGATAAAGACCGCTGCTAACGCCCCCATTTGCGGTGAAAAATCCATGCCTGATTTGCCAGCCATTATTTAGCGAGTCACTATTTGGCGCGCCACTGGCTTGACCCGGCAGCCAATCATCATGTTGATAACATTGAGGCCCTCCCGCTAGCGTTACTGGCATTTTCCGGTTCATTGGGCTGATTCCGTTTGACCTGTGGCGGCAAATCCTGGTGGCAATCCGCGCCCCGGCGGCAAGATCAAACTGACCTTGAATGCTGATCCCATCTGATGGCTGCTGACCAAACGGTCAACCGCGGCAAGCAGGCTGCGGCGGGTCTCGGCATTCGCCAGTCTTGCAACCGTTTCGGCACGGTGGGCAATGCCAATGGCGCGCAGAAATTCCCCTTGAGTAACCGGCCCAACAAGACGTGCACCAGCCGCAATTGCGGCGCGGCGCAAGGCCCGAAAATCAACCCAATGTGACAAATCGGCCTCGCCTGGCTGATAGAACACGTCAACTGGCTGGTGATTGACAACTGCTTGCAGGCTATCGCCGCTTGACCCATCACGCCCGTAATCGACAATTAAGCAAGCCCCGCCATAAGTTGCAATATGGTGCGCCAGCTTGCCGGCATATTGATCGGCAATGGCGCAGTATTCGAAAATGCTGCCGGCCGCTGGCGATACGCCCTTGGGTAATGATAAATGCCAGTCATCAAGTTCGGCCTTGCTAAGCGCTGGGCCATCAACGAAGGCAAGCCTGTCATCAAGAAGCCCGACAAGCCGGTGATGCCATGCGCCGGTTTTGCCAGTTTTGGACTGCCGCCATATGGCCTGATCAATCGGTAAGGCATCAAAAAACTCATTGGCAATCGCAAAAATCGGCCTTTTAGGTAATTCGTCCAGATTCATATGCCAATAAAGCTCGGCATCGCCGAGCCGGTCACTCTGACTTTTCCGCAAAGCCGAGCTGGTTTCCAGCAGATGCACCGGAGCGGCGGCGAGGGGTGGCATGATTTGCGCCCAGGCATGACGCATATCAGCCATTAAACTGCCGCGCCCTGGGCCAAGCTCAAGAATTGCCGGATTGTCGAGGCTGGCAAGGCCAGCCATATGGGCAAGATAGAGCCCGCACATCTCGCCAAACAGGCCAGAAATCTCGGGTGCGGTCGTGAAATCACCTGATGCACCCAGCGGGTCTTGTTTCTGGTAATAGCCATGTTCGGCATCACCAAGTGCAAGGTCGATATAGCGGGCAAGTGATAGCGGTCCACTGCGCCTGATCTGATCTGCGATATGATCAGATAGCATGCGATCAACATTGGTGGCGATACGCTTTGCCATTTATCTGCCCGACCGCCAACCGTGACGCAGCAGGTAAATGCCGATCATCATCATTGGCAGGGATAATACCTGCCCCATGCTGAGCCCGCCTGCCAAAAGTCCGATATGTGCATCGGGCTGGCGCACAAGCTCAACAAGGAAACGCGCCGCACCATAGCCAAGCAAAAATACGCCGCTAAGGCGTCCTTGCGTGCCGAGCCAGCCTCGCCGCCAGAAAACATACATCGCAATACCAAGCAGAATTCCCTCAAGACCAGCCTCATAAAGCTGGCTTGGATGACGCGGTTGACCATCACTATTGGGAAAAATCATCGCCCAAGGCACATCGGTAACACGGCCATAAAGCTCGGCATTGATAAAGTTCGATAAGCGCCCCAGAAACAGCCCGATCGGGGTAACCATTGCCACCCTGTCAGCCAAGGCCAAAAGTGGAATTTTGTGGCGCTGCGACATGACATAAAGCGCCGCAGCAACCCCGATCAGCGCCCCATGAAATGACATGCCGCCCTGCCAGATATAAAAGATCGCGACCGGATTGTTTAGGTAAAAACCCGCATTATAGAACAAGGCATAGCCAAGACGACCTCCAAGAATAATGCCAATCAGCAAATAATTAAGCAGCCGATCAGTCTGATCAGCAGTCATAACCGCGGTTGGAAGGCGGGTTTCGCGGCGCAGAATATAAATGCCAATCACCAGACCCGCAATATAGGCAAGCGCATACCAGCGAATGCCAAAATCGCCAAACTGAACCGCAAAGACATTGAATTCGGGAAGCGTGATGGCGCTGTAGAGATAATCAACGGGTACCGGTTGAATGGTCATGTGATGTCTTTCGCTCTGTTGACTGCGCGCGCTGTTGACGACGCGAGATTGGTTTTGATTACCCTGATCTGGCATCGCCCATATGATTTGTTACGGCCCTCTGCAGTTGCATCCTTACTTTAGCGGCATTATTTATGATATGAAACATAAGTCGCAAGAAAAGATAGCGTTAGAACAGATCGCATGGAAAGAGACAGTGGCCGGTGCCACCCGGATTACAGGTTTCTTGGCAGGCAGGATCGTAACAGGAGATTTATCATGGCACCGCGTTCAAATTTCATCGCAGATATTGCGCAAATGGCAAATGGTGCTGCATCGGCATTTGGCGGTATGCGCGAAGAGGTTGACAATCTTATCCGCCAGCGCATGGAACGCAGCCTGAATGCGCGCGGCCTGGTGACGCGTGAAGAGTTTGATGCGCTGCGCACCCGGCATGAAGCGTTGGCGGCCCGCGTCGCCTTTCTCGAATCGATGATGCTGGTAGGGGCCGAGTCGGCGGATCAGACGGTAGCAACCGGAAAATTGGCAAAAAAGCACAAAACAGCTGTAAAAAACAGCGATAAATAATGCGATAATGCAAGCGCCGCGAATCAGCGGAAAAGGCGGGAAAACCACAAATTGATGTGGGTCTGTTGTCGTTTAACCACAAAATATTGTGTTGAATTAGATTGAATGCGCGATCCGAATTTGCCATTTTAGGTTTGGTCGTCGGCAATAAAGCCGAGCCGGGATTTCGGAACGCATCGCATGGCACCAAGCCAAAATCAGCATGACACTCTTCTTGGCGACCCAATCGAGCTGGTTACCCGTTTTGTCACAAATCAGGATTGGTTGTTGCAGCGGCGCGCTGAAAACGCGGTGCTTGTCGAGGTGCCGGGCAAATGGTGCGACTATCAGCTTGCGGTGACATGGCAGCATAATGAAGAGGCGATGCAGGTTACCTGCCGGATCGATGTTCGGTGTGAAAACGACCGGATGGGTGAAATTGCCTTACTGGCGGCGTTGTTGAACCAGCAGATTTTCATGGGGCATCTGGCACTTGATATTCGCACTGGGGAACTGGAATTGCGGCATACATTGCCACTTCGCGGTGCCGGTGGGGCAACGCCCGAGCAAATCGAAGACGTTGTCGATATCATGCTTGGTGAGTGCGAGCATTGCTTTCCGGCAATCTATCAGGTGGCACAGGGTCAGGTATCGGCAAGCGATGCCGCCGCAGTCGTGACGTTCACCACCGAGGGTGAGGCCTAGAGACTATGGCAACGCAGCAAGTCACGCTGTTGGGATGTGGAAAAATGGGCAGTGCAATGCTGGAAGGCTGGCTTGCCGACACGGGCCTTGCGGCGGATTTCACCATTATTGAACCGCATCAAACGCATCTAGGCTGGCTGGATGGGCAGCCGCGGGTGCGAGTCTATGCCGATTGTGCGTCGGCGGTTGCTGATGGCGCGCCGGAGAGCACAATGATTGTTCTTGCAGTAAAGCCGCAAATGATGGATGAAGCCATAGCCGCGCTTGGCTCGCTGGCGCATGGTGACTGTACTTATCTCTCGATTGCTGCGGGCATCTCGACCGGCTGGCTGAAACAGCGGCTTGGTGCCCAGGCAGTTGTGATGCGTGCGATGCCCAATACGCCAGCGGCGGTGGGCAAGGGAATAACGGCGTTATTTGCTGATGCACCCGAAATGATGCGGGATCTGGCAACGCAGCTTTTGGCGGCTGTCGGACAGGTGGTGCATTTGCAAGATGAAGGGCTGATGGATGCGGTAACGGCAGTTTCTGGTTCAGGGCCTGCCTATGTGTTTTTGCTGGTTGAGGCGATGAGTGCGGCAGGTATCAAGGCCGGACTCCCCGATGATCTGGCAATAGAACTCGCAATGGCAACTGTTTGCGGCGCTGGTGCCCTGATGGCGGCAGTGGATACGCCGCCGTCCGTGCTGCGCGAAAACGTCACCAGCAAAGGCGGCACTACCGCCGCTGCTTTGGCGGTTCTGATGGCTGATGATGGTCTTAATACGCTAATGACAAAGGCCGTTGCGGCGGCAAAGGCAAGGTCAATCGAGCTTGGTAATTAGACCAATTAGCAAAGACGCATGTCTGTAGCTTAGATTAGTCCTCATTCTGTGTTAGCATGGGGGAGGGGCAGGGTGATGGTGGCAATCTGTTGGTGGCTCACCTGGCTAGCCCGATTGCGTTTTGATGAAAAGGATGTCTGATGTCGCAAGATACCACCTCACCAAACATGAATGATGAACAGCGAGCGGCACTTGCTGATGCTGCATGGACGCTTTTGGCGACCCATAATCTAGACCAGATCGAGCTGGAGATGATTGCCGACATGGCCGGTGTTGATCATCGGCTTGCTGGTGCGCTTGGTGGCAGTGTGCAACGTCTACTGCTGGCAAAAATGGCCGAGCTTGATTATCAAACAGTGCTAGAAACCTTTGGTGATATTCAAGATGAAGATACCGTGTCGGTCCGTGAAAAGATCATTGAAGGCCTGTTGCAAAGGTTTGAGACCTACGCGCCTTACCGCCGGCAAATTGAGGCCCTGAATCGCGCTGCAAGGCGCCACCCGGAACTGGCATTGCGGCTGTTTGACGGGTTAGAAGCAGTGGTTCGGCGGATTCTGGTGATGTCAGGTGATCCGGTGCGGGGGCTAAAGGGAATGCTGCGGGTCAAGGGCGTCGTCGGCGTGGTTTTAACCGTGGCACGGGTCTGGATGAAAGATGACGGCGCAGACCTTGCCGCGACAATGAAGGCGCTTGATGATAACATGACCAAGGCAGAGGAATGGGGCTTGAGTTTGCGGGTGTTTTCGGGGGACCGGCGGAGCACTGAGGCCGGATCAGATGCCGCCGATAAATATGCTCATGATGATGGTTATGATGCTGGTCGGCGTGGAGTTGATAATGACTGAGGCCTCATATGATGATTTTTTAAAGCTGGATATACGCTGCGGTGAAATTATTGCAGCCCTGCCATACCCCGAAGCGCGTAAACCCGCCTATAAGCTGAAGATTGACTTTGGGACGCCGCTTGGGGTTCGAAAATCATCTGCGCAGATTACCACACATTATCAGCCCGAAGATCTGATCGGCAAACAGGTTATGGCAGTGGTAAATTTCCCACCGCGGCAGATTGGCCGTTTCATGTCCGAGGTCCTAACCCTTGGGGTGCCTGATGCAGATGGTGAGGTAGTGCTGGTCACGCCAGATCAAATTGTGCCAACTGGCGGCAAGCTGTTTTAGCAAAACGCCACAGCAAGCCCGAGCAAGCCAATTCAGACTGGTAGTTTGACGACAACGCGCAAGCCGCCGAGGGGCGAGTCGCTCAGGGTTAGCTCGCCGCCATGGCTAAGAATTATGTCGCTGGTGATCGACAGGCCAAGGCCAGCTCCGCCGGTGCGCCGATTACGGGATTCCTCAAGCCGGATAAAAGGGCGGATTGCGTCGGCACGACGTTCTTGTGGGATGCCGGCGCCATTATCGTCAAAGGTAATGATTACCTCGTCATTATGAAGCCGGATCGAGGCAAAGGTTTTTGATGAATAGCGGATTGCGTTTGAAATGATATTCGCAAACGCGCGCTGGATGGCATTTCGGCGTATTGGAAAGACCGGGATATTATCTTTAACTGGCGCCAGGGTAATGTCGAATTTATGCACCTTATGCGCCTGGGTGACAAGCCGATCCAACATCTCATCAATGGCGATCTCCTGAGGGGCTTCATCGCCTTCGCCAGCGGCAAATGCAAGATAGCCATCGATCATTTCTTCCATTTCGCTGATATCGCTGCCGATCGCCTTAGTGTCAGCACTGTCCTTCATCAGCGCTAGTTGCAGTCGCATCCGGGTGAGCGGTGTGCGTAAATCATGGCTAACACCGGCCAGCATTTCAGTTCGTTCGTTCAATTGCCGCATGATCCGATAACGCATTGCCTGAAATGCCCGGCCAGCCAGCCTTACTTCACGCGCCCCCTCCAGCCGGTAATCAGGCGCCGGCCGCCCAAGGCCAAGCTGGCGTGCCGCCGCCGCCAACCGATGGATCGGCCGCACTTGCCTGCGCAAGAACATAAGCGCAATGCCGAACAGAATGATAGAGCTGCCAACCGTCCAGCCGATAAAGGTCCAGCTTGTCGAGCTGAAAATCCTTTTGCGGCTGGCATAGATCCGCAGAACACCGTTTTCCATTTGCAAATCAATGAAGATCAAATTGGGGTCACTGCTGGTATCAAGAACCCATGGCTGGACGAGCCGGTTTTTCAATTCGCGTCGCAGCATGGTTTCGGCATAGGTTTCAGGCGGGCCAATAGGCCTATTTGGCAAGATTGCATCATTCTGAAAATGGATTGGAAAGCTGAAATATTGCCAACCTTTGGCGGTCACAGCCTCAACCGCAGCCTGATCAGGGCGGGCGCCTAAATTATCGATCAACAGGCCTATTTCCCCTGCCAGATTTTGCGCCATATGACGCGTAACCGTATCCCAATGTCGCTCATAGAAGATAAATACGGTAATCACCTGAACGAAAATCATTGGCACAAGGATAATTGATAACATCCGGCCAAACAGGGTTTTGGGAAGAAAGTCGCGTAGCTGCATAATCAGCCCCACCTAATGCTGTGGTGGTGTATTGTCGGTGCGAAGCATCCAGCCGCGGTTCCGAACTGTCTGCAGATAGACAGGGTGACGCGGGTTAGGCTCCAGCTTGCGCCGAAGCCGGGCGACCGCAACGTCAATTGATCGGCCTTCCATGCGCCTCTCAAGTGCTGCGCCGAGATCATCACGTGACAGGATTTGATTGGGGCGTTTTCCAAAGCTGGTCAGTAATTGCTGCTCAGCAGTGGTGATATGCAGTCGCGCCCCCGACTTGGATAGCATGCCGGTATCGGGGTCAAACAGAAATGGGCCAAAATTGACCATTGTATTGGTGTTTTCGCTGGCCTGGTTGCGTTGGAGGATGCGTTTGATCCTCAAAACCAGTTCACGCGGCTCAAACGGTTTCGACATATAGTCATCAGCGCCCGCCTCCAACCCCTCAATTCGATTTTCTGTATCTGACATTGCAGTCAGAAACAGCGCCGGAACAGTATTTTCTTTGCGGATATCTGCCAGGAATTCGAGGCCGGTTTCGCCGGGCATCATAATGTCGACAACCAGTAAATCAAAGGCAACGCCCTCAAGAATACGGCGTGCGTCACTGGCATTACTGGCATCGGTGACGCGAAAGCCGCTTTCCTCAAGAAACCGGCGAAGCAGGGCACGAAGCCGTTCATCATCATCGATGACAAGGATGTGATGCTCCAACATAAAGGCCCTCAATGGTTGGCGCCAAAACCGCTTTCGGCACAGGTTTGCTCACTTCAGCACAAGCCGGAGGCCCGACATCGGTAGTTACGTCGTTCAGACGTTAGTTGACCGATCCTGCTGGGCAATCTGGGCGATCGTATCGTTGTCGAGCAATCCCCGCAATACCCGTTGAAAGCCGTCAACCGCGTCAACCCCAGCTTCTCGATAGGCGGCGGCAACGCGGCGTCCTTGCACTGAGGTCAGGCGCGCCTCCAGTGCGGTGCCAGTCCCGGTCAGATAAAGCAGCCGCTGCCGCCGATCCGATGGCCCTTGCTTTTGCGTCACATAACCGTCATTCATTAACCCAGACAGCACACGCGACAGGCTTTGCTTGGTAATGCACAAGATCGTGAGCAGATCGCTGACTGTGATGCCCGGGTTGCGCCCGATGAAATAGATCGCCCGATGATGCGCACGCCCCATGTTTTGCTCGGCCAAAATCGAATCAGCCTCACCGGTAAAATCACGGTAGGCAAAGAACATTAATTCAATGCCGCGACGCAATTCTTCCTCGCGAAGAAAAAGAGCCTTGCCAATTGGTTTTACGTCAGCCATGTTGACCAATAAGAAATTTGAGTGATAAGAAATACCAACTGTGTTTACCATGAAATGGCCGAAATGGAACCATTTAAATTCTTGAGAAGAATAGCTTTGACTGTTTTTAGGGAGAACATGACATGGCGTTAATTCCGTTTGATGATCGCGATGGTAGCATCTGGATGGATGGTGACCTTTTGCCATGGCGCGACGCGAGAACGCACACCTTAAGTCATGGATTGCATTACGCCAGTCTGGTGTTTGAAGGCGAGCGCGTTTATGCCGGTAAAATCTTCAAAGGCCGCGAACATACGGAACGGCTTCGGAAATCCAGCAAAATGCTGGATTTTGATTTACCTGTGTCGGATGATGACGTGGATGCCGCCAAGCAGGCCGTCCTTGACGCCAATAATATCGTCGATGGTTACGTGCGGGCATTTTGCTGGCGCGGGTCAGAGATGATGGCGATTTCTGCGCAGCAAACGACGGCGCATCTGGCTATTGCGGCGTGGGAATGGCCTAGCTATTTCGATCCGGAAACCAAAATGAAGGGCATCACGCTTGATATTGCAAGCTGGAAACGGCCATCGCCTGAGTCAGCACCTGTTCATGCCAAGGCGGCCGGTCTCTACATGATTTGCACCCTTTCCAAACATGAGGCCGAGCGCAAAGGCTTTCAGGATGCGTTGATGATGGACTACCGCGGCTATGTGGCCGAGGCCACTGGTGCCAATGTGTTCTTTCGTGATGCAAATGGCACCTTGCATACGCCGATCGCCGATTGCTTTTTGAACGGTATCACTCGGCAGAGCGTGATCCAAATGGCAAGATCAATGCAGATCGAAGTGATTGAACGTCATATCAAGCCCGAGGAACTGGCTTCGATGAAGGAATGTTTCCTGACCGGCACAGCCGCCGAGGTGACGCCCGTATCGCGGATTGGCGACTACCATTTCACCCCGGGTGATATCTGCCGTAAGATGGTTGAAGGCTACAGCGCATTGGTGCATGGCTGACGCTGCCGCCTGCTGTCCATATGAATGAATGTAAAAGCCACTAGCTGGACGTGGTTGATGGTTTTTTACGCTGCGCGTTATGGTCTAGCCCCCTGTTACGGGCGGAAAAAAGGCAATCTCGTCACGATCAGTGATTTTCGTTGTAAGATCGCCATAAACACGGTTTACCGCAACCCTTACCGCATGGAGATTTTTCAGGGCGGTTTTATGACCGGCTGATTTGCAGGTGATATGAGGGATCAATGCGCCGACTGTATCAACGCCGTCGGGGATTGGCATATCCTCAAACGAACAGCCGGTATGTTCCTTCAGCCAGGCGAAATACATAATCTTCATTGTTTTATGTCTCTTTTGTCATTTTTCGTTGTATACTGATCAAAAGCGGTCTTCGGGCGGCCGCTCATCGCCATGATCCAACAGTGAATGCTGGCAATCAAGGCTTAATCGTCACGGCGCCGGTCATCATGCTATTGCAGCTGCCGCCTAGCGCAGGCTATTGACATGACTCAGCGCACCTTTGACATAGCCCGAACCCGTCTGCACGGTCAGCAAGGCAGCAAGCCACAATAATACCAGACCGATTTCATGCGCAAAGGGAAAGCCGGGAAAGCCGGGCGCCCCCATCAGAAATCCAAGCGCAAGAATTTGGGCGGTGGTTTTCCATTTTGCCAGCAGGGTAACCGGTGCTGAGATGTTTTGTTTGGCCAAATATTCGCGTAACCCGGAAATCATGAATTCGCGGATAAGGATAATTAAAGCTGGCACCAGAAACAGCCATCCGCTCGTCTCGACACTGGCAAGCGCAAGTAAAACCGCTGCGATTAGCAGCTTGTCAGCAATCGGATCGAGCATTTCGCCAAACGGCGACTCAACCTTTAAGCGCCGCGCAATATAACCATCGACGTAATCGGTTACGCTGGCAATTGTGTAGAGATACAGTGCCAGTTGGTAATAAAGCGGCGCCACATCACTCCAGATTAATACCGCAATAAGCGGCGTAATGGCGATGCGCATGACAGTCATCCAATTTGGAATCGAAGCGAGGGTAAACATGAGTGCGCCTACAATCCTTTTTCTGGAGACCTTTTTAACAAATAGCGCAAATGACGATTGCGCTGAACCCCCTTGGGCTAATCAGTTGCCACTATAGAACCAATTGTAGATTTGTTGAGCATATTTTTTCGAAATTCCGTCAACGGCCTCCAAATCGCTCAAGCCGGCTGCCGAAACTGCACGTGCCGAGCCGAAATGTGCCAACAGTGCTTTTTTACGCTTTGGTCCAATGCCGGGCACCGCATCCAATGGATTGGTGAATTCCATCTTGGCGCGTTTGGCGCGATGGGTACCGATTGCATAGCGGTGTGACTCGTCACGAAGTCGCTGCAAGAAATGCATGGCGGCACTGTCGGGGGGCAGGGTAAAGCTTGACCGGCCGCGGATATGAAACTGTTCACGTCCGGCGTGCCGGTCCCGCCCTTTTGAAATCGCCACGACCGTAAGATCATCAATCCCCAGATCGTCAAGTGCCTCATGCACCGCCGATAGCTGGCCAACACCGCCATCAATCAATAACAGGTCCGGCCAGTTGCCTGACCGGCGATCAGCGTCATCTTTCAGAGCGCGCGAAAAACGGCGGTGTATCACCTGCCGCATCATGGTGAAATCATCACCGATGCTAGTGGCAAATTTGCCCTCATCCCTAATGTTAAAGCGTCGATAAGCGCCTTTTTCAAATCCATTAGGTCCGGCAACAACCATGCCGCCAACCGCGTGTTTTCCCTGAATGTGCGAGTTATCATAGATTTCAATACGGTTTAGCGGTTCCCTGAGGTCGAGTTCGGCCGCCAGTTCGCGTAAAAGGCGGCGCTGTGATGATGCGTTGGCAAGATGGCGTGACAATGCTTCTTTGGCATTTTTCAGCGCCATATCGGTAACCTTGCGCCGGTTGCCGCGAACCGGTTGGCTCAGCACGACCTTGTGGCCGGCATTCCGGCCGAGCGCCTCGGCAAGCAGCAGGTGATCTTCCGGCATTTCGCTTAGCATGATCTCGGCAGGCGCTTCCTTATCCTCATAGAACTGGCCAATAAACGCACCAATAACCTCATGCGCCGGGGTATCGGCAAGATGGGTCAGGAAGTAGGAACGATTGCCATAGTTGGAGCCGCCACGAATAAAGAAAATCTGAATACAGCTTCGCTCACCACTGCGCGCGGCCGCAATAATGTCGGCGTCACTTACGCTTGGCAGGTTGATATCCTGATTGGCCTGAATACCGGTCAGCGCGCGAATTCGATTACGCCAGATAGCGGCTTTTTCAAATTCCAGCTGTTCAGCGGCGGCGTGCATACGGGCCGCATATTCACGCTGAACATCGGCTGACTCGCCATCAAGAAACCGGCGTGCCTGCGTCATTTGCTTGGCGTAATCCTCGCGGCTGACCAGTCCAACACATGGCCCTGAGCAGCGTTTGATCTGATATTGCAAACAGGGGCGTGTACGCCCGGAAAATACATTGTCTGAACAGGTGCGTAGCATAAAGGCACGTGCTAGATCGGCAACAGTGCGGTTAACCGACCCTGCCGAAGCGAACGGCCCGTAATAATCACCCTTCCGGTTTTTCCGTCCGCGATGCTTGGTTAATTGTCCAAATTCATGATCGTTGGTAAGCAGGATTTGCGGCAGGCTTTTATCATCGCGCAGCAGGATATTATAGCGTGGCTTCATTTTCTTGATCAGGTTTGATTCAAGCAGCAGCGCTTCAATTTCCGATTTTGTGACGATGACTTCCAGTTTCTTGGTCTCGCCAACCATTCGCATGATCCGGTTTGACAGCCGGTTGGGCTGGGTATAGCTGGTGACCCGCCGCACGAGATTGCGTGCCTTGCCAACATAGAGCACCTCGCCCGCCTCATTGTACATGCGGTAAACCCCCGGCTGACTTGGCAACGTCTTCAGCTCGGACTTTAAATAGGTAATGCCACGTTTTAAATTTGGCGGCATATTAAGGGCGTCATCCACGGTGTTGATACCATCCTGCGGTTAACTGCTGTTGGTTTTGGCAGCGACCTCTACTGTCTTGCCATTATAAAAAATTTCTGCGGTAAAGTCATTGCCGCTAACAGGGTGATCATTGCCTCTATTTTGAGAGATGGACCGTCCAGAACTGAGCGCCACAGTCGCGGTTACAGGCGGTTTTAAACGAATTGGCGATAGCCGGTGAAAGTTAATTCAGCTTTGGCGAATCAGCTATAATCATCATCGGAAAAAGCTGGAAATTGTTTTCCACGAAAGCTGTGGATAAACCTGTGGAGAAACCCTCAAAAAATTTCATGGCTCACTGTTTTTCTACGAAAAAATACCCTTTGCCTAAAAAATAGGCATAAAATTTTTAATGAATAAAAACAGTAAGTTAAAATATTTCAAGAGAGAAAACTGCTTTGATCAGGGAAAATTTTACGGTGACATTTGCAAATCTGGGCATTTTTGCAGAACTTGTGCAAAACCATCACTGATTCGCCGTCAGCTGATAACGATTAATGCATTCTAGGCAAAGTGGTGTGATCCACAGGTGGCTTTCATTTACCGCATGGCTAGCGGCGCCGGCCACGTTTTTTGATCGGTGCGCCCGGGGTGCCGGCAGGAAACCCATGTCGTTGCGCAATGGCGGCAGGAACGCCGGGTTCAAACAGGCCAAGCTCTGCCGCTTCCATGCGCCTGATCTCATCACGCAATCGTGCCGCTTCTTCAAATTCGAGATTAGCCGCCGCTGCTTTCATATTGGTTTCGAGATCGGCAATCACGGTTTTGAAGTTGCTGCCAACCAAGTCGCCTGATTTGGCACCAGCTTGCGGCGTCAGATGATCGCCCCGTTCGAACACTGAGTCCAGCACATCAGCGATATCCTTGCGGATAGATTCGGGCGTGATGCCGTTGGCTTCGTTATAGGCGGTCTGGCGTGCGCGCCGCCGGTTGGTTTCGTCGAGTGCATATTGCATCGAGTCAGTCACACGGTCACCATAGAGAATGACGCGTCCGTCGAGGTTTCTCGCCGCCCTACCAATGGTCTGGATCAAGGAGGTTTTGGAGCGAAGATATCCTTCTTTATCGGCATCCAGAATGCCAACAAGCGCACATTCTGGAATATCTAGCCCCTCACGGAGCAGGTTGATACCGATCAGCACATCAAACACCCCGAGGCGCAGATCGCGCATAATCTCGATTCGTTCAAGCGTATCAATATCGGAATGCAGATATCGCACGCGTAAGCCGGAATCATACATATATTCAGATAAAGCCTCGGCCATCTTTTTGGTGAGGGTGGTAATCAGCGCGCGCTGGGCCTTGGCGGCAACACTTCGGCATTCGGCAATAATATCATCAACCTGATTGATCGTTGGTCGGACAATACAGTCAGGGTCGATCAAGCCGGTCGGACGAACCACCTGTTCACTGAAAACGCCACCGGTTCGCTCTAGCTCCCAGGTGCCTGGTGTTGCCGAAACAAAAATTGTCTGCGGGCGGAATGCCTCCCATTCCTTAAATTTCAACGGCCGGTTATCAAGGCATGATGGTAATCTAAAACCATATTTTGACAGGGTCGATTTCCGCGCAAAGTCACCCTTATACATCGCCCCAAGCTGGGGCACGGTGACATGGCTTTCATCAATAATCAAAAGCGCATTTTCTGGCAGATATTCAAATAAGGTTGGTGGTGGTTCGCCTGGCCCGCGTCCAGAAAGATAGCGCGAATAGTTTTCAATACCCGCACAGACGCCAGTCGCCTCGATCATTTCGACATCAAATTGCGTGCGTTGTTCGATACGCTGCGCCTCGAGCAACTGGTTATTGGCGGTAAATACGGCGATCTGATCCTTTAGTTCCTGTTTGATCTGTTTGCAGGCCTGCTGCAATGTCGGGCGCGGCGTGACGTAATGCGAATTGGCAAAAATTGTGATGCTGTCGAGGCTGCCGTTTTTTTTACCGATCAACGGGTCAAACTCGAATATCGCTTCGATCTCGTCACCAAAAAGCGAAATGCGCCATGCCCGGTCTTCAAGGTGAGCGGGGAATAACTCAACCGAGTCGCCGCGTACCCGAAACGTACCGCGGACAAAATTTGTGTCATTACGACGATATTGCAACTCGGTAAGTTGGCGAAGCAGTTCCTGACGGGCAATTGTTTCACCTGTGGTAAGTTTTAACGTCATACTGGAATAGGTTTCGACCGAACCGATACCATAGATACATGATACCGACGCAACAATGATCACATCATCACGTTCAAGCAGCGCTCGCGTTGCCGAGTGACGCATACGGTCGATCTGTTCATTGATCGATGACTCCTTTTCGATATAGGTGTCGGACCTTGGGACATAGGCCTCTGGCTGATAGTAATCATAGTATGAGACAAAATACTCGACCGCGTTATTCGGAAAGAGCGAGCGCATCTCGCCATATAGCTGGGCCGCCAGAGTTTTATTTGGCGCCAAAATCAGCGTTGGCCGCTTGATTTTCTGGATTACATGGGCGGCGGTAAAGGTTTTGCCTGACCCGGTAACACCAAGTAGCACCTGATCGCGTTCCCCCTTTTTGATACCGTCAATCAATTCGGCAATCGCGGTGGGCTGATCACCAGCAGGTTCAAATTCTGAGACAAGGTCAAAATTTGCCTGGCTGCTTGATCGGGTTATGATGAGGTTGTCGCTACTATTCTCGTCCATGCGGCTTAAGATAGGCATCTTCGCGCCAAGAAGGAAGGGGGCACGGCAAAAAGCGCTTGTTCTTGATGCCAAACCACATCATAAATTTGAAAGACAAAGGGAGAGCAGACCAATGGGCCTTATTTCAAACAGGCTTAATCGCATCGCACCATCACCGACCGTGTCAATAACCGACATGGCATTAAATATGAAGGCAGCCGGCCGTAAGGTCATCGGTCTTGCCGCTGGTGAGCCTGATTTTGATACGCCGCAGCATATCAAGGATGCCGCGATTGCGGCGATGCAGGCTGGCAAAACCAAATATACTCAAGTCGATGGTATCCCTGAATTAAAGGCGGCTGTCTGCCGCAAATTTGCACGCGAAAACAATATGGAATGCACCCCCGACATGATTTCGGTCGGTACCGGCGGCAAGCAAATCCTGTTTAATGCATTGATGGCAAGCCTTAATCCTGAAGATGAAGTTATTATCCCGACGCCTTATTGGGTTAGCTTCGCCGGCATTGTTGAACTATGCGAGGCCAAACCGATCTTTGTGCACGGCAGTGGCGCCAACCCGATGAAAATCAGTGCGGATGATCTGGAGGCGGCGATTACACCAAACAGCAAATGGTTAATCCTGAACAGCCCGTCAAATCCGGGAGGAGTTGGCTATAATTCTGATGATATTTTGGCATTTGCTGAAGTCATGCGCCGTAACCCACATCTGCATCTGATCAGCGACGATATATATGAGCATCTGGTCTATGATGATTTCCGCTTTACCACAATGGCGACAGTTGCACCGGATCTTCAGGATCGTATCCTGACGGTGAATGGCGTGTCGAAATCCTATTTTATGACTGGCTGGCGTATTGGCTATGGCAGCGGGCCGGTGCCGTTGATCAAGGCGATGGCAAAGGTTCAGTCGCAATCAACGTCAAGCCCAAACTCGATTGCCCAATATGCGGCAATCGCCGCGCTTGATGGGCCGCTGGATTTCATCAACGAAAATCGCGCTGCCTTTGCGCGTCGCCGGCAAATTGTCTGTGACGCGTTGAATGATATTGATGGCATTGATTGCCCGCGGCCTGATGGTGCGTTCTATGTTTACCCGTCTATCGCCGGGCTGATCGGGAGGAAGCGCCCCGACGGGCAGGTAATCAAGACTGACAGTGATTTTGTCAGCTATCTGCTTGAGGCTGGCGAGGTGGCTGTAGTGCCTGGTGTTGCGTTTGGCTTGTCGCCATATTTCAGGATTTCTTATGCGGCAGCCGATGATGTTCTGTTGGATGCGCTCCGGCGGATTGCCAAGGTAACTGCCAGCCTGTCCTGAGAGGTGCTGGACCCGCGCATCACGGATCCTGTCTGATTATGACGTATCAGGGGTAAATAACGTTACCATCATGCCGCATATTCGCCATAAATGTTGGGTATGCAGGATTTTATCGCCAACGCCTAATCGCCGAAGGAGATGGTCAATGTTGATCAAAAAGCGCCCAAGCTGGACTATGGGTGAATCTGACGCCACCCCCGAAGAGATCTATATGAATCGCCGAGACTGGTTGCGTGGTGCCGGATTTTCTGGCCTTGGACTGGCTGCTGCCATCTCCGGTATTGGCGGATTTGCAACCAGTGCCACAGCGGCAATTGGCGGCTATCCGGCACCACGAAATCTGGCTTATCGGCTGGATCGCGATATTACGCCGGAAGAAGATGCAACAAGCTATACGAATTTTTATGAATTCGGATCGTCAAAAAACATAACCAAAAGGGCGCAAAAGCTGATCACTGATCCTTGGGTGGTAACGATTGACGGGCTGGTCGAGACCGAGTTGCAACTCGACGCCGAAGATCTGATTGCGCGGGCAGGAGGGCTGGAAGAACGTCTTTACCGGCATCGCTGTGTCGAGGCTTGGGCAATGGCTGTGCCGTGGAGTGGAGTGCCGTTGGCAAAACTGGTCAACCTGGCAAATCCAAAAGTCGAGGCCAAATATCTTAGAATGGAAACCTTCTTTGACCCGTCCATTGCCCCCGGGCAAAAGCAGGATTGGTACCCTTGGCCGTATGTTGAAGGCCTGACCCTTGACGAGGCGGCAAATGAGTTGGCGTTTCTTGCAACTGGAATTTATGGCAAGCCGATGCCGGCTCAGAACGGCGCGCCGATCCGGCTGGTTACCCCTTGGAAATACGGCTTTAAATCAGTAAAATCCATCAGCCGGTTTACCTTTACTGATGAGCGTCCGGTTTCATTCTGGGAACAGCTTAATGCCCGCGAATACGGCTTTTGGGCGAATGTAAACCCAGATGTGCCGCATCCTCGTTGGTCGCAAAAAACCGAAAGGCTGCTCGGCAGTAATAAAAATGTGCCAACCCAGATTTTCAATGGATATGGTGCCGAAGTTGCAAGCCTTTATAATGGGATGTTCCCGAATGACGGGCGCGCGCTTTTTCACTAGAAACCGCATAAATGGCGACGAGATAACAGGTGAAATACCGGCAACGTCTGCGGCTAGCGGCCGAGGCGCATTAGCACTGCCTTGGTGATTTCAGGCATTTCATTAAGTGGCAAAAAGCCCTTTTCAGGCAAGGTGTCGGCCAGTGGCGCACAATGGCCAGCCGCTATCATCGCATCACGGAACGCACCAATACGCCCGCTTTCACGACGCCACTCGGCAATCAGAACCGGCAGGCCTGTCACCGTCGCTTCCGATATCATGTTCACCGAATCCGACGTCACAATCACCGCATCAGCAATGCCAAGAATGCCGGGATAGGGATTGTCATCATGCGGGTCCAAGACCGCATATCGCGTTTTATCCAACGCGCTGGTCAAGCGATCTAGTAGACCGAGAGGGGTTCGCCGCGAGGTAATCATGGCGAGGCTGGCACCGGTTTTAGCGGCAAAATCGGCTAATCTTGCAGCCATCGCGTCGGCCATTTCCGCGGAAATATGATATCGTCGATTTGCCCCGCCAAGCATAACCGCCACCACTGGCGTGGGAAGCGATGTCCATTTACTAGCAAGTCCCGTCGCAGCTTGTTTGATTTTGCTGTTATCCAATCTATTCAATGATGCCAGACTGGTTACAATATTCGGACCGCGTGCCGGGTCATGCTTTGGCACCACCAGAACGTCAAAATAATCTGCTGGTAGGCGCGGGTCTTGGATATGGATGGTGCGCGTCCCGGCTTCGCTAGCCCTACCAAGCCGCCGGATCGCGAGGGATATTCCGGCCATCCGCCTGCCGCAGGTGATGGCGATATCGGGCATCCCGGCTTTAAGATCGAGCTGCAAGGACGCTGACTGCAAACCCGCGCGCAGCCAGGACAGCGGCAGAATATTGGCAAGACGCGGTAATCTTCGAGCCCACCATGGCAAGGTCAAGATGATGTCGGCAAGACTGGTTTGATTATTGGTGTCAACCGCCACCAACGCGTCGCCAAGCGCGATCGCCTGAAGCCGCATACCTGCGGCACCATCGCTCAAAACCCAGATTATTGATTTGCGCATGCTGGTTTCCCCCCGCCTTTTACCCCGCGTTTTTCCCTGAATGACAGGGATGGGTTTTGTTCGGGAATTTCTTGGGCTGGATGCGGGCAAACTATGCCTCCACTTCGTTGAGTCTTGTAACTATAAGTAACTTGGACGGGGGCTTCAGGCAATAATATTACGCAATAGCGCTTGTCGAACGGCATCTGCCGCGTCTATTATGGCGGTTCGTACGATAATGTCTTATTAATGTTGGCACTCTATTAATGGCTGAAAAAATTAAACTGGATATGATTGATCGACAAATTTTGCATGATTTGCAAAATGACGGGCGGATGACCAATGTTGAGCTTGCCAAGCGGGCGGGCATTTCAGCGCCGCCATGTCTGCGGCGTGTCCGGGCGCTGGAAGATGCCGATATTATCAAAGGCTATCATGCAGATATTGATCCGGATGCGCTTGGGTTTAGCGTGCAGGTTTTTGCCTTTGTTGGGCTAACCAGTCAGGCCGAAGCCGATTTACAGGATTTTGAAAGGCTGGTATCGACATGGCCGCAGGTGCGCGAATGCCATATGCTGATGGGCGAGACTGATTTTCTGCTGAAAATTGTCGCGCATGATTGGGATGATTTCCAGAAATTTCTGACCGGCCATTTAACCCCGGCAAAAAATGTCAGCCATGTAAAAACGGCTTTGGCAATCCGCTCGGCAAAACAGCTTGCCGGTGTGCCGATCGAACGGCCCTGACTGCAAGTCAGGCGCAACATATCGCCCGCATTAGACTTTGGTGATATCGAACAGCGCAATTGTCAAAATTTCATAAGACCGTAGCCCACCCGGGGTCTGCACCTCAACCGAATCGCCAACGCTTTTGCCGATAACCGCCCGGGCAACTGGTGATGATGTCGAAATCATACGTTTGGAAATATCGGTCTCATAAGGCCCGACAATGTGATAAAGTGACTCTTCGTCGGTTTCCTCATCAACCAGCCCAACACTCGTTCCAAAAGTAACTTTCTCGCCATTTAGCTGTGCCGCATCGATAACCTCGGCACGACTGGTAACGTCTTCCAATTCGGAAATTCGCCCTTCAATGAATGACTGTTTTTCACGGGCAGCATGATATTCGGCATTTTCTGATAGATCGCCATGTTCACGCGCCACGGCAATCGCATTAATAACCGCCTGCCGTTCGGTGCCCTTTAGATGCGCCAGCTCTTCTTTGATTGCGTTCAGCCCTTGTGGGGTGAAAGGTATCTTTTCCATCGCTTTAATATCCGTTTACCCAGCCGCCGCAAGGCTGCTTTGCCCTATCCTACTGGCTCAGATTAACTGCTAACGCTTAATCTCTGCAAGATAATCCTGTAATGTACGAACGCCTAGTTGACCTTGACGCAGGGCACGGATTGCCTCAGCCGCCGCGCGACTTCCCGAAACCGTTGTGTAGTAGGGGATTTTGTTGGTTAAAGCATTGTGGCGAAGCGAGAAGGAATCCTTGATTGCGCCAGCTCCTTTTGCCGTATTGAAAACAAGCTGAATCTCGCCGGATAACATTGCGTCAACCGCGTGAGGACGGCCCTCCATCACCTTGTTGATCCGCGTTGCCCGAACCCCTGCCCCGTTTAACGCATCAGTTGTGCCGCCAGTCGCAAGAATTTTGAAGCCATCATCAACAAGCTTGCGGCAGATCTCTACAAAGGCTGGCTTGTCCTCATCCTTGACCGAAATGAACACGGTGCCAGAGAGCGGTAGTCCAACGCCTGCACCCAGCTGGCTTTTTGCAAATGCGGCACCGAAATTACGGTCAATACCCATAACCTCGCCGGTTGATTTCATCTCTGGGCCGAGGAACACATCAACACCGGGGAAACGGGCAAAGGGGAAGACCGCTTCTTTCACCGCGACATGGGGTAGATCAAGGTCTTTCAGATTGAAGTCAGCCAGCTTTTCGCCAGCCATCACGCGTGAGGCGATCTTGGCAAGCGGAACACCAGTAGTTTTGGCAACGAAGGGAACCGTCCGGCTACCACGCGGATTCACTTCGAGAAGGTAGATTTTCTCTTCACGGATGGCAAACTGAATATTCATCAGGCCAACCACATTCAAGGCAAAGGCCAGCTCTGAGGTCTGCCGCCTGATCTCGGCAAGAATATCATTCGAGAGATGCTGCGGTGGCAGTGAGCAGGCAGAGTCGCCGGAGTGGATACCGGCTTCCTCGATATGTTCCATGATGCCACCAATATAGACGTCGCTGCCATCACATAGCGCATCGACATCTACCTCAATGGCGTTGTTCAGGAACCGGTCGATCAATACCGGATTGCTGCCCGATACAATAACCGCATCGCGCATATAGCGTTCGAGATCAGCCATCTGGTGAACGACTTCCATTGCGCGACCACCCAGAACATAGGACGGGCGGATAACCACCGGCAGGCCAATCCGATCGACGATGGTGCGGGCTTCTTCAGCCGAATGGGCAATGCCGTTTTCCGGCTGCAATAAATTTAACTTTTGCAAAAGCTGCTGAAAACGCTCGCGGTCTTCGGCAAGGTCAATCGCGTCGGGGCTGGTGCCTAGAATTGGGATGCCTTCAGCTTCGAGGGCTGCGGCAATTTTCAATGGGGTTTGCCCACCAAGCTGAACAATAACGCCGCGTAAATCACCATTTTCGGCCTCGCGCTTGATCACTGAAATGACGTCTTCGTCGGTCAGGGGCTCAAAATAAAGCCGGTCTGATGTGTCATAATCGGTCGACACTGTTTCCGGGTTACAGTTGATCATGATGGTTTCATAGCCGGCATCAGATAGCGCATAGCAGGCATGAACACAGCAATAGTCAAATTCAATGCCCTGACCAATTCGATTTGGCCCGCCACCAAGAATGACAATCTTTTTCTTGTTGCTTGGGTCGGACTCACACTCGGCCTGATCGCTGGCTTCGTAGGTCGAATACATATAGGCGGTATCCGACGCAAATTCGGCGGCGCAGGTATCAATGCGCTTATAGACAGGATTGACCCCTACCGCCTGCCGCCTAGCGCGAACATCAGCAGGTGCAAGCTTGGCAAGCTCGGCAAGGCGGCTATCGGCAAAGCCAAGTGATTTCAGATGACGCAAGGACGTGGCATCATCTGGCAGGCCGTTCTCGATCACCGCATTTTCTGCATCAAGGATTGCCGCAATACGCTCAAGGAACCAGATATCCCAGCTGGTTGCGGCATGGACCTCGGCAATTGACATACCACTGCGCAGTGCCATGGCAATACGCAAAATCCGGTTAGGTACCAGCTCGCCAAGCCATCCCCGAAGCGGATCTTCGCCAAGCGCAGTATCAGGTGCCGGCATATCAACCGGGTTCAGGCCGTTCAGGCCGACTTCCATTGAGCGAAGCGCTTTTTGTAAGCTCTCTTCAAAGGACCGGCCAACCGCCATCGCCTCACCAACTGACTTCATCGAGGTGGAGAGATTCTGTTCGGCACCGGCAAATTTTTCAAAGGTAAAGCGCGGAATCTTAGTAACGACATAATCAATCGTTGGCTCAAAGCTGGCCGGTGTAACGCCGGTGATATCATTGGCCAATTCGTCAAGCCGATAGCCAACCGCCAGCTTGGCCGCAACCTTGGCAATCGGGAAACCGGTTGCTTTTGAGGCAAGTGCTGACGAGCGGCTAACCCGGGGATTCATCTCGATCACAATAACCCGACCAGTTTTTGGACAGACCGCAAACTGCACATTCGAGCCGCCAGTATCAACGCCAATTTCACGCAGAACCGCAAGCGAGGCATCGCGCAAAACCTGATATTCCTTGTCGGTCAGGGTCAGGGCAGGCGCAACTGTTACCGAGTCACCAGTGTGAACGCCCATTGGATCAATATTTTCAATCGAGCAGATGATAATACAATTGTCGGCTGTGTCGCGCACAACCTCCATTTCAAATTCTTTCCAGCCAAGGAGTGATTCCTCGATCAAAACTTCAGACACAGGCGACAGGCGCAGGCCATTGCTGACGATGGTCTCGAACTCGGCGCGGTTATAGGCAACCCCGCCACCCTCGCCGCCAAGGGTGAATGACGGGCGGATAATCGCTGGCAGGCCGACTTTATCAAGCGCGGTCAACGCATCTTCAGCGTTATTAACGGTGCTGGCCCGTGCGCATTCAAGCCCGATCCGTTCCATTGCCAAACGGAATAATTCGCGGTCTTCGGCCATCTCGATTGATGCGGTGCGCGCGCCGATCATCTCGACGCCATATTTTTCCAGCGTCCCGTCATTGTAAAGTGACAGCGCGGTGTTTAATGCGGTTTGCCCACCCATCGTCGGTAACAGCGCGTCCGGCCGCTCGGCCTCAATGATTTTGGCTACAGTGGCCGGGGTGATCGGCTCGATATATGTGGCATCGGCCATTTCCGGGTCGGTCATGATCGTCGCCGGGTTCGAATTGACCAGAACGATCCTGTAGCCGTCAGCCTTCAGCGCCTTACAGGCCTGGGCACCGGAATAATCGAACTCGCAAGCCTGACCAATAACAATGGGGCCAGCGCCGATAATAAGAATAGATTTAATATCGTTACGGCGCGGCATCGTTAAGCTCTCGTTTTTTCCATCATGTCGGTAAAGCGTTCAAACAGATAGCGCGAGTCGTGTGGCCCTGGCGATGATTCGGGATGATATTGAACGCAAAAAGCAGGTTTACTAGCGTGGCGCAGCCCCTCGACCGACTGATCGAAAAGCGAGATGTGCGACACCTCCAATTCTGCGGGAAGGCTGTCAGGATCCACCACAAAGCCATGATTCTGGCTGGTGATTTCGATCTTGCCAGTCGCAAGGTCTTTTACCGGATGATTAGCGCCGCGGTGACCGCGATCCATCTTGTGAGTTTTCGCGCCAAGCGCCAGCGCCATCAGCTGATGGCCAATACAGATGCCAAAAACCGGCGTATTTTTCTCGATCAGCTTGGCAATCTGCGGGCCAGCATACGCTGCGGTCGCGGCCGGATCACCGGGGCCGTTTGAAAGGAAGACACCGTCAGGCTGCAGGGCTAATATCTGATCTGCGGTGGTTTCAGCAGGGACAACATGAACCGCGCACCCCGCATCCTCAAGACACCGGAGAATATTATGCTTGCAGCCAAAATCCATGGCGACAACCTTATATTTTGCCGGCGTCTCGCGGTGCGACGCCTGATCCATCTGCCAGCTACCCTGATGCCAGCCATGGGCTGCATCCGCGGTGACCTCAAACGCAAGATCCATGTTTTTTAGTCCCGGCCAGCTCTCGGCTTTGGCCTTTAACGCATCCAGATCAATCTTACCATCAGGCGCATGGCAAAGCGCACCGCTCGGCGCGCCAAGGTCGCGAATGCGGCGGGTGAGGGCGCGTGTGTCAACACCGCTGATGCCGGGTAAATTATGCGCCTTCAGCCAGCTATCAAGACCGCTTGTCGCTCGCCAGCTGGCAGGGTTGGTAACCGCCTGCCGAACGATTAACCCCAACGCGGCGGGCCTGTCAGTTTCAAAATCCTGGTCATTTGCACCAACATTCCCGATATGTGGGAAGGTGAACGTGATGATCTGACCAGCATATGATGGATCGGTTAGGATTTCCTGATATCCGGTCATTGATGTGTTAAAACAGATTTCGCCAACATTGGTGGTGGCGGCACCGAATCCGTAGCCGGTGAAGACGGATCCATCTTCAAGAACGAGGGCTGCTGTCGGGTTCTCCCGATTGGCGCGAAGCGCAGCAAAATACTGGCCAGACGTAATTTTCTGCCCCATTTGATCCCATATCCTGTTATAAAAACCGTGTGGTTCAGACTGTGTCTGCCAAACGGCTGTGGTGATACCGCAGCCTGCAGCATTGGTCAAGCCAAAGCGGGAGGGCTTGCAGCATTTGTCAGAGTCGCGTAAAAGCGCGCTGATGATCTGGGGGGGAAACTCCCAATTTGATTGCACAGGGGAACGCACCATCATGCGCGAAAATATTGCAGCAGCAATGAAACAGGCTCTAAAAGACAAGGATCAGGCCGCGCTTGGCACGATGCGGCTGATTATGGCTGCCCTGAAGGATCGTGATATCGCCGCAAGGGGGAATGGTAATTCTGAGGGGATCAGTGATGATGATATCCTCGGCCTGTTGCAGACGATGATCAAGCAGCGGACAGAGTCGGCGAAGATGTATCGTGATGGTGACCGGCCGGAACTTGCCGATGCCGAGGAAGCCGAGATTGCCATCATCAAGGGGTTTCTGCCAACACAGCTTGATGATGCTGAAATGCAAGCAGCGATATCGGCTGCAATAAACGAAACAGGTGCGTCATCGGTCAAGGATATGGGGCAGGTGATGGGCTATCTGAAAGGTAATTACGCCGGACAGATGGATTTTTCTGCAGCCAGTCAGGCAGTTAAGACAGCCCTGATGGCAAAGGATTAGGCCAGTCAGAGGCGCTGTGCCGCGCTCTAAAAATCATCTACAATTAGGTGCCTGCCGCGAGTTGCTCATCCGATCATTGAAATAAATATTGGCCTAGTGCGGCAGTCTCCCGGTGGTCACTTATAGGGAAATTTGATTACAGTGAAATTTGGTGGTTTTGCTACGGCAGTCTATGATAGCTGTAAAATGATTGGGGAAGGTGCGCCCTTGTCGATGACCAAACGGCCAAACCAGTAAGCGGAGCTTTGAATCATGGCGGTGCCGCCCGAATTTATCGAAGATCTTCGTCAGCGTGTACCGCTCTCGGATGTTGTTGGGCGCCGGGTTAAACTTATCCAAAAAGGCCGCCGTCACAGCGGCTTATGCCCATTCCACTCAGAAAAAACCCCGTCTTTTTCCGTGGTTGATGATGATGGTTTTTACCATTGTTTTGGCTGCGGCGTGCACGGTGATGCGATCTCGTTTCTACGTGAGATGGATGGGTTAGAATTCATGGAAGCGGTTGAACGGCTTGCCGAAATGGCCGGCTTGGCCATGCCGCGAAGCGCTCCACAAGATGTTGCGGCAGCACGCCAGCGCAAGGCGGCGCTTGATATTCTTGAAGAAACAACGCGCTTTTTCGAAGTGGCTTTGCGTCGTGACGAGGGCCGTGATGCAACGCGGTATTTAAAACAGCGCGGGCTTGATGCGGCGATTGTGAAAACCTATCGGATTGGCTATTCACCGCGAAGCGGGCTGCGTGCTGCGCTCAAGGATAAGGGGTTCTCTGACGATGATATGCTTGCAGCTGGGGTGATCCGTAAATCGGATCGTGATGGCAGCTTTTTTGATTATTTCCGCGACCGCGTCATGTTCCCGATCGAAAACCGGCAAGGCAAGGTGATTGCATTTGGGGCGCGGGCGTTAGGCGATGCACAGCCAAAATATCTGAATTCGGGCGAGGGGCCGACCTTTTCGAAAAAGGCGGTGCTTTACGGATGGGTTCAGGCGCGTGAGGGGTTGCGGCGCAACCTACCTCTGGTTGTGGCAGAAGGCTATATGGACGTAATTGCCATTCACCGTAGTGGTGCCGCCGCCGCATTGGCCCCGCTGGGAACCGCATTAACCGCCGAGCAGATTGCACTATTATGGAAACTACATGATGAACCGGTATTGTGTTTTGATGGTGATGCCGCCGGTCAGCGTGCGCAAATGCGAGCACTTGAGAGGATATTGCCGCTGCTGGAACCGGGGCGTTCGGCACGCTTGGCGGTGCTGCCGGCAGGCACCGATCCGGATGATCTGATCGCTGCGAGCGGTCCGGACGGGTTTCGCAAAGTGATTGGTACAGCTCGCGCACTGGTTGATAGTCTTTGGCAGCAATTAGAGACCGAATTTGATTTGCGCCAGCCGGAAACGCGGGCGCAATTCTGGCAGGTGGTTCGCGGTCATGTGCGCAGCATCGGCAATAATCAGGTGCGCACCGCTTATGGTGATGAAATTGAAAGCCGAATCGCTGCGATGCGTAACCAAATTCGCGGTGTATCATCTTTGGTTGCCCCGCGACTCACACCGCGGCCGCAAACCGGATTGATTAATCGGCATCGAGCGGTGCTGACGCTGTTATTAGCGCATCCTTCTCTGATTTCTGCGAATTTTGAGGTCTTGTCAATGCTCGATTCGGGTGATCAGGCGCTCGAAAGCCTGAAAAAAGCACTTATTGACGCGGTAATCCGTGATCCAGACCTTGACGCCGCAGCGATAAGCTATCATTTACAAGGATTGAATTTGGGTAATGTTTTGGCGGCATTGACTGGGGATGACATGAAAGCCAGATTGCCATTTGATCCGGTTGAGTTGGCAAGCGACCAAGCCGCAATATATTTACATGAACTACTTCAACTTGTCGGCGGTAAGTCCGGGCTGTTTTCACAGGCCGGTGGCCCAAAAAATAGACAATAATGGGCCACCGCCCTCAGCGATGGCAACATCGGCAAATGAATGACATTTGTGTAACAATGCCGGGGCAAGTATGCCCGGTTGCGTGTCAAGCCGGACAGGAACACGAGCAACAAGATGGCCAGTAAAGCAAAAAGACAAGCCGAAAATGATCAGAGCACCCCAGAGGCAGCCGAAACGGCGAGCCTTGACGCTGCTCAGCAAACGATCAAGACCTTGATGAAGCTTGGCAAGGAACGTGGCTTTGTAACGCACGATGAACTGAATGCGGCGCTGCCTGCTGAGGATTATACCTCAGAGCAGATTGACGATGTGATGTCATCTTTGAGTGAAATGGGCGTATCAGTTGTCGACAGCGCTGAGAGCGATAGTGACGATGATGAGGCATCAGAAGACGCCCGCGCCGCTGGTAATCTATCAGATAGCGATGTGTCGGGAACAGATGACCCAGTAAGAATGTATCTTCGTGAGATGGGCAGTGTCGAGCTGTTGTCACGTGAGGGTGAGATTGCCATTGCCAAGCGTATTGAGGCCGGCCGCGAGATGATGATTGGCGGGATTTGCGAGTCGCCATTGACCATTCGCGCGCTACTGCACTGGCGTGACCAGATCGCCGATGGTGTTGTACCACTTCGCGATATCATTGATCTTGAGGCGACCTATGCCAAGATTAATGGTAACCCGCTGATCGACGAGAATACCATCAACCCGCTTGAAGACGATATTCCTGATGATGATCTGGAAGATGATAAGGTTGAGGAAGAAGAAACTGATGACGAGGATCAGGACGAAGATGATGATAGCGGTGACAGCGATACCGATACATCTACCCGTGACTCGCACAATGACAATGACGAAAATGACGATCTGAACCTGTCGCTTGCCGCTCTGGACGATGCAGTTCGTGATGATGTGATGGCACTTTTTGAACAGGTTGGCGAGACCTATAAGGAGTTTGTGAAAAGCCAAGATCGCCGGCTTGCCCGCATGGTAAAAGAACAGCCACTGGTTGCTAAAAGCGAAGCTGCGCATTTCGAGATTAAGGTTAAGCTCTGTGAATTAATGGAAGGGGTGATTTTCAACCCGAACAGGATTGAAGCCTTGAGCGAGCAGGTTTTTACCCTGAACCGCCACGTAACCCAGATTGAAGGCCGGTTGATGCGGCTCGCCACTGATAACGGGGTGACCCGGGCGCAGGTTCTTGATTCCTGGAACGGTCGCGAAGTCTGCGAAGACTGGCCCGGTAAAGGCTATAACAACAAGGCCTGGAAAAAGCTGTTGGCAGGTAATGCCGAAGAGATTGCCGAACTGCGAGACAAGATCAAACTTGTCGTTGATGATGTGGGGCTTTCAATCCCTGAATTCCGCGAAGTGATCCAGACCATCCAGCGCGGCCAGCGTGAGGCCGCGCGCGCCAAACGCGAGATGGTTGAGGCTAATTTGCGGCTGGTAATCTCGATTGCGAAGAAATACACCAATCGTGGCCTACAGTTCCTTGACCTTATTCAAGAGGGCAATATTGGCCTGATGAAAGCTGTTGATAAATTCGAATATCGGCGTGGCTATAAATTTTCGACCTATGCCACATGGTGGATTCGGCAGGCGATAACCCGCTCGATTGCCGATCAGGCGCGCACTATCCGTATCCCGGTTCATATGATCGAAACGATCAACAAGCTGGTGCGGACGTCGCGCCAGATGCTGCATGAAATTGGCCGCGAGCCGACGCCAGAAGAGCTGGCGGAAAAGCTGTCAATGCCGATTGATAAGGTGCGCAAGGTTTTAAAGATTGCGAAAGAGCCGATCAGCCTTGAAACCCCAATCGGCGATGAAGAAGATAGCCATCTTGGTGACTTCATCGAGGATAAAAACGCGGTTCAACCACTTGATGCGGCTATCCATGCAAATTTGCGTGAAACCACGACGCGGGTTCTGGCCAGCCTTACCGCTCGGGAAGAACGGGTGCTGCGGATGCGTTTTGGCATTGGCATGAATACAGACCATACGCTTGAAGAAGTGGGTCAGCAATTTAGCGTAACGCGCGAGCGGATCCGGCAGATCGAGGCAAAGGCGCTGCGGAAGTTGAAGCATCCATCGCGGTCGCGCAAACTGCGTAGCTTCCTCGAAAGCTAGGCACAACAACAGGCCCGCGAACGGGCTGTTTGTTAAGGGGATCAGTTGCGGGGATGAAGGCTGGCGATTTGGCCGGCGGGATAATCCGCAATAAAAGGTGGGGCCTGTAGTTCAATTGGTTAGAACCCACGGCTCATAACCGTGTTGTTGCAGGTTCGAGTCCTGCCGGGCCCACCAACCCTTGCTTCTAGAGCAACTTCCGTGACCGCGTCTAGCTGATGGTTTGTTAAATTGCTTCAGAGATGCCGTGGGCAATATTGTCGTATGATGGCGCTGTTTGGAGTCAGGTTTTTCTACAGTGACGAGGCGATTTCCCGCTCGCTGTAGAACTTTTTTATATCGGTGCAGAGCCGGGGTATCGCTTGCCCCAAGCGCATGAAATGACCGTTCAGCTTAACCGTATTTCGGGCCGCGTGCAGGTTGGTTGGCATTGGCATGAAGTGCCTGATTTTCTGCCGGTTTGCGCCATTCGGAGTATTAAAACGCGCTATAGTGATCAGAGATCATTCGCCGCCGATTGTGAAGTGATGCAGCAGCGGCTGTTTTAGTCACAAGCCAGATTGTGGATCAAAAAAAACGGGTGCTGCCAAATATACTAGGCGGCACGACCCTCGGCAGTGGCATAGATCAGGGCTTCGATAAACAGATCCTTGTTCGATGACAGCGGCACCAGCTTGATATCTTCGTTCAAATGCAGGTCAATTTTGGTGGCACCTGCGGTTTGGGCGCGGGCCTCGGCCAGCTGTTTGGCCGCAATACGCGCCGCCACAAGCGCGTCATCAAGGCTGGATTTATCGAGCGGGCCATCGGGAAGGTGAACGCGGAATTTGGACTCGACCGGCTGGGTGATCGAAATCATCACGCGCTGGCGAACCGATCCGGCCGCCGCACCAACTGCACCGGCAACATCAGCATGATCAGGCACGCTTAACTGAACCCCCATCGCGGCGGCGATTGGCGGGTAATGCGTTGCAGCCGATGCGCCAAGCGCGACAAGATCGCTGTTTAATGACACTTTTACCGACACCAGCGGCTGCATTGGCGGATTGCTGTTTTCCGGCGCCGCGGGAAAAGATTGTGCCAGAATAGGGTTATTCGATATCGCCGCTTCACCGCCGCCTTCATGTGCCAAAGCTGCATCCATAAGCGCCAATATCGAACGCCGATGCAATTCGCCAAGCGTCATTTCCGCCAGCGTTATAGGTGATGCTGCAATCGCAACACCAGCACCATTTCGTTGACGCGCCATCAATTTCGCGCCAAGCATTGCCGCCTCGCTGTCAAACTCATTAAAGGCGCCGATAACATGGGCGGCATCGGTCGGGGTAAAGCTGGACAGGCCAAGCAGGCCGCGGCTGATCAACCGGTCAACGGCACCAAGCGCCAATTGCGTCGCAGCAAGTTCGGCAACCGGTGATGGGCCGGCAGCGATAGCCTTTTCGGCCAGCCGGATCTCAGAGCGAGTAAGCCATTTTGGCACCCCGTCAGGCATGATCGGGAACACAAAGCGCGCATCAGTTGCCATGGGCACAGCAAGATCGAGCTGGCCAGCAAGATGGGTTTTTATCTGCGGCCAGCGCATTGCCAATAATGATAGCGGTGATGCCCGCCGTGGGCCAAGTGTCAGCCCGCCAGTGCGCCCCCGCAAGATCGGCGTCACTTCGCTATCGCCGCCAAGCCCACAGGTGCGAATCTCGGCCGCCTCAACCATGGTTTGCCAGCCGCCAACAAATGCGCCGTCTTGCTTCAAGCGCGGCGTGCCATTATGCAAAAAGGCGATATCGGTCGTGGTGCCGCCAATATCGGCAATCAATGCGGTTTTCGCACCGGCCAAAAACGCCGCACCAGACAGGCTGGCCGCTGGCCCGGATAGCACTGTCTCAACTGGTCGTGAGCGGGCAAAATCGGCTTGGAGCAGCGATCCATCACCCTTTACCACCATTAACGGGCAGGCCAGCCCCGCCGCATCCATGATCGACTGGGTGGCGGCGATTAACCGTTCCAGCAAATTAATCAGGCGGGCATTTAATACGGCGGTAAGCGCCCGCCTCGGGCCGCCCAGCGACGAGGATAATTCA
Organism: Candidatus Puniceispirillum sp.; assembly: GCA_016778895.1. Classification (GTDB taxonomy): domain Bacteria; phylum Pseudomonadota; class Alphaproteobacteria; order Puniceispirillales; family Puniceispirillaceae; genus UBA3439. The sequence continues at coordinate 55,780 of JADHOR010000003.1, forward strand.
TGGCTGCAGGTAACCGGTAGCCTGGTGATGTTGCGCAGCATATCGCGGGCTTCGGTTTCATGAAGCGGGTTGCGCGTCGCAAAATGACCGGCAACGGCAAAGGCGGATACCTCTGATTTCAGGTGCTGGGCTGCGGCTTCCAGCGCGGCAATATCAAGCGGTGCCTGAATGCCGCCATCGGGCCGGTGACCGCCGGTGATGAAATGCACCGGATCCTTGCCCAAGGCGCGGGCCAGATCGGCGCGTTCAAGTGCCATCTCGTCAAAACCGATCAAGAACAGGCCAACACGTCCACCAACACCCTCGACAACGGCGTTGGTAGCAAGCGTTGTTGATAGCGAGACCATTCTGATGTCAGCCGGTACCCCGTCATAGGCAGCCAGTACCTTGGCAATGGCACCACCAAGCCCAACCGACAGATCATCGCGGGTTGTCAGTGCCTTGCCAGTCGCCAGAACAATGCCGCGATCAACATCAAGAAGGGCTGCATCAGTATAGGTGCCGCCAGTATCAAGGCCGATTACAAGTGACATGGCATCCCTTTCTTGGGCTTGGCTTTTTGGGGTATTGCTTCACTGGCGCAATCATCTTTTATGCGGTGTGTTTGGCAAAAAAAGCCAGAATCCAGCTTGCCAATATCTTGCCGTCATGCGGGATAGCCAGGGATTGACGCGCTGCTTGAATGCAGTCAGCACCTGCTTTGGGTGTCAGTAAATCTGCAAGCGCATCAGTATAATCAGCGTCAAATTCTGGATGACCCTGAACAGCGAATACCTGATCGCCGATAGCAAAGGCAGCGTTGGCACAATGCGCGGCACTGGCGATTGGCCGCGCGCCGTCGGGAAGGCGGGTTACCTGATCTTGATGAACATGAATGAGATTAATTGTCTCGGCCTTGCTATCAATCCAGTCAGGATGTTCAAGCATGGTCATCTCTTTTACGCCTATACCCCAGCCATGATCCCATTTCTGCGCATGACCGCCGAGCGAATGGGCGATGATCTGATGGCCAAAACAGACCCCGACAAGCGGCTTGCCGGCAGCGTGAATCTGGCGAATAAGGGTCATTAATTTTGGGATGAACGGCGCGTCATCATAAACGCCATAGGCCGAACCCGACACCAGAAAGCCGTCATAATCATTGACATCCTGCGGAAACACATCATCAACCACCGCCAGCGTGGTAAAGTGAAAATCCTTGCCCTGCGGAAGGCTGGTAAATAATGCACTAAACATATCATTGTAATCTTGAAAGCGTGCCGGCATGGCCTTGTTGGTATGTCCCGCCAGAAGAATTGCGATATGCATGCGCTTTATTTCCTATTAATTTTTAGGCCTGCCGGACTCGGGCTTGCCCGATTGGAACCTGCCTGATTGTGGGCTGCCTGACCTGTCGCGCCAAAACGCCTGTCTGAATAGCTTTATAATCCTAAAAACGTTAGTGATCCAGCGGCTTTGTGTCTGTCTTGTCTGCGGCGGTTTCTTTTTTCAATTCGGCCAAAACATAGAGCCGGAGTGCAGAGGACAAACCGCCTTCGCGTTTGCGATCAACCGCTTGTACCAAACTGGCAAGTGACTGGCCCTGACGTGCCGCCATTTCGTCAAGCAATTCCCAGAACGGACCTTCAAGAGACACACTCGTCCGGTGGCCGTGAATGGTCATGGATCGTTTTTTAATCATATCGCTATCATGCGCTGGTAATATTGTATTTGGCAATCATGCAGTCAGGCTGTTCATCCTGGTGTTTTTATGGTTGGCACGCCTATGGCTAGGATATTCGGCGGAACGCACCGACAAGCTCAAGATGATTGCTAAAGAGGAACTGATCAACGATCTGCAGCCAGTCCAACGCGAACCCGCCAGTGTTCAGAATGGCCGCATCACGGGCAAAACTTGCCGGATTACACGACACCATCGCGACAGTCTGAATATCCGATTGCACCAGCATCTGGCATTGTACCGCGGCGCCGCTGCGCGGTGGATCGAGTATCGCCAGATCAAAGCCGGCTAATTCATCCGGAATTAATGGTGCATCAAACAGATTACGGCTGGCAATTTTGACCCGCCCGCCAATACCGGCTGCATCGACACCGGCCTTTAATGCGGCAAGTGCATGGTCATTTTGCTCGACGGCCAGAAGCTGTGATAGCTGGCCTAAAACTGGCAAGCTAAGCGTGCCGCAACCGGCGAAAAGATCAACAATGTGACGTGAAGCGCCGGCAATCTCGATGATTGCATCCTGCAGGACAGCCTCGCCATCACGGGTCGCCTGCAAAAAGGCGCCGGGTGGCGGCGACACTGCGATTTCACCAAATTGAACCATTGGCACCTCGGGCGAATATAGCGTCATCGGGCTGCCATGATTGGCCACCGACAGATGCGCCAGATCAAGCTCGGCGGCCCAATCGCCAAGGCTGGCAAGCATATCCGGGTTCCATGGCTGCGCGCCCGAAATCGGCTCAATATAGAGACATATATTATTGTCATCCTTGCTGCCTTTACGGCGATCTAGCAGATTGGCGTGGGCATCGGCAGCAAAACCAGCCGGCAAGTGGGCGCTGGCAAAGCGCTGTAAGGCTGATTGCAAGGCCAATAGGCTGGGGTGCAGAATGGCGCATTGATCGGGGCTGACAATATGCTGGCCCATATGCTCGCGAAACCCCACAATTGCCCCATCGGCAAGACATTTAAGGTGAAAGCTGGCACGTCGACGGCTTTTTGCTGGCGAGCTATATAACCGCCTCATGCTGCCCACACTGACATTGGCGCGGTCGAGAAACTTACTGACAAGTGCGGTTTTCCACTTGCCAATTTCAGGTTCATCCCAATGCTGAAACCGACATCCGCCACAGGCCGGAAATGCAGCGCAGCGCGGCGCGTGGCGTTGCGGCGACGGCGTTTCCAGCTCTATGATGCGCGCCTTGATGCCCTGTGCGGTCAAGGATAGTGGCTGTACCAATAACTTTTCGCCCGGAAGGCTGGCAGGGACAAATATGTCATATTCGGACTCGCTATAATTATGCGTATAAAGCGCCCTGCCAATGCCATCGCCGCGTCCGCCAATATGACTGATTGTCACCTCAATCGGTGACGCATTTCGCGGCAATCGACCAGCCATCTGATTGGATTTGGCCGCGCGTTTTTTGCCAGTTTTTCTGTCGGTATGGCGTGCCATATGCTCACCACCTTTTCGTTAGAAATAAGATGCCCGAAATATGTATGCTAACCGGCCGATTAGAGGCCGCGTGTAAACAATACCACACGCCCAACGATATGTACCTCATCAATGCGTCGTTGATAGCTGCTATAAGCAGAGTTTTCCAAGACGATGCGCAGCATCTGCGGATTTGTATTGGGAATGATTTCAATGCGCTTGGCAACAATGCCAACACCTTCATCAAGAATAAAAATGCCCAGCGGTGACGGACGGGTCTGGCTGCAATCAAGCATTACCGTGTCATCATGTTCAAGAAGTGGCACCATCGAATCGCCGCTAATCGAAATCATCCGCAAACTTGATAGCTGTCTGCCGCCAAGCCTGGCCAGCCAATGACGCGGAAAAATACATTGACTGTCCGGGTCTGATGTTGTTTCGCTGATAATCTCAACTTCTGCGCTGCCGCCTGCACTTGCCGACAGGTCAAGAAATGGCAACGCTAATTGGCGTCGCTGGTTCGGGCTGGTACCATTGATCACATTATCGTCGGTTGCAAGCGTGGTGGCAAACAGGGCGTCGGCAAGCTGGGCTTGACCAATGCCAAGAAAAGCCACTAGCCGGTACCGGGCATCTTCGGGAAGGCGGCGCGACCTACCCCAATAAAGGAATTGCTGCAAATAGGCGTCATTGCGCCCAATGGCGCGTCAGACACGGCATCTTTCCACCGAAATTGCCGCAATTTTGCGTGGCAATCGCCGCGATTAAGTCTGGCGGGCGCCGGAAAATCTGGCTGCGGCGGCCAGTGCGCTGATTAATTCGGCCTGATCGGCACTGGCTGATGACAGACGCGTTAATGCGTCAATGGCTGCATTTGCATAATCACCAGCCATTGTAATTGACTGGTTCAGGGCGTCATGGCGCGTTAAAATCGCCTGTGCTGTGGCAAGGTCACCATCGGCAAAATCACCATCACCCATCGTGCGCTGCCAGAATTTGCGGTCATTTGCATCGCCGCCCTGCCATGCCAGAATAACCGGCAGGGTGATTTTTTGATCGGTGAAATCATCACCAGCATTTTTACCCATTGCGCTGCTGGAAACTGCATAATCCATCGCGTCATCCATGATCTGAAACGCAAGGCCAAGCTGCATTCCATAGTCATACATTACCGTGATATCATTACTGTTTGCACCAGCTAGCCGCGCCCCTGCGGCAGCGGCGGCGGCAAACAGCACGGCGGTTTTGCCGGTAATAACGTCAAGGTAATCTGCCTTTGCCGTGTCCGGCTGTCCGGCGATGGCCATTTGTTTGATTTCGCCCTCGGTAATCCGCGCCGACGCATTTGCCAACTGGCCAAGAACATCAATATCACCAGCCTCAACCATCAATTCAAAGGCGCGGGCAAACAGAAAATCCCCAACCAGAACAGATGCCTCATTCCCCCACAGCGCATTCGCCGTTTCACGGCCCCGCCGCAAATGAGACTGATCAATCACATCATCATGCAGCAGGGTTGCCGAATGGATAAATTCGACCGCTGTTGCCAGCCCAATTGCGTGCGGCGAGCCACCTGCAATTCGCGCCCCGGCAAGAGTCATCATCGGCCGGATGCGTTTACCGCCCGCCGCAATCAGATGCCCGGCCAATTCAGGGATCACCGGTACCTCACTGGCAAGCCGCTCGAGGATCATCGCATTGACGCACTTTATGTCACCCGCAAGCAGCGCGATCAGCGGGTCAAGCGACGCCAGTTCGGATATGGCTTCAACGGCTAAATTCAAACTCATTAATTCATCTCATCCATGGCAGCTTGCCATCGTCAGAATGTAAACAGGCATTTAGGCATTTCGCGCTAAAATAGATTAACAGTATAATTACCAGCGCCCAGCTTTTGGTTCCGACTTATAATGACGATAATAGGCGCAAACATCAAACAAGCGGCGGTAGGGCGTGGCGACTGCGTTCTGAAATACCAGTCACCAAATACGACATCGGGCGATAATCGGGCAAGGAAAAAAGCTCGATTCCGCCGGAATTTTCCGACGCCGGTGCTTGGTAATTAACCGAATATGCGGCATGATGGGTCGGTATGGAACATCTTGTTAGCACAACAAATGGCGTGCGCCTGTCATTTTTGCTGGCATTGCTGGCTGATGCCGGTATTGAGGCGGTTGTGTTTGACGCAAATATTTCGGCGCTTGAGGCTGGTATTGGTGTATTTCCGCGCCGGATCATGTTACCGGCAGAGCGGCTTTTAGCCGCAAAAACGCTGCTTGAAGATGCGGGCGAGTTCTTTGATGATTGAGCGGTGAGATGATCAATCCAGCCGCCGACCGGTTGCAGCCAAATGGCTGGATCGCTGCGGTGATGCAAGGCCAGTGGTTTTGGGGGATGAGGGCTGTATGACCCGGGATTTAACAACAGATGGTGACGCCATAGCCGGCGATAATAACGTTGGCGATCACAATGCGGCTGAGCTGTTGGATAATCTGGCGGTAACGCATGACCATCTGCTGGCAAAAACCGTTTCGGTGATGCAGCCGAAAAGTGGCTTTCGTGTTGGCACTGATGCAGTGCTGCTGGCGGCGGCGGTCGGGGTAAATTGGGGCCGGATACTGGATATGGGGGCAGGTGTTGGCGGTGTAAGCCTGTGCTTGGCACAGAGGCTTGATAATGTACAGATTACCGCGGTTGAGATTGATCCGGTGATGGCGGCGTTGGCGCAACGCAATGTTGCGGCGAACGGCTTTGATGCGAGGCTGCGCGTCTTATGTGAGGATGTTGCCAAGATGCCGCCGGTTCTTGCCGGCAGCTATGATCATGTTGTCAGCAACCCGCCCTATCATTATTCGGCTGGCACAAGGCCGCGGGATCAGCGGCGCGCGCTGGCGCATATTGGCGACGGGCTGGAACTGGGCGACTGGGTTACTGCAGCGCTGTGGGCTACGAAACCACGCGGCCGGATTAGCTTTATCTGCCGGGCTGATCGGGCGGCCGAATTGATCCATTTATTTGCTGCGGCGGGGGCCTCTGAAGCCCTGCAATTTCCGCTATGGCCGCGACCGATGGTGCCGGCGGCTCGGGTGATTGTTCAGGTGCGTAAAGGCATTAATGGCCCGGGTGCAATTTTACCCGGCCTTGTGCTGCATAATGATGATGGCAGCTTTACTGAAACGGCGAGCCGGATTATGAATGGTGATGGTCTCTATATTACGCATCCGGCGCGCAAAGCCTAGATATCTAACGCTGAAATTTTTAAGGCTAGAACCAATAAAGGGAATTTGAGTGAAAATGGGGCTGTTCTCCAAATTAATGTTCTGGCGCCGGCACAAGCCGATCGTGCCGGTGGTGCGTTTGACGGGTGTGATTGCCCAATCGGGCAGCCTTGGGCGGCGTGGATTATCGCTTGAGTCGATTGAGCCGCAACTGAAAAAGGCCTTTTCGGTCAAACGGGCCAAGGCGGTTGCACTCATTATCAACTCGCCGGGTGGATCGCCGGTGCAATCATCATTGATCGGCCAGCGTATCCGCGATCTTGCCAGTCGTGCTGATGTGCCGGTTCTGGCTTTTTGCGAGGATGTGGCAGCCAGCGGCGGCTATTGGCTGGCCGCATCAGCCGATGAGATTTTCGCCAATCCTGCGTCGGTGATCGGCTCGATCGGGGTGATCTCGGCCGGTTTTGGGTTTGACAAGGCGATCGCCAAGCTGGGCATTGACCGGCGCGTCTACACAGCTGGTGAAGCGAAAATGACGCTTGACCCGTTTCAGGCAGAACGTGATGAAGAGGTGGATCGGCTAAAGGTGCTTCAGGCTGATATTCATCAGCAATTTATCACTCATGTTCAAACAAGACGTGGCTCGCGGCTGAAGGGCGTGCATGATGACCTTTTCAGCGGTGCGTTTTGGACGGGGCAGCGTGCGCTTGATCTTGGGCTGATTGATGGGATTGGCGAATGTCGGCAAACCCTGTTGCAGCGATTTGGCGAGGATACCGAGATAATGCAAATCGGGCCAAAGCGCAGTTTTCTGTCGCTTGGCTTGCCCGGGATGAGCAGTCATCTGGTGCAGGAAACCGCAGGTCTGGCGGTTGAACGTGCCTATTTTTCGCGTTTCGGGCTGTAAAAATGCGCGGGCTTGTGCAAGGGTTATAGGCCTGTCGATGATCGAGGGCGCCTAGCGCTTTTCTTGAGTGCTTTTTTGCTGAAACCAATCATCTCAATGATGAAGGATTTTTGAACGATGGTTCTCTCACTCCCGAAACTGCTTGGTCTTTTTGCCGCGATCTGGCTGGTCTGGACGGCATTTCGTTTTTTTGAGGCGCGTCAGAAAAACATCGCCAATCAGGCGGCAGATAAAAATCAGGATACGGGCGGATCAGCAAAACAGAACAATGATGGCGCATCGGTCGATTTGCAGGAATGCACGGTTTGCGTGGCATGGGTCAGCGGCGAGACTTGCGATCGGGAAAACTGTCCTTATTAGCGGCAGCGATGGCTTGCCTTTTGGTGCGGTTTCCGGCTAATTTCGGCGCATCTTTTGCAATGGGATGCGTGACGGATGCCAACATCACCAAGTGACGAAATTCGAACTGATTTCCAGTCGATTATTTTGAATCTTCAACGCCATTGGGCGCAGCAGGGCGCGGTTGTTCTGCAGCCCTATGATATGGAGGTTGGGGCTGGCACATTTCACCCGGCAACGACCTTGCGCGCCTTGGGTCCGGACGAGGTTTGGCGCGCTGCCTATGTGCAGCCATCGCGCCGTCCATCTGATGGTCGCTATGGTGAAAATCCGAACCGTATGCAGCATTTTTACCAGTTTCAGGTGATCTTCAAGCCGTCGCCCGCAGACTCGCAGGCCCTGTATCTGGACTCGCTAAAGGCTATTGGGCTTGATCCCGCGAAACATGATATCCGGTTTGTCGAGGATGACTGGGAGTCGCCGACGCTTGGCGCTTGGGGGCTTGGCTGGGAGGTCTGGTGCGATGGGATGGAAATCTCGCAATTCACCTATTTTCAGCAGGTTGGCGGCATTGAATGCAATCCGGTACCGCTTGAGCTGACCTACGGGCTGGAACGATTGGCGATGTATATTCAAGGTGTGGAAAATGTCTATGACCTTGACTGGGACGGTGTGTCAGCCGAAGACGGCGGGAAAACCTATGGCGATATTTTTAAACGCGCCGAGGTTGAATTTTCCGGTTGGAACTTTGAGCAGGCCGATACTGATATGCTGCTTGGCCACTTCCGCGATGCCGAGGCCGAATGTGGCCGCCTGCTTGCTCTGGAAACGCCATTGGCGTTGCCGGCTTATGATCAATGTATGAAAGCTAGCCATCTGTTTAATATGCTGGATGCGCGCGGGGTAATTTCGGTTACCGAACGCGCCGCCTATATTGGGCGTGTGCGCAGCCTCGCCAAGGGATGCTGTGAAGCATGGATGGGACTAGCGGAGAGTTCGACGAATGGCTGATCTGGTAATCGAACTGGTTTCGGAAGAAATTCCTGCCCGCATGCAGGCCGCGGCTGGCCGTGATCTGGCGCGTCTTGTTCAGGCGGCGCTAACAACGCTTGGCGTCTGGGGTGAAAACAGCACCGCAACCGGCCTTTGTGCGCCGCGTCATCTGCTGGCTTATGTCACAGATATCACCGCATCGCAGCCTGACCGGGTGGTCGAAAAACGTGGCCCGCGTGTTGATGCACCAGAGGCGGCAATCAATGGCTTTTTAAGCTCGGCCGGCCTAACCCGTTATGAACTGGTGGAAGAGGACACGCCGAAGGGCCGATTCTTCTTTGCCCGCAGCGAAATAGCTGGCGTGAACACGGCCCAGTTGCTGGCGCCGGTTATAACCGACATTTTAACCCATTTCCCATGGCCAAAGAGCCAGCGCTGGGGCGCGGCTAAGTTTCGCTGGGTACGGCCGTTGCACCGGATCAATGTCTTGTTTGACGGCAAGCCAATTGGCGGCACGCTTGATCTTGGTGGCGGCAGTGCTATCCAATTTGGTGCGACAAGCTGTGGTCATTATTTTGAGGTGCCCGCTGATATCGACCTTATTGGCGTCCGCAGCCTTGATGATGTGAAGGCCCGCTTACGCGCCGGCTATGTGATGCTTGACCAGGACGAACGGCACGCCGCGATTATCGACGGGGCAAAAGCTCTGGCAGAAACATATTCCTGTCATATAAATGAGGCTCAGCTTGGCAGTTACCTTCACGATATCTCCGGTCTGGTCGAATGGCCGACGCCGTTGCTGGGCAAGATTGAAGATCGCTTTATGCTGTTGCCGCCAGAATTGTTGCAAACCACCATTGCCACGCATCAGAAATACATCACCCTCAGTGATGCTAATGGCGCGTTCTCGCCCTATTTTATCCTGCTGTCAAACCGGCTTGCTGAGGCTGCACGTGATCAGGTAATCGTGGCAGGTAATCAGCGCGTGCTGCGGGCACGCCTTGCCGATGCCGAATTCTTCTGGCAACAGGATCAGACCCGACCGCTCGATAGCTATTTGCCATCGCTTGGCGAGGTCACCTTCTATGAAGGGCTTGGCTCAATCCTTGATAAAGCAAACCGTATGGAGGGTTTTGCTAGCGCGATTGCACAGCATATGCCGGCAGTTGATATTGCGGCATCGGTGCGGGCTGCCCGGCTTGCCAAAGCTGATCTGGTCACCGGCATGGTTGGTGAATTTCCCGAGTTACAAGGTATCATGGGTGGGTATTATGCGGCCGCAGGTGGCGAGGATACGGCGGTCTGTGCCGCCATTACCGCGCATTACCGGCCGCAAGGCCCAGCCGATGATCTGCCCCCAACGCCTGAGGCTATGGTGGTTGCGCTTGCGGATAAAATTGATACGCTTGTCGGGTTTTTTGGCATTGGAGCCAAGCCAACCGGATCGAAAGACCCGTTCGCACTGCGCCGTGCGGCCTTGGGCGTTATCCGTATTATTGTTGATGCGAAGTTAACCATTCCGCTTGGCAAGATCCTTGATGAGGCTGCCAAGGGATATGGTTTTGCTGCGGTTGATGCTGATCTGTTACCCTTTATTCGTGACCGGCTTCGCGGCTATCTTCGTGATCAGAATATGCGGCATGATGTTGTGGCGGCGGCGCTGGCCGGTGATGATGGTGATGATGTCTGTCTGATGGCGGCCCGTGCGGTGGCGCTGGCTGGGTTTCTTGAGGCGGCGGATGGCAGTGGATTAATGGCGGGCTGGCGGCGGGTCAGCAGTATTCTTGCTGCCGAAGAGAAAAAGGCTAAAACGTCTTTTGCGGCGGCGTGTGATCCGGCATTATTCACCCCGATTGAGAAAGACCTTTTCGTCCCATTATCGACAATGCCGGCGAATGCAGGCACTATCGACGCGCAGCTTGCCGCGCTTGGTGCGTTGCGTTCCCCCATCGATGTGTTTTTTGATAAGATTGTCGTGAATGATGATGATCCGGCGATCCGGCTAAACAGGCTTGGATTGTTGGCAATGATCCGTGAGAAGATGCTATCCGTGGCTGATTTCACGAAAATAGAGGGCTGATTAAAGACATGACAAAATGGGTTTATAGTTTTGGCAAAACCGGCACTGATGGTGATGCGTCATTTCGTAATTTGCTGGGCGGTAAGGGTGCCAATCTGGCCGAGATGAGCTCTATTGGCTTGCCGGTTCCGCCCGGATTCACCATCAGCACCGAAGTTTGCGCCCATTTTTATGACCATGATAAAACCTACCCCGATACGGTAGACGCCGAGGTGCGCAGCGCGATTGCGAAAATCGAAACAGAAACCGGTACCCGCTTTGCCGATCCGGCGAACCCGTTGCTTGTTTCGGTGCGCTCGGGTGCGCGCGCATCAATGCCCGGCATGATGGATACGGTGCTTAATCTCGGGCTGAATGATGCCACCGCCGAAGGGTTGGCAACCCGGGCTGATGATGCGCGTTTTGCCTATGACAGCTATCGCCGGTTTATCCAGATGTATAGTGATGTCGTGCTTGAGGTTGATCACGGGCTGTTTGAGGACGCGCTTGAAGATATGAAGCTACAGCGCGGTATTTTTGAAGATACCGAACTTAGCGGCGATGACCTTAAAACGCTGGTCGCAAGCTACAAGGATATTGTTCTGGACGAGGCGGGTATTGCCTTTCCGCAAGACCCTTGGGAACAGCTTTGGGGCGCTGTTGGGGCCGTTTTTACCAGCTGGATGAACGCCCGTGCGGTGACGTATCGCCGGTTGAACAATATTCCGGCCGCGTGGGGAACCGCGGTGAATGTTCAGGCGATGGTGTTTGGCAATATGGGTGAAGATTGTGTGACCGGCGTTGCCTTCACGCGTGACCCGTCAACCGGTGAAAACAGCTTTTATGGCGAATTCCTGATCAATGCGCAGGGCGAAGATGTGGTGGCAGGTATCCGCACGCCATTGCCGCTTACCGCGGCGGCGCGCCAGATTGCGGGCGGCGATGCGCCGTCAATGCAAGAAACAATGCCCGAAGTGTTTGCCCAGCTTGATGCCGTTCGCAAAACGCTTGAAGCGCATTACCGAGATATGCAGGATCTCGAATTTACCGTGCAGCAGAACGTGCTTTATATGCTGCAAACGCGCAGCGGCAAACGCACTGCCGAGGCCGCGCTGAGGATGGCTGTTGAGATGGCTGATGAAGGGCTGATCACCCGTGATGAGGCGTTATGCCGGGTCGATCCGAATGCGCTTGATCAACTGCTTCACCCGACGCTTGATCCTGCTGCTGAAAAAACCATATTGGCACGCGGCCTGCCGGCCTCACCCGGGGCTGCTTGTGGAAAGATTGTGTTGAACGCTGACCGTGCCGAGGAACTGGCGGCCGGCGGTGATGATGTGATTCTGGTGCGTCTTGAAACCAGCCCTGAGGATATTCACGGGATGCACGCCGCCGTTGGTATTTTGACGGCGCGCGGCGGGATGACCAGCCATGCGGCGGTGGTGGCACGTGGCATGGGGCGGGCGTGTGTTTCGGGTGCCAGTGATGTGCGCTTTGACGAGGTTAGCGGCAAGGTCTTTATCGCTGATCATGTGTTGGTCGAGGGCGATATCATCACCATTGATGGCACTAGCGGCGAGGTTTATGCAGGCAAGGTTGATACAATTCAGCCAAAAATGTCTGGGGCGTTTGCCACTGTTATGGGCTGGGCTGATGACGTGCGCCGCATGGAAGTGCGCACGAATGCCGAAACCCCGACTGAGGCGCGTGTTGCGCTTGATTTTGGTGCACAGGGCATCGGTCTTTGCCGCACCGAACACATGTTTTTTGACGCTGACCGGATTATTGCGATGCGCCAGATGATTATGGCCGCTGATACAGCAGGCCGCGAAATAGCACTTGCCAAGCTATTGCCGATGCAGCGTCGTGATTTTGAGGAATTATTCACGATCATGGCGGGTTTGCCGGTAACAATAAGGCTGCTTGATCCGCCGTTACATGAGTTTCTGCCACATTCCGCCGATGAATTGGCCGAAGTTGCGGCGGCGGCAGGGGTGACGATTGAAACGGCACGCCAGCGCGCAGTTAAACTGGCTGAAACAAATCCGATGCTTGGCCACCGTGGTTGTCGGCTAGCAGTCACCTATCCAGAAATTTGCCGAATGCAGGCAACGGCAATTTTTGAGGCAGCCTGTGCGGTTGCTCAGAAAACTGGCCACGCGCCAATCCCTGAAATTATGGTGCCGCTGGCTGCAACGGCCAAGGAAATCGCGCTTTGTAAGGCGGAAATTGATACAGCTGCAGCGGCGGTTATGGCGGCAACAGGCATCACCATATTGTATCTTGTTGGAACCATGGTTGAATTGCCACGCGCGTCAATCTGTGCCGCTGATTTGGCCGTTGAGGCGGAATTCTTTTCCTTTGGCACAAATGACCTGACGCAAACCTCGCTTGGTATCAGCCGTGATGATGCTAGCTCGTTCCTGCATGACTATGCCGATAAAGATATTTATCCAGTTGATCCGTTTGTATCGATCGATCTTGAGGGGGTTGGCACGCTTGTCGAAATGGGTGTCGAGCGTGGCCGGATAACGCGGCCCGATATCAAGTTGGGGATCTGCGGTGAACATGGCGGTGATGCCGATTCAATATTATTCTTTGAAAAGGTTGGTCTTGATTATGTGTCCTGCTCGCCTTACCGGGTGCCGGCGGCACGCCTTGCCGCGGCGCAGGCAACAATCAAATTACGGCCTAGCTGAACCTTCATAGCTGGCCCCTTATAATTGACTCCTAATAATTGGCCCCTCATAGTTGACGTGGCATGACTAATAGATTCGCTCATGAAAAAAGCCAGCGATAAGCTGGCTTTTGTCGCACTGCAAGATTGCTCCTGCGTTATCTTGGCCTCGGTCTTATTTGATGCCGAGTCCACCGAAACGCTTGTTAAAGCGAGCCACCTGGCCGCCAGAATCAAGGATACGGTGCTGACCAGTCCATGCTGGGTGTGTCTTTGGGTCAATGTCGAGTTTCAACACATCGCCGGGCTTGCCCCAGGTTGAGCGCGTCGTATGTTCGCTGCCATCGGTCATTACAACGGTGATTTCGTGGTAATCTGGGTGAATATCTTTTTTCATGCCGGTCTCCGGTTTTACACTTTACTGCTTGTCTTTAATGCTTGATTTGCCATGCGGCAGAATGATCCTCGCCAACAAACAGCGCTGGTGGTATATCCCCTGTAGCGACGAGAAGCAAGCCCTTCCGGTCTAAAAATAGATCGCTGATGGGCTGATCGATGAAAAGTTGGGGTTAGAACATGACAACAGGGCAAAAAAGTGATCAGGGAGCAGTATTTAACCATGATCAGGCAGTAGCGCCGGCCCGCAGCTACAGCAGTCGCCAATTATTGGCGGTGTTCTGGCCCTATCTATTACCGCATCGTTTCCGAATCGCGTTGGCGATTCTGGCCTTGACGATGGTTGCTGGCGCCTTGTTGGGCATGGGGCGCGGGCTTGCTTATCTTGTTGATGAGGGTCTTGGTAAACGCGATCCGGCCTTGCTGGATCGGGCGGTCTTGGCGACGGCGATGATTGCCGTCGTGCTGGCCTTTGGGAGTTATCTTCGGACCAGCATGGTGAATAAGATTGGCGAGATGGTTTTGGCTGATATCCGCCGCGCCATCTTTGGTCATGCGATTACGCTGTCGGCGGGTTGGTTTGAAAATGCCCGAACCGGTGATTTGCTATCACGAATTACAACCGATACGAGCATTGTGCAAACAGTGATGACCTCGACGCTGTCGATGGCGGCGCGTAATTTCCTGCTGTTAATCGGCGGCTTGGTAATGGTGGTTCTGTCCAGCCCGAAAATGTCGCTTGTTGTTTTGGTGGTGGTGCCGTTGGTGGTGGTGCCCCTGATTTTCATGGGGCGACGGCTGCGCACTGCATCAAGGCTTGCACAAGACCGGCTTGCCGATGTTGGGGTTGAGGCCGAGGAAACGGTCAGCGCAATCCGTACGGTTCAGGCCTTTGGCCGCGAACAGTTCGTGAAAGGTAATTTTGAACGGGCGGTTGATCTATCACTGACGGCGGGTCTTGCCAGAGTGCGGCTTCGCGGTTTGCTGAGTGGCATTGTTATTTTCCTGGTGTTTAGCGGCATTGGCGTCATTTTGTGGATTGGCGGGCAGGATCTGATGGCTGGACGGATCAGCGCTGGTGATCTGTCTTCCTTTATTTTCTATGCTTTTCTGGTCGCAAGCTCGACCGGCTTTCTCTCCGAGCTTGCTGGTGACCTGCAGCGCGCCGCCGGAGCGGCCGAACGGATTGCCCAATTGCTGGATACCGAGGCTAGGCTGCCTGAGCCAGCGTGGCCGCAACCGATAGATCTTGCTAGGGAGACGGCGTGTGAGTTTGCGGTGGTGCATTTTGCTTATCCGGCGGCACTGAACCGGCCCGCAATCAGCGATGTTAGCTTTACCATCAAGGCGGGTGAGCGGGTCGCGATTGTCGGGCCAAGCGGGGCTGGAAAATCGACCATTTTCCATCTGCTCTTGCGGTTTTATGATCCGCTTGGCGGTGCGGTCCGGCTGGGTGGCGTTGATCTTCGTGATTTGTCGCTCGCCGATCTTCGCATGCACATCGGTTTAGTTCCGCAAGAATCGACACTTTTTTCTGCATCGATTCGTGACAATATCGCCTTTGGCCAGCCGGCTGCTGGTGATGCCGCCATTATCGCGGCGGCAAAACAGGCACAGGCGCATGATTTCATCATGACGATTGATGGCGGTTACGATGCGTTTGTTGGCGAAAAAGGTGTGCGGCTATCAGGTGGGCAGCGTCAGCGTATTGCCATTGCGCGGGCAATTTTGCGCAACCCGCGTCTGCTGCTGCTAGATGAGGCGACAAGCGCGCTTGATGCGCAATCTGAGGCGGCGGTCCAACACGCCGTGGAAAATCTGATGACTGACCGCACGAGCTTGGTGATTGCGCACCGGCTGGCGACTGTGGTGCGCGCCGATAAGATTTTGCTGATGGATCGGGGCAGGCTGATTGCCGAGGGTAACCATGAAACGCTGATGGGTGAGTCGGCGCTCTACCGAACTCTTGCCGAATTGCAATTTTCTATTCCAAAGGTCTGATAAAAGCGGAGCTATACGTTACCGCGGTTCAAAGTGCCTAATCATACGCGCATTGTCGCTATCTTTCTGGGCGGTGAAATGCCCGCTGACCATTGCTTCTATCGAGGTTTGAAAGCCGCCTTTCACTGTGCCCGCCCATTCTTGCCCGGCATCTTTATTCAACCGCAGCCAGATTTGCGCTTCATCATCTTCAAAGCTGTTAATCTCGTTGCTAATTTAAAATTGACGTTCCCCCAAAGGCTATGCCGTTGGCTGTTTTCAGGGTTGATCTCACGGATTTGAGCGGTTTGAGCATTGAAGTCTATGTCGACCAAGCCGCTACCCGAAAAGTGCGCTATTTGCCGATGGTCAAGGCAGTGGCAAAGCACGCTAAGCTCAATTACGTGGGATAGGCTGGCGGTTATCGGTTTGGTAAATTTTAGTGTCGGCATAATTGTTTGTAGATCATAATAGCCGGGTGCTGACAGACTTCTGTAATTGTGCGGAAGTTTGATAACGTGATCAAATTTCAACCGACTTGGCGCGAGGAAAAACGGCAGGGCTGGATCATCTTATCGCCACACGCTGGGTGATCTTTAGCTCGATCCGGCGGTTCTTGCGGCGCGCATTGTCGCTGTCACTGATGTCAAGCGGCTGATATTCGCCGTAACCGGCAGCCGCCAGCCGGTTGGCAGGCAAACCCTGTTGATTCAGATAGCGCACCACAGATAGGGCACGTTCGGTAGATAGATCCCAGTTATCGGCATAGCGGCCAGCCCGAATTGGTACATTGTCGGTATGGCCGTCGACCTGCAGAACCCAATTGATGTCGCTTGGAATTTTCTCAGCGATATCGGCAAGGGTAATTGCCAGTTTGGCAAGCTGTTCCTGGCCTTGCGGGCCAATCTCGGCCTGACCTTGCGCGAAAAGAACTTCCGACTGGAAGACGAAGCGGTCGCCGACAATCTGCACATCATCACGGCCTTTTAGCACGTCACGTAGCCGGCCGAAAAATTCCGAACGGAAGCGCTGTAATTCCTGAACACGGCTTGCCAGCGCATTGTTCAACGACTGACCCAGGTTGGCAATTGCTACTTTGTCACGCACTGTCTCGCGTTCCTTTTTGGCAAGTAGGCCAGTCAGCTCTTCAATGCGAAGCCTCAAAGCGGCCAAGGCTGCGGTCATTTCGTTGACTTCGGCGCGTGATGCCTCGGTTTCGGCCTTGGATGTGGTGACCTCTGCTGACAATAGGCTGATTTTATCTGTTGCACTTTGGTTCTTAGCTTGCACCACTGCAAGCTGCTCCTTAGCAAGCTGTAAGGCGCTGCTCATTTTGGCAACTTCGGTGCGTGATGCGTCGGCATCCGCCTTGGATTCGGCAACCTCTGTCGACAAAAGCTTGATTTTGTCCGTTGCAGTTTGGTTTTTGGCAATTGCCATTGCCAGCTGTGCTTCGACAAGCTGTAAGGCGCCCAGTCTTTCTTCTATAGTTGCGCGCGCCGCGGTGAGGCTAGCTTTCATATCTGTCAGTTTTGTAACCAATTCTGCTATCTCATTATTACGCGAGTTGAGTACTGCCCTAACGCTGGTTATTTCTGCCTGAAGATTGCTGCGATCGGCGTTACTATTATTTAACTGGTTGGTGATTTGCGCGAGGTTGGCGGCAAGGTCGGCGCTTGCGCGTCGTTCGATATTCAATAATTCGCTGAGTGAAGCAAGCTGTTGGCGCATTTCGCCAAGGGTAGCATCCTGACCAGAGACGCGATAAGCTAGGTTTATTTGTATTAGCACAAACACCATCAGTACAAAAATGATAACCATCAGCAAAGTTGCCAATGCATCAACAAACCCAGGCCAGGTAAAATTATCAACCCGACGTGCATTGCCAATCCGTGCCAGTGCCATTACCGCTAGTTCCCCTTGGTGTCACGGGTTTTTATATCCATCATCGTGGCAATTGATGATGACAGGCCGCGTAATTCGCTGGCAACAATATCTGTGCGCTGGTTTCGATCGGTGCGTAAATCGTCAGATAACTGAAGGATATTGGCGTTTAATTGAGCCAGCTGGTCTCGGATCCGCCGCTCGTCAACCAGGGCTTCATGCATTTGTGCGATCGTACCATTCAAAAGTGATACCTGCTCAAGTACACGCTCGCGGTTGGTCTCGCCCTTTTCGATAGATTTTGACAATGCCAATAGGGCGCGTGCAGCTTCTTCACTCATGCCACTTGCAAGTGGGCTTTGTCCTTTTTCTCCTGATGGGCCTCTGTCATTGAAACGAGCAAAGGCTGAAAGCCAATCCTCTAGTTCGTTAAAAAACCGGCCCATTGCCTGACCAAGCTGGAGGTCAAGAAAGCCCAGTATCAAAGAGCCAGCGAGGCCAAATAATGATGATGAAAAAGCTGTTGCCATACCAGAAAGTGGCGCATCAAGGCCAACTCGCAATTGTTTCATCATGGCTTCAAAATTGTCAGTGTTCGTGTCAATTGATCCAACAACATTTCCCACCGCACCGATTGTCTGGAGCAATCCCCAAAAGGTTCCAAGAAGCCCAAGAAATATAAGCAATCCGATCATATATCGTGAAATCTCACGACCTTCATCAAGGCGGGCAGCGACGCCGTCCAGCACTGACCGCAATGACAATGCCGATAACTGTGCGTCATGGCGCGAGTCTGCCAACATTGCGTAAACCGTTGCCAAAACAACAGGCCTGTGCTCTGCTAAATCCAGTTTTCCTGTCGATTTGACCACAAGCAACCAATTACGCTCAGGCATAAGCCGTAATGTTTGCCGCACGATATACAGAACACCAATAGAAAAAGCGCCAAGGATCACTCCATTTAAGGCCGGGTTACCCATAAAGGCAGCTTTTAATGGCACTGCCAGCAAGCCAGCGATAATACCAACCGAAAGCAGGAATATGAGCATTCTTATAAGATAGCGTCTTGGGTTGGTTTCCATGATTTTATCTCCTCGGCGAAACTGGCAGCGAACCTGATGTATAAATCCACTTACCAACAGATTGTAAAACTTCATGGCATAAAACAATGGCAGGATTGTGAACATTCGCAGCTCGTGAGGCAAGCTGCCCTTATCGAAGATTTCGTTCAGACGGAGTTTGGCAAGCCGCGCCCTGTGCTCCAGCCGCTGGCGTGATTGCGCGCCAAAGGTGGCGGAATATATACTGCAATATACTGTTTATATTAGAAAATATCTAAGTGCGTGCTTTTGCCAGATGTTTTAACAACTCGGCATGGAGCGCCGGATTGGCAGCCACAACGTCGCCGCTTTGCAAGACCCGGTCGCGTGACGCAAAATCAGATACAAAGCCACCAGACTCGCGCACCAGCAATATGCCGGCAGCAATATCCCAGCTGCGCAGCCCATGTTCCCAAAACCCGTCAAACCGGCCTGCCGCAACATAGGCAAGATCAAGCGCTGCCGAGCCAAAGCGACGAACACCAGCGCTAACCCCCATAATGTTATATAATTCACGGGAAAATAGCGCATGATCTTCGTCGTTGCCACGGCCGATGAATGGAATGCCGGTGGAAAAGATTGAGTCTGCCATTTTACGGCGGCCGGAAACGCGCAGCCGGCGATCGTTCATATAAGCGCCTGATCCGGCTTCGGCAAAGAAATATTCATGGCGCAAAGGGTCAAAAACAAGCCCTGCGGTGATTTTTCCTTTACAGAGAACGGCGATTGAGATGGCAAAATGCGGAATGCCGTGCAGATAATTGGTGGTACCGTCCAGCGGGTCAACGATCCAGCAAGGGGCATCAGGATCGGCGCCAGCGGTAATCCCGCTTTCTTCCATTTCAAAGCCCCAATCTGGCCGTGCCTTTTGCAGCTCTGCCTTGATAATGCGCTCGGCATTGGTGTCAACGCGTGAGACAAAATCGGCCGGACCTTTCCGGCTAACCTGCAAATTCTCGACCTCGCCAAAATCGCGGAGCATATTGCGGCTGGCGGCAGTTGCCGCCTTGTGCATAACATTGATGAGGGCCGAACGGGTTGCCATGAAAAATCCTGTAACTCTGAATTTTAGTTTTTCGCACGCTCTACATAGCTTGCATCTTCGGGGCGCACAACAATGCGGGTTCCCGTTTCAATATGGGGTGGTACCATCACCCGTTCACCATTTTCTAGCACTGCAGGCTTGTAGGACGATGATGCGGTCTGTCCCTTGACCACGGCATCAGCCTCGACAACTTCCATAATAACAGTATCTGGAAGCTCGACAGAAATCGGATCGCCTTCATGGCTGGACATGGTGACAATCATGCCATCTTGCAAATAGGCGGCGCGATCACCAACCATATCCTTGTCGATGCTAATCTGTTCAAAGGTTTCGGAATGCATAAACACCAGATGGTTGCCTTCATCATAAAGAAAGGTGCATTCAGCCTCGTCGAGGATCACCCGCTCAACCGTTTCTGATGACCGGAACCGCTCATTGAGCTTGGTACCATCCCGGATGTCACGCAGCTCAATCTGGGCAAATGCACCACCTTTGCCGGGCTTGACATGGGCAACCTTCACTGCAGTCCACAGGCGACCATTATGTTCGATTACATTGCCGGGTTTGACGGCGTTTCCATTTAGTTTCATTGCTAAACCTTCTCTACCGTAGCGAACCTCTGGACTCTCTTGACCTTCTGGACTGTCTGAACTCTCTCGACCAGATCTTATTACCAGATTTTACTGTCAGTCGCAGGTCAGGCCCTTATGCTCAAATAAATTTGCCGATGGCGGCAGCATTGTCCAGCATCCGACAGGAAAAGCCCCACTCATTATCATACCATGCCAACACCCGCACCAAACGTTTGTTCAATACGCTTGTTTGGGTCAGGTCGGCAACTGAAGAATGCGGGTCATGGTTAAAATCAATTGAAACAAGCGGACGCTTATTAACGCCAAGAACGCCTTTCATCGGCCCGTTTGCCGCCGCAGTCAATAGCTGGTTGATCTCGTCGACTGATGTATCGCGGCTTGTTGTCACGACAAGATCGACGACTGATACATTCGCAGTCGGTACCCGAATGGCCGATCCGGTCATCTTGCCCTGTAATTGTGGCAACACCTCGCCAACTGCCTTGGTGGCTCCGGTTGATGTTGGGATCATCGACATGGCCGCAGCACGGGCGCGACGCAAATCCTTGTGGCTTGAGTCCAGCGTTGGCTGATCGCCTGTATAGGCGTGAATGGTTGTCATATAGCCAGCCTCAATGCCAACGCTGTCGGCCAGAACCTTGGCAACCGGGGCAAGGCAGTTGGTGGTGCATGATGCGTTTGATACAATGTCGGCCGCCGCGGTCAGCAGATTGTCATTCACCCCGAACACAATTGTCTGGTCGGCATTTTTACACGGTGCAGACACTAGCACCTTTTTCGCACCGGCGGCGAGATGTGCGGCCGATGCGTCACGATTGTTGAATTTGCCCGAACATTCCAGAACGATATCAACGCCAAGCTGTGCATGTGGGATATTGGCCGGATCACGTTCCCGGCTCATGTGAATTTTACCGCCGCCAACATCCATCCAGTCATCACCATGGTTAATGTTGCCGGTTGCACGACCATGAACGGAGTCAAATTCATACAGATGCGCCGATGTTTCAACTGGTCCGGGGCTGTTGATCAGCACAACCTCCATATCACTACGCTTCATCTCCTGAACCGCACGAAGTGTCATCCGGCCGATCCGACCAAACCCGCTGATTGCCAATCGTAATGTCACGAAAATGTCTCCTTGATGTCTAAGTCTGAGTGTCCAGTGTTGTTGGCCCTTAATGAAATGGCCATGATGTAAGTGATGATATCCGGGGTAACGGAGATCCTGGCTTTGCCTAGGCGATCTGGCTCGTTGCCGCGGCAACAACTGCCGCAGCAGTAATGCCGAAATGAGTGTAGAGATCGTCAATAGGGGCGGAGGCGCCAAATCCGCGCATGCCGATAAAGCTGTCATTGTCCCTCAGCAACCAGTCCCAGCTCTGCCGCAGTCCGGCCTCAACTGCAATTCTCGGCGCAGTGCCTAAAACGTCGCTCCGGTAGCGCGCATCTTGCATCGCAAACAAATCAAGGCAGGGCATTGACACAACAGCCGCTTGGATGCCGCGCTCGGCCAGCGTCTTCTGCGCCGCTATGACAATGCCTACCTCTGATCCTGATGCTATCAAGGTGATCTGGCGGGGGCCATCGCAATCTACTGCAATATAGCCGCCCTTGGCGGTTTTATTTTCAGTCATATCGCCGCTGCGGAACTGGGCAAGCCCTTGCCGGCTAAGCGCCAGAATCGATGGGGTTGTTTTGGCTTCAAGTGCGGTTTGCCAAGCCTCGGCAGTCTCTACTGCATCGCCCGGGCGGAATGTCAGCAAGTTCGGGATTGCACGCAAAGCTGCCAGGTGCTCAACCGGCTGATGCGTTGGCCCATCCTCGCCAAGCCCGATCGAATCATGCGTCATCACATAGATAACGCGCTGGCCCATGAGCGCCGACAGGCGAATGGAGGGGCGGCAGTAATCGGCAAATACCATGAATGTGCCACCGTAGGGGGTCGCCCCACCATGCAGCGCGATGCCGTTCATCGCGGCGGCCATCCCATGTTCGCGAACGCCGTAATGAATGTAGGTGCCGGCATAATTTTCGTGATCAAAAATGCTGTGAGCAGCGACCCGGGTATTGTTTGATCCGGTCAGATCGGCCGATCCGCCAAATAGTGTGGGGCAAACCGGTAAAATTGCTTCGATGGCTTTCTGGCTGGCAACGCGGGTTGCCAGTTTTTGCGGCGTGCTGGCGAGCGCTTCTTTCCATGCGAGAACAGCAGCGGCAACCGGCTGGTCAAAATCATTCTTCATGGCGGCGTCAAAGGCGGCGCGATGCTGGCTTGCAGCATGACGATCTTGCCAGGCCTTGCGGGCGCTTGCACCAGTCGCACCAACCGACCGCCATGCGCCCAGAATATCGGCCGGAATTTCAAAGGCAGGATGCGTCCAGCCCAAATTTTCGCGTGCAAGCGCAATTTCGGCATCGCCAAGCGGTGCGCCATGCACCCCGGATGTACCCTGCTTGTTCGGCGCGCCAAGACCAATAATGGTTTTGCAACAGATCAGGCTTGGCCGGTCGTCGCCCTTGGCGGCGCTGATCGCGGCAGACACGGCATCCATATCATGCCCATCACAGCCTAATACCTGCCAGCCGTAGGCCTCGAAACGGCTAACCGTATCGTCAGATGTGGTAAGGTCAGTGCTGCCGTCAATTGAGATGCTGTTATCATCAAACAGCACGATAAGCCGGCCCAGCTTCATATGGCCTGCCATCGATGCGGCTTCATGGCTAACGCCTTCCATAAGGCAACCGTCACCTGCGATCACATAGGTGTGATGATCAACCAGATCATCCCCATAGCGCGCCGCCAGATGCCGTTCGGCCATCGCCATCCCAACCGCGTTGGCAATGCCCTGACCAAGTGGGCCAGTGGTGGTTTCAATACCGTCAGCATGACCAAATTCCGGATGCCCTGCAGTGCGCGCGCCAAGCTGGCGGAAATTGCGAATTTCCTCGATGGTCATGTCTTGATATCCAGTAAGGTGCAACAGCGCGTAGATCAGCATTGAGCCATGACCCGCAGACAGAACAAAACGGTCACGATCCGGCCAGTCAGGGCTGGCAGCATCAAACTTCATATGGTCACAGAATAGTGCGGTCGCCGCATCAGCCATACCCATCGGCATACCCGGATGCCCAGAATTCGCGGCCTGAACAGCGTCCATAGCCAGCGCCCGAATCGCATTTGCCATAGTTTGACGTTGAGACGAATTCGGCATCCTAGCCTCCACAGATAGCTGTTTTGAATGTCACCGTGAACGCGCCGGTCTGCAGCCCAGTCACGAGGGAAATGGTGAGCCGCAATTTGCCCTTGTTGGGCGCGTTCGTCAATGCACCAACGCCAAGATTGCCACAGGCGCAATGACCATCTTTCTTCGTCAAGTTGTATTTTGCACTTTATTTCGATTCTTGAATCAGGCAACGTTCATCTTATAACATATTACGTTCAAGAGAAAAAAACGGTCTAGTAGCACGCCCTCTGACGGCCTTGGCGAGACTAATTTGTCAGGAGCGTTAGCGGTAGCAAGAGAGATTAGACGGCGAATGACGCGTTTACAAAATGCTGAAAAACAACTTAGCGATGCGCTTGCATCATTGGAATCGGCACTCAAAGCCGCACCACCTGCTTTATCACCTGTTGGCAGTGCGCCGACAAAAGACCTCTCTGGGCTGGTGGATGAGGTAAGTCAAATCGAGGCCAAGCTTGGAGCAGCCATCGCAATTGTTGCCGCAATTGATGCGGCCCAAAACGACCCCCAGCAAAATAATGACGGCCAAAATACCGCAGCTGAGGCCACCTGGAAAGGCGCTAGTGAATGAGCCAGTCAGTGGTCACCATCCGGTTAAATGGACACCCCTACCAGATTGGCTGTGGGGCAGGCGAGGAAGATCATGTCGCCAATCTGGGGGCTGAGGTCGAATCGATTATGCAGTCACTAATCGGTGCTGTTGGCCAGATTGGGGAGGCGCGGTTGCTGGCAATGGTGGCGCTTATTCTGGCCGATCGGGCCAGTGCATCAGCATCGGCGAATGATGCGCCGGCCGCACCTGCAGGTGATCAACAATCACCAGCACCGGCTAGCAGCGAAAGTGAGGATCGTGCTGCCGCCGCATTGGAAGAGGCGGCACAGCGAATTACTCAGCTAACATCAAAGCTTGCATCTGACGCGACAAAACTCTAAATGAACTGTTAGGCGACGACTGCTTTTTCGCGTTTGGTTTTTCGATCCCTGGGGCCATAAATTTTCTCTCGGGAGCTGCCTCTGGCCGAGCCGTGGTTTGGTTATGCGGCACCCACCTGCAAAGCAGGTCACAGAGGATGAATACACTGACGGTTACGAGTGGTTCTCGCCGCTTTCTTCTGGAGTTTCCAAGGGGCTTAAATGTCACTTCCTTCATCTGGTTTTTGCCGCGAAGATCCGGCCGCATCGAAAGCCGCTTTTCGGAAACTGGCAGCCGCGCAGCGGGCAAAACTGGCCGCGGCTCATCCCGATGCGGCGAGTGCGCTAGCTGATCATTCTGAAGCACTGATAAACCGTTTTGGCCGCGGTATCTATGCCGCGTATTTCCCGATCCGCAGCGAATTATCGCCGCTTGACCTGCTGCGGCGTCTTGGCGATCTTGGTTGTGCGACATCGCTGCCTATTACACCGGCCGAGGGTCAGCCTTTGCGGTTTCATCGTTGGGCCGTGAGCGGTCGTCTGGATGATGGCGCCTATGGCACAAAACAGCCGCCGTCAGATTGTGAGCTGTGCCGGCCAGATGTGATTCTGGCGCCGATGCTGGCCTATGATCAGGCAGGATGGCGGCTGGGTTATGGGGGCGGGTTTTATGATCGCACGATCGCGGTTTTGCGTGGTGCCGGGCATCAGCTAACGGTGATAGGGATCGCCTTTGAGGGGCAAAGGCTGGACAGAATACCAGTTGGCCCCTATGACATGCCGCTGGATGCGGTGCTGACGCCGTCGGGCCTGTTGCAGCTGGTGCCGCATGAAACTGGCGGATTAATGGCCGAATGATATTCGTAGTTTATGCTATTTAAATTATCGAGGAAAAACCAGAATGCGCGTGTTGTTTTTGGGAGATATTGTTGGCCGGACGGCGCGCAATGAGGTGATCGAGAAATTGCCCAGCCTCCGTGACGAGCTCGGGCTCGATTTCATTGTGGTGAATTGTGAGAACGCGGCTGGTGGTTTTGGCATTACGCCAAAAATCTGCGAGGCATTATTTGCGGCTGGCGCGGATGTGCTGACCACTGGCAATCATGTCTGGGATAAGAAAGAGATCATCGATTATATTGCTGATGAGCCACGCCTGTTGCGGCCGCTGAACATGGCCGAGGGCACGACGGGTAATGGCATTGCAAAGGTCACAAACGCAAACGGCCAGAGCCTAGTCGCGGCAAATTTGATGACCAATCTCTTTATGGCACCGAATGACCCGGTGTTTGCCGCATTGAACGATGTGCTGGTTCGCAACAAGCTGGGCCGTGACGCCGATTTTATTCTGATTGATGTGCATGGCGAGGCAACTTCGGAGAAGATGGCCCTCGGGCATTATGCCGATGGGCGAGCATCGCTCGTCGTGGGTACCCATACCCACGTGCCAACCGCCGATCATCGCATTCTCGTCGGTGGCACCGCCTATCAGACTGATGCCGGCATGTGTGGCGATTATGACAGCGTGATCGGCATGGATAAGGCCTCGGCAACTGAGCGGTTTATCGGTCGCGGCAGCAGTCGGCTTTCGGTTGCGCTGGGGCCGGTTACGCTTTGCGGGGTGATTGTTGAGACCGGCGAGAGTGGGCTTGCCAGTGCTATCTACCCGTTGCGCCGTGGTGGGGTTTTGGCCGCCGGGTAACCCAGCAGTGAGAGCCATGGCGATAAACCCAGTCTGGCATGGCATTACATCTGCGCGAAAAATCAGTTGTCATAATGAAAAATGAGCCGCAAGGCTGGCTCCAAAAGATTTGATCTGCTATACCCTTCTCGGGTCGAATGTCGCCGTTGCGCTACGCCCAGAACACTTATCACAGCAGATAAAGCACCAAGAGATCATGGCAGGCCATTCCAAATTCAAAAATATCATGCACCGCAAAGGGGCTCAGGACAAAAAACGGGCAAAAGTTTTCGGGCGGTTGATTAAAGAACTGACTGTTGCCGCACGCAGCAGTGCCGATCCTGATTCTAACCCGCGGTTGCGCTCGGCACTTGCGGCGGCGCGCGCTGCCAATATGCCGAAAGACAACATCGAGCGTGTGTTGAAACGTGCCGAGGGTGGTGAGGGCGAGAACTATGATGAAATCCGCTATGAGGGCTATGGCCCGGGCGGCACGGCACTGATCGTCGATGCGATGACCGATAACCGTAACCGTACCGCATCAGAAGTGCGCGCTGCCTTCAGTAAATTCGGCGGTTCGCTGGGTGAAACTGGATCGGTCAGCTTTATGTTTGATCGTGTTGGGCAGATTATCTATCCGGCTGATGTAGCCGATGCCGACACGATGTTTGAGGCGGTTCTTGAAGCTGGTGCGGATAATGTTGAATCTGATGACGGCAGTCATGAGGTGATCTGCGCGCCGGATGATTTCAACGCTGTGCGCGAGGCGCTGGAGACCACCTTTGGTGCTCCGGAGGAATCAGGCCTTACCTGGAAGCCGCAAAATCTCATCGTCGTTGACGAGGCGCAGGCTGCAACTTTGCTAAAGCTACTGGATGCGCTGGACGATAATGACGATGTGCAGAATGTGTCATCAAATTTTGATATCCCGGACGATGTCATTGCCAAGCTTACCTAGGCAGAGCAGATGATGCGGATCCTCGGCATTGACCCTGGATTAAGGTCTACTGGCTGGGGCGTTGTTGCGGTTGATGGTGGGCGGTTGCAGCACATTGCCAATGGCGCCATCCAGCCGAAACCGGCCCTTGCCGATGCCGCGCGCCTAAAGATTATTTATGACGGGCTATGTGATGTGATTAGCCAGCAGAACCCGGATCAGGCAGCGATTGAGCAGATTTTTGTGGCAAAGTCAGCCGGATCGGCGTTACGCCTAGGGATGGCGCGCGGGGTTGGTTTGCTGGCGTGTGGCGTCCATGGCCTTGCTGTTGGCGAGGTTTCGGCCCGCGCTGTTAAAAAAGCCGTTGCCGGCACAGGGGCTGCAGATAAAAAACAAATTCAGGAAATGGTCGGACGATTACTGGCGGTGACAGCACAGAACGCCGATGCTGCCGACGCGCTGGCAATTGCGATTGCGGCAAGTAATGATGCTGGCACAGTCGCACCAGTCGGGGTAGGATTAGCCAAGGGACAAGTGGCACACGGCCTGTCAATGGCGATTGCTGCGGCGCTTGCCCGAGATGGTGTCAACAACGGGGGCAAGAGATGATTGCGCAATTGCGCGGTACCATAGTGCGTAGCGGCGACGAGCAGGCGGTTCTTGATGTTCAGGGGGTTGGCTATGCGGTTCATGTTTCTGGCCGAACGCAAGGCCAGATTGCCGGCCTGTCAGGTGAGGTCACTCTATTGACCGAAATGCAGGTGCGTGAAGACAGTATGACTCTGTTCGGGTTTCTGGATCTTGCCGAGCGTGACGCATTCCGGCTGCTCATTACCGTTCAGGGCGTTGGCGCAAAAGCAGCGATGGCGATTTTGTCGGTTCTGGCGCCAGCTGATCTGACCAGTGCTATTATCGCTGGCGACAAGGCTATGGTGGCGCGTGCCGATGGTGTGGGGCCAAAAATTGCCCAGCGTGTGGTTAATGAACTTGGCGAAAAAATTGGGAAAATATCCAGTCTTGGTGGTGCTTTGGCGATTGGTGATGCAGCTGGCGTCGGAGGTTCTGGTGCTGGCGGGTCTGGTGCTGGCGGGGCGCAATCGGGCCTGTTTATGGATGCGGTTTCGGCCCTGGTCAATCTTGGCTATGGACGCGCTGAGGCGCATGGCGCGGTCATGCGGGTGCAGGCGGCAACAGCCAGTGATAATCTTTCAGATGTGATTGCGGCGGCGCTGCGGGAGATGGGAACATGACCCGACCGGATGATGCTAGTCGCCTAGTTGGTGCAGAAAATCAGGATCGTCATGATAATGCGCTGCGTCCAACCTCGCTTGCCGAATTTATCGGGCAGGGTAATGGGCGGCGTAATCTGGAAACCTTTATCCATGCGGCGCGTGATCGCGGTGATGCGATGGACCATGGTTTGCTGCATGGACCGCCCGGTCTTGGCAAGACAACATTGGCACAGATTATCGCAGCTGAACTGGGGGTTGGGTTTCGGGCGACATCAGGGCCGGTGATTGCGCGCGCCGGTGACCTTGCTGCGCTGTTGACTAATTTACGCCCGCGCGACGTTTTGTTCATTGATGAAATTCATCGTCTCGCACCGGCGGTCGAAGAGGTTCTTTATCCCGCGATGGAGGATTTTCAGCTTGATCTGATTATTGGTGAGGGACCATCGGCGCGGTCGGTGCGGATTGATTTGCCGCCCTTTACGCTGGTTGGCGCGACCACGCGTTCGGGGTTGTTGACAACGCCGCTTCGTGACCGGTTCGGCATTCAGATGCGGATGCAGTTCTATAACGCCGATGAATTGTCGCTGATCCTGACTAAACAGGCGGCAAAGCTGGGGCTTGATCTTGCTGCAGATGGCGCTGCCGAGATTGCCGGACGGGCCCGGGGTACGCCGCGGGTGGCTGGTCGGCTATTGCGGCGGGTGCGTGATATTGCGGCGGTTGAGGCGGCAGGAACAGTAACGGCGGCAGTGGCGGACGCGGCCTTGCACCGGCTTGAGGTTGATGCCAGCGGCCTTGATCAGATGGACAGGCGTTATCTCTCTTGCTTGGCGGAATCCTACGCTGGCGGGCCGGTTGGGGTTGAGACTTTGGCAGCAGTACTGTCCGAACAGCGTGATGTTCTTGAAGAGGTGATTGAACCTTATTTGATGCAAACCGGCCTGTTGATGCGAACGCCGCGCGGACGCTGTCTGTCGGTTGCAGGGTGGGCTTATCTTGGCATGACGCCACCTGCTGCGGCGACTAAACAGCTTGATCTGCTGACCCAGATCGCCCGTGATGACGCGGATATCGAATAGGATATGATGACAGACAAGCGGCAAAATTTCCAGCCGGGTATAGTTGGTAAACTGCGCGCCGAGGTCAATCCAGATTTCATTCTGGATGGCGACCTTGATCAAGGCTATCACTGCTATTGGCTGCGGGTTCAATATGAAGACACCGACGCTGGTGCGATTGTCTATCATGCACAATATCTGGCCTTTGCCGAGCGCGCGCGTTCGGCATGGCTGCGCTGTCTCGGGATTGATCAGGTGACGATGCTAGCCACTGACGAGATGGGCTTTGTAGTGCGCCGGATTGAGATTGATTTCCAGCTACCAGCTCGACTTGGTGACGTGCTTGAGGTCGAAAGCAGTTTATCGCGGCTTGGCGGCGCATCATTGAAATTGCATCAAAAAATCATAAATCGTGAAAATCGCCATATTCTTGCCCGACTTGTCGTAGACATAGTGCTGGTTACTTTCTCGCGTGGGGCGGGATTGCATCCGGCGAAATCAAAAATCTGCCGACTTCCGGCGGCGGTGAAAGCCAAATTCTCCGGTCTGGCAAAACCGGGCTGATAACAGGCAACGGTTATGTGGGTGAAAAGTTGAATGCTGTTAAGGCGAGAACAAAGGGTAAATAAATGAATTCTGTGGAAATGACGGTAACCCATTCAAGTACAGACCTCACCATTATGGGCCTGTTCTGGGCGGCGGATCCTTTTGTCAAACTGGTTATGTTGCTGCTGGTTCTGGCATCAGTATGGTGTTGGGCCATTGTGGTTGAAAAAATCACCATCATTCGGCGCGAGCGCCGGTTGGCACAGGCTTTTGAAGATGCGTTCTGGTCCGGCGGCTCGTTAGACAAGCTCTATGATGATACCGGCGCAAACCCCCGCGATGCGATGTCAATCGTGTTTGTAGCGGCGATGCGCGAATGGCGCCGGGCAACTGCGCGCGGGCTTGCAGACTCGGCTCGGGCTGATCTGCGGGCTTCACTGGTTAGCCGGATTGACCGCTCAATGACCTTTACCATCACCCGCGAGATGGAACGGATGGAACGGGGGATGAATTTTCTTGCCTCAATCGGCTCGGTATCACCCTTTGTTGGGTTGCTCGGGACAGTCTGGGGGATCATGAGTTCGTTCCAGTCAATTGCCGAGTCCAAAAATACCAGCCTTGCCGTTGTTGCGCCGGGCATTGCCGAGGCGTTATTCGCTACGGCGCTGGGTCTGGCGGCGGCAATTCCGGCGGTGATTGCCTATAATAAATTTGCCGGCGATCTGGAACGGTTCGGTGCGAGGCTGGAAACATTCGCGCAGGAATTCAGCACGCTGTTGGCGCGCCAGCTTGATGAAGGCGGTAAATAATGGGTGCGGGAATTAAACGTTCGACCAGTGGCAGACGGCACCGCCCAATGGGCGAGATTAACGTCACCCCGTTTGTCGATGTGATGCTGGTGCTATTAATCGTGTTTATGGTGACGGCACCACTTTTAACCGTTGGGGTTGAGGTTGATTTGCCAAAAACCAAAGCTGGAGCGATCAATGCCGACGCAGCACCTTTGGTGGTTTCGATAAAATCTGACGGCAGACTCTATTTGCAGGAAACCGCGGTTGAGGCTGAGGTGTTGATCCCGCGCCTAAAGGCAATATCCAACGCCAATCCCGATGTCCGTATTTTTGTTCGCGGCGACAGGGCGGTGACTTATGGCGAGGTGCTTGGCGTTATGGGGCGGATACAGGCGGCCGGATTTGAAAAGGTTGCCTTGGTGGCCAAGCTTCCCGAAGCAAAATAATGGCTTGCTGATGCAGATGCGCGTGGAACGCTAGAAATGGATCGTCGTTCGCTGTTGATTTCGGTTGGGCTGCATGCCGGTGTTGTGGTGCTGGCGTGGATTGGCCTTCCGTCAATCAAGCGTGATCTGCCCGATCAGCAGCCCTTGGTCGTGATGGAAATGGTGCAATCCGTGCCAACGACAAATCTGGATCAGGGCGAAAAGCCAAGTACAGCAAAACAGGAACAAAAAGCAGCTGCACCCAAAAAGCCACCACCGCCACCGCCGCCGGCCCCGCCGCGCGCCAAGCCGCCAGCACCCCCAAAGCTAGTGCCACCAAAGCCAGTGCCAAAGGCACCTGATCTGAAAGCTGAGACCCTGCCGCAAAAAGTCGCGCCAAAGCCAAAGCCAAAGCCGGAAATTAAACAACCGCCAGACCCGCCAAAATCCAAGCCAAAGCAGGTGGCGGCACAACAGGCGCCGGTTCCAGTGCCTCAATCACCGCCGACACGCATCAATAAGCTGGCACGCAAAAAGGCTTTAGACAAAGAGCGTCAGGATGCGTTAAGTGGGGTGATGCAAAATCTTGCCAAGGCAAGGGCTGTCGCTGAAGAGGCTGAAAAGAAGCGGCGTCAGCAAGAGCGTAAAGATGCGGCCGAGAAATTAACCTCGAGCCTGACATCGGCGGCTGGCAGTGCGATCCGCGCACCTGCAAAGCAGGCGGTTGGACCGCTTGGCCTGTCTGATATTGATCGGATCCGCCAGCATGTGTCATCATGCTGGTCGCCGCCAATTGGTACAGCAGGGGCAAACATGCTAAATGTTGACATAATTGTCACGTTAGATAGAGGTGGAATGGTTTTGACCGCCGAGGTGGACAATAAAATGCGGCTTGCCGTCGACCGGACATTCCGGGTTGCGGCGGACGAGGCCATTCGCACAATGTTTAAATGTTCGCCGCTACCAGTGCCATTAGACAAGTACGAACAATGGAAAAGCTTTATTTTCGGGTTCGATCCAAAATTCCTGACCCGGTAACGATAAAAACAGAAATCGCGACATCATGATACTTGAAGACGAAAAAATAAATGGGGTTAGGATGAAAATGATGAGGTTTTTTCGACTGATAGCTCTGTTGTTAACTTGTTTGGGCCTGTTCAGTAATCTTGCCCATGCGCAGCTTCGCATTGATATTACTGAAGGTCAGGTAGTGCCAACGCCGATTGCGATTGCTAATTTTACCGGTCCGGACGGCAAGGTCACCGAAATTGGAAAGCAGATTGCGCAGATTATCTCAGAAGATCTGGCGAGCTCCGGCCTGTTTGCACCGGTTGATAGCGCCGCCTTTGTCGAGCCTCCAAAAGCACCGTCGATCCGGCCTAATTTCAATAATTGGACCCCATTGGGCGTCAAGGGCCTGCTTGTTGGGTCGGCCTATATTGACGGTTCGGGGATGTTGCAGGTTGAATTTGTCCTGTGGGACGTGGTGATTCAGCGTAATATCACCGGCGGTGGCGGCAATGCCGATCAGACAGCGATCCGGCGCATCTCGCATCAGATTGCCGATTTTGTCTATGAAGAATTTACCGGCGATACCGGTTATTTTGACACACGCGTTGTTTATGTCGCTGAATCGGGCTCGCAAAGCCGCCGTCTGAAACGGTTGGCAATCATGGATCAGGATGGACATAATCATCAATATCTGACCACTGGTGCCGATTTGGTTCTCACCCCGCGCTTTTCGCCAACAGCGAATGAGATTGCGTATCTAAACTATTTCAACGATGAGCCAAATGTTTATCTGTTCGAGATTGCTACCGGACGAACCGAACGGCTCGGGTCGTTTCCGGGCATGACCTTCGCGCCACGTTTTGCCCCGTCCGGCGATAAGCTGATCATGAGCCTTGCGCAAAATGGCATGACCGACATTTACGAAATGGATATGCGTACGCAGGCGATCAACCGCCTGACCCAGTCAGCCTCGATTGATACATCGCCATCCTATTCACCAGATGGCAAGCAGATTGTCTTTAACTCGGACCGTGGCGGTAGCCAGCAGCTATATGTTATGAACGCCGACGGGTCTAATGTGCGGCGAATCAGCTTCAATCAGGGGCGTTACGCAACGCCGGTCTGGTCGCCGCGTGGTGATATCATCGCCTTTACCAAAATGGCCAACGGCCAGTTTTATATTGGGGTGATGAATGTTGATGGCAGCGGTGAGCGGCTGCTTGCCAGCGGGTTTCTTGTTGAAGGACCGACATGGGCACCAAATGGCCGCGTGTTAATGTATTTTAAACAGAAGCCTTTTGAAACTGATGGCAGCGGTGGTGATACTCATGTTTACCGAATCGATATTACCGGTTTCAACGAAAAACGGATTATTACGCCGTCGGATGCGTCTGATCCGGCATGGTCACCCGTATTGCGCTAAATACTGTCGCATGTTAATGGCCGCAGCGCCATTGGCCGAGACGCATGGATCACCGGCAGATCCGGGGTTTTCATACGCCCAAGTCAGAAAACACCATGCGGGCGCGCCTGACAGGTGACTAATGGCTTTATTGGGCATTAGCGAGAGGGGATTGAAGTTAGCCCTGCTAAAAAATTCTTTTTTCAGTGCTTGTAGACGAACTTTTGGGTTTCATTTCTTTGGGTTTTGGGCTATGCAGGAATTATATTTCAGACCAGTTTTGGCTGGTCGATGGGTGTGTCTGCGACATAATGATGATGCGTTGTGTATTTGGTCACCTGATTACGTGGAAGAAAAACCATCCGGTATGCCGGACAACCAAATAAGGAGCATATAGATGTTTCAACGACTCCTCGCTCTTTTCGCGGTAGCTTTTCTCTTTGCTGCTTGTGAAACAGCATCCAACGTCTCGGGAGATAGTGCTTCCGGTAGCTCCTCAGGCAGTGCAACAGGCAGCGCAACAGGCAGTGCAACAAGCAGCTCAACAGCTAGTACCGCATCGTCGACCAGCGGTTCAACTGTCGCAACCCAAATGAGTGACGCTGAAAAGCTGGCGCAAGTGGGTAACACTGTTTACTTTGGTTTTGATAGTTCTGAGCTTGATGGTGAAGCGCAGGCCACACTCGACCGCCAAGCCGCATTTCTAAATGTAAACCCGACAGTGGTGGTGATCATCGAAGGGCACGCTGATGAGCGCGGAACGCGTGAATACAACCTTGCGCTTGGGGACCGTCGTGCAGTTTCTGTGCGGGATTATCTGCTGGCAAAAGGTTTGGATGCGGCGCGCATCCGCACCGTTTCTTACGGCAAAGAGCGCCCGTCAGTTGCGGGCTCTAACGAAGAAGTCTGGGCAAAAAATCGCCGCGCTGCAACGGTTCTTAACTAAACTGGTCGCGATCAATGACGAAGAGGAGCAACGGCTCCTCTTTTTTTGCCTAATTTCTGCCTAAAACCATATTTATTGTTAGAACGAAGGGTGATTGTGATCATCCACCTTGATCGTTAGCGTTGGGAACAGGCTTCATGAACAAACGGATAGTCTTTTTGGTGGTGACGAGTTTGATGCTGCCGGGGAATGCTGTGGCGCAGAGCATTGTTAGTGATGGTGCGGCCTCACCAAACACCAGCGCGCTGTTAACGCGTCACCAGCAACGCATGGACATTCTCGAACAGGGTTTGAAGGAAATTCGCGGGGTGGTGGAAAAGGATCTTCGCGAGATCAAAATGAAGCTTGAACAGCTTGGTTCAAGCTCTGCGCAGGCCGGAACGGCGCAAGTAGCCGATTTGAATGCGCTTCGCAACGAGATGGAACGGCTGAGTGATAAATTGGCAACGACAGGCCGCCGGATGGAGCGGACATTAGAGATTACCTCAGATACCGAGTTTCGCTTGCTTCGTCTGGAAAAGCGTGTGCAAACGCTTATTTCGCTTGGTGGCAGTGACCTTGCCTCAGCTGCTGCCCAGCGGGAAACAATGGCTGCAGATGCGCCGGCGAATGTTCAAATAACCCGCGAGAGCAATGGTGGTGTGATGAAATGGTCGGTCGAGGAGGGCGCGCTGAACCGTGAGCTTGAAACGCTGAGTAATAATGGCCAGTCCGAGGGTGTGGTTGCCAAAGCGCCGGGGGCGACAGCTGATCAGGTATCGTCCGGCGGTGATGCAATGCCGCTAACCACGGGCGCTGACGCCAAGAATGCCGGGGCAGAAGCGGTCGCCGCAGCGCAGCCGGTTGAGCCAGCACAACCTGAAGTCCTGCCTGCGGTCAGCCCAGAAGAACAATACCGGTTTGCCCTCGGGCGGGCGTTACAAAATGATCTTGAAACAGCAGAGTTGGCGTTTGCCGAATTCCGCATATTTAACAAGGGGCATGAGCGCGAGGCTGACGCCACATTCTGGTTAGGTCGAGTTCAGTTCATGCGCGGTGAATATGAAAAGGCGGCAATGACCTTTTCCGAGTTTAACACGGCCTATCCGGCCGATGCTCGGCTTGTAGATACGACAATGTGGATCGCCGAGTCAGTGTCGAATTTTGCGCCACCGGAACAGGCTTGTGAAATTTATGAGTCCCTGCCAAAGCTGCTGGATGCACCACCGAAGTCATTCATGACCAAGCTTGCCGCCCTTCGTAATGCTGCAAAGTGTAAAAGCTAGTCAACTCAGTGTCTATGACGATAGCTTTGCTGTGGGGATGGCGCAGCTGGGGCTCGACCGTTGCAATGGTTATGTAACGGCGGTATCGGGCGGGCCCGATAGCACCGCGCTGGCCTTTCTTGTCGGGCGTTATGCGGCGGCGGTGGGAAAGCCGCATCATGCGGTTATAATCAACCATCAGCTTCGCAATGACGCCGGTGCGGAGGCACGTCGTGTTCAGGCGCGGCTGCTGCGCTATCAGATTTCTGCCGATATCATCCCGATTACCGCGCGGCGCCCGGCGTCCGGCGTTCAGGAATGGGCGCGTATCAACCGGCATAATCTATTGCTTTCAGCGGCGCGGCAGCGGCAGTCAGCCCTTTTATTCGCGCATCATGCGGGTGATCAGGCTGAAACTGTGGCAATGCGTCTGTTAAAGGGCTCTGGTCTTGCCGGTCTTGCGGGAATTCCAGCCTGCCGGATACAGCATGACGTGACAATCGGTCGGCCTGTTCTTGATTGGACGTCTGCTCAGCTTGTCACAATTTGCCGTCTGCTGGATTGTGATTTTGAGACTGATCCCAGCAATGAAAACGCTGTCTTTGAGCGTGTCCGCACACGCCGATTTCTGGCTAATATTGACCAGCAGACCGTATCAGGCGGAGTTTCATCACAGCATCTGCGCCGACTTGGTGATGCAGCGGCCCGGTTGATGATGACTGTCGAGGCGGCAGCTGAACACATTTATGCAGGCGCTGTTGGCTGGCATGAGGCTGGATATGCGACAACCACGATGGCTGCCCTTGCTGATCTACCGCGACCTATCTGGCGGCTGGTCATGCGCCGGCTGGTAATGGCGATTGGTGGTGCTGCCTATGGCCCATCTTCCAGCGCTTTGGATCGTTTGTATGATCGCTGCAAGGACGGCCTCTCAGCAACCATTGGCGGCTGTCACTTTAGTCCGGTGAAACCAGCTAAAACAGACCAATTAGCCCGCTCAGATCAGCCCGTCCGCCCAGATCATCCAGTGACGGAGTATCGCCTGTTTCGCGAAACTGGTCGCAATCGGCTTGAGTTATCAATTAAAGCGGGTGAGGAGGTGGTTTTTGCCGGCTGTTGGCTGATTCAAAGTGAACAGGCTGGAGTGGTTAAGGCGCTTGCTGATTCGAACGTTTTGGCTGGTTCAGATCGGTGTTTTACGGGTGAAAGGCTGCCTTTGTCATGGCGTTCAATGCCATATCGCGCCCGACAGGCAATTCCTGTCCTAACAACCCTTGACGGCAGCTTGATTTATCCCCAATTAGGAAGGGTGGGTCGAACACAATCGTCAGCTGTCACCTCGGCGCGGTTTTTAGGCTTGGCAAGGCGTCCAATGTTTCTTGCCGGTGCATTGATAGGTTGAGACTGGCATTGGTTAAACCTGAGATAGGATAAATCTAGTGAATAATCTCGCACGTAATATTATTATCTGGCTTATTTTTGGCGCGGCCCTCATGGGACTGTTTAATATGTTCCAAAGCCCTTCAACAGGCGCCCCGTCCGATCAGGTGGCCTACTCCGATTTTGTCGCGCAAGTCAAAACAAACCAGATCGAAGAAGTGCTGATCGATGGGCGTAATCTGCGCGGTAAGGCAGGCAATGGGCGAGTGATTACCACCGTTATGCCGCCATCGACCGATGTGGTGAAGGTCCTTGACGAAAATGATGTCCGTATTCTTGCGACACCCGAAGATAGCGGTATGCCGAGTTTCTTCTCGATCCTGCTTTCATGGTTCCCGATGCTGCTATTTATCGGCATCTGGATTTTCTTCATGCGGCAAATGCAGGGCGGCTCGCGCGGCGCGATGGGGTTTGGGAAATCCCGCGCAAAGCTGCTAACCGAACATCAGGGGCGGGTAACGTTTGAGGACGTAGCAGGTATCGATGAAGCCAAAACCGAACTGGAAGAGGTTGTGGAGTTCCTCAAGGATCCGGGCAAGTTTCAGCGTCTTGGGGGTAAAATCCCCAAAGGCGTGCTGCTGGTTGGCCCTCCGGGTACTGGTAAGACGCTGCTTGCCAAGGCGATTGCCGGCGAGGCTAATGTACCGTTTTTCACCATCTCGGGCTCTGACTTCGTTGAGATGTTTGTTGGTGTTGGTGCCAGCCGTGTTCGCGATATGTTCGAGCAGGGCAAGAAAAATGCTCCTTGTATAATCTTTATTGACGAAATTGATGCGGTTGGGCGTCATCGTGGCGCCGGTCTTGGCGGTGGCAATGACGAGCGCGAGCAGACGCTGAACCAGATGCTTGTGGAAATGGATGGATTTGAGGCAAATGAAGGGGTTATCCTGATTGCCGCTACGAACCGTCCCGACGTGCTTGATCCGGCGCTCTTGCGCCCGGGCCGTTTTGATCGTCAGGTTGTGGTACCAAATCCCGATGTGATGGGCCGTCAGAAAATCTTGAAGGTTCATATGCGAAAGACGCCACTTGCCGAGGGTGTTGAACCGCTTGTGATTGCGCGCGGAACCCCAGGTTTCTCCGGTGCTGACCTTGCCAACCTCGTTAATGAGGCGGCCCTGCTGGCGGCGCGTAAGGGGCGGCGGACGGTCTCGATGGCCGAATTTGAAGAGGCCAAGGACAAGGTCATGCTGGGCTCGGAACGCCGTTCAATGGTGATGACCGACGATGAAAAGCGCCTGACAGCCTATCATGAGGCCGGTCACGCGGTTGTGGCTTTGCATTGCCCGGCGTCTGACCCAATTCACAAAGCAACCATTATTCCGCGGGGACGCGCCCTTGGTATGGTGATGCGGCTGCCCGAAGGGGATCGTATTTCACTGGCACGAGACAAAATTCACGCTGATTTGCGGGTGGCTTGCGGTGGTCGTATTGCCGAAGAACTGATCTTTGGAAATGACAAGGTTACCACCGGTGCATCGTCTGATATTCGGATGGTAACAGACATGGCACGGCGCATGGTCACCGAATGGGGCATGTCGGATAAATTGGGCTTTCTTGCCTACAGCGCGGATGAGCAGGAGGTTTTCCTTGGTCGTTCGGTCTCACAGCAAAAAAATGTTGCTGATGCCACCGCCTCGACAATTGATGATGAAGTGCGCCGTATCGTTGATGAGGCATATAAGGATGCGACCAAGATTCTGAAGACGTTTGATGTCGAGCTTGAACGTCTGGCGCAAGGCCTGCTTGAATATGAAACGCTTGATGGTGGCGAGATCAAAATCATCGTTGAAGGCGGCACATTGGTTCGTAAAGATGCCGAAGATACGCCGATCAACCAAAAGCCAAAGCGCAAATCACGGACAGGCCTTCCGGGCACTGGCCGGGCAAAAAATCCGGGCAGTGAACCTGCCTAGATTTATGTTCGATGACCGCCACTACCGACCCAAAACTAGCCTATGAGGCGGCATTGAAGCTGCCGCCTTTTTGCCAGCCGACATGGCTGCGCCCGATTATTACATCGCGCGGCGACCATCAGATTGCTGGCGGGGGTGCCAGCTTTAACCAGCTTGATGTGGTGATGGCTGACTTTAATGGCGGGTATTGTGCCAGCCGGATGTCATATGATCAGCTGCTGGCCAGTGCGGATGATCGTAATCTTGCCAGCACTGCCCTTAACCGGATCACTGCCGCGCGCCCGCAATATGCTGGTCTTGATATGGAACGGGTGCATTTGATGGGCGTGCTGAATGTTACACCCGACAGCTTTTCTGATGGCGGTGTCAATCTTCTGCCGGCAAAGGCTATTGCCGCTGGCAAGGCGATGGCGGCAGCTGGTGCGTCGATCATTGATATTGGAGGCGAATCTACCCGCCCGGGCGCAAAACCGATCAGCCGCAATCAAGAACTGTCAAGAATTTTACCGACGCTTACCGGCCTTTC
Source organism: Candidatus Puniceispirillum sp. (assembly GCA_016778895.1). Lineage (GTDB taxonomy): Bacteria > Pseudomonadota > Alphaproteobacteria > Puniceispirillales > Puniceispirillaceae > UBA3439. The sequence continues at coordinate 95,432 of JADHOR010000003.1, forward strand.
CCGTGAGGCTATCTTAACTTCGGTTGACACGCGCCATGCGGCGGTGATGACACGTGCTGTTTCAGCCGGTGCAGCGATTATAAATGATGTTGAGAGTCTGCAGGGCGAAGGTGCATTGGAGGCGGCAGCAAAAAGCGGCGCGCCGGTTGCGATGATGCATATGAAGGGTACGCCAGAAACAATGCAGCAGGATCCATATTATGATTTTGCACCAGTCGAGATTTATGAATTCCTACGCTTGCGTATCGAGGTGGCCATTGCGGCGGGGATTCCGGCAGCATCAATCGCGATTGATCCGGGTTTTGGCTTTGGCAAAACAGTGGCGCATAATCTACAGCTGGTGAATTGGTTGTCGCTGTTTCATGGGCTGGGGGTTGTGGTGCTTTTTGGTGCCAGCCGCAAATCGTCAATTGCAAAAATATCTGCTGGTGAGCCAGCTGATGCGCGGCTTGCCGGATCATTGGCGCTGGCAGCCGCGGCATGGCGTCAAGGCGCGCAGATCATTCGGGTGCATGATGTTGGCGAAACGGCACAGGCATTGGCAGTGGAGGCGGCGTTAAGGGCGGCGGACAGCTAGCTACCGGTTGGTTTTTGTGCGCTTGTGAAATAGGGTCAAGGTATTCTATCCTAAACACTATCGTGACCAGACGGCGCATGGGTAGTTTTTGACGTGACCATCTAGATGACAGGAAAGCATTATGGCAGAATTATTCGGCACCGATGGTGTTCGGGCGCGCATTAATACAGGTCCAATGACTGCCGAGGTCGTTGTCAGGCTAGCTTTGGCCGCCGGGCGATGGTTTGCTGATCATAATGACCGCCCGAGTAACGCCCGCCCTATTGTGGTTATCGGCAAGGATACGCGAATATCCGGCTATATGCTGGAATCAGCGATGGTGGCAGGCTTTACCTCAATCGGGCTTGATTGCCGGTTGCTTGGCCCGGTCCCCACGCCGGCGGTGGCGCATCTGACGCGCTCACTGCGGGCTGAACTTGGCGTGATGATATCTGCCAGTCACAATCCGTACCATGACAATGGTATCAAGCTGTTTGGCCCAGACGGGTTCAAACTTGATGATGAAATCGAAGCCGAGATATCGGCATTAGCGGCAGGGTCTATTGAACTTGCTGATGCACCGGACGTTGGTCGTGCCCGCCGGATGCTGGACTCGGTTGGTCGCTATGTCGAATTTGCTAAATCTACATTGCCCGGCCGAACGCGTCTCGACGGACTAAAGCTGGTTGTGGATTGTGCCAATGGCGCGGCCTATCGCACTGCCCCCGACACACTTTATGAGCTGGGCGCTAAAATTGTGCCGCTTGCAGTGTCGCCAGATGGTTTTAATATCAACGAGAATTGTGGTGCGGTGCATCCGCAGACGATGGCAACCGCCGTTGTTGCGCATGGCGCGGATGCGGGTATTTGCCTTGATGGTGACGCCGACCGGTTGATCATGGCTGATGAAACCGGGGCTATCATTGATGGTGATCAAATTCTTGGCTGCCTTGCGCTTGCCATGCAGGAACGTGGCAAGCTTGCCAATGCGGCGGTGGTTGGCACGTTGATGAGTAATCGCGGCCTTGAAACCCGGCTTGGCGCTGCCGGAATTGCGTTGCGCCGCGCCGCGGTTGGAGACCGCTATATTCTGGAAAAAATGCGTCAAGAGGGGCTGAACCTCGGCGGCGAGCCGTCGGGCCATGTGCTAATGACCGATTTTGCCCGGTCAGGTGACGGTCTGCTAACCGCATTACAAATGCTGACCTTGTTGAAAACTAGCGGAAAAAAAGCCAGTGCGCTGTTCAATAGTTTTGTGCCCAGCCCGCAACGTCTGGAAAATCTGCAGGGCATTGATCCGGCGGTTCTTTATGATGAAAACCTGCAGCGTGATCTAGCTAAGATCGAAGCGAGTTTGAATGGCAATGGTCGTATTCTGGTTCGTCCGTCTGGCACTGAAACATTGGTCCGGGTGATGGTTGAGGCTAATAATGAACAGCTTTTGAACGAGGTGATGACAGCTTTAATTTTGCGCATCAAAGCTGAAGTTAAATAAAATCACAAGAATACAAAAAGTTAGATTATAGGAATATATTTCCCTTCCGGCTTTATACTGTATGTTGACTTGAGACATGATTTTGTGCGACTTGTTTCGACGGGTCGCCGTCCCCCAACGGATGGTCAAATTTGAGTGCGAGAATGTGTTATGACAACATATGCCAAGCCGGCAACCCGTCCGGTCATGCCGTATTTTTCATCTGGGCCGACAAAGAAACGCCCCGGATGGTCGCCAGCCTCACTGAACGATGCCTGCATCAGCCGGTCGCATCGCTCCAAACCAGCAACAAGCAAAATCAAAGAAGCAATGAAACTCGCCCGCGAGGTGCTTGGCCTGCCTGTTGATTACCGCATCGGTATTGTGCCCGGGTCTGATACTGGTGCCGTCGAAATGGCGATGTGGTCATTGCTTGGCGCTCGCGGCGTCGAGGTTTTGGCGTGGGAAGCCTTTGGCAAGGACTGGGTCACCGATGCTGTCAGCCAGCTAAAAATTGATCCGATCACCCGGGTCGCGCCCTATGGGCAGCTGCCTGATCTCGGCGCAGTTGATTTTAATAATGATGTGATTTTCACATGGAACGGTACAGCCGCTGGCGTCAAGCTACCAAATGGTGATTGGATACCGGACGATCGCGCCGGCCTGACCATCGCTGATTCTACGTCGGCCTGTTTTGCCATGGAACTGCCGTGGCACAAGCTTGATGTTGTGACCTTTAGCTTTCAGAAGTCGCTTGGCGGTGAAGGGGGGCATGGTGTGCTGATTCTTTCGCCGCGCGCGGTTGAGCGGTTGGAAACACATACCCCGCCATGGCCTGTGCCAAAGCTGTTTCGGCTTACCTCAAAAGGCAAGCTGAATGAGGGTATTTTTTCTGCCTCCACGATCAACACCCCCTCAATGCTGGTAATCGAGGATGCGATTGATACATTGGGCTGGGCAAAATCAATTGGCGGTCTGCCAGCGTTGATTGCGCGGTCCGAGGCTAGCCTTGCGGTGGTCAAGGCTTGGGTTGAGACCACACCTTATTTTGGCTTTTTGGCTGAAGATCCGGCAACGATCTCAAATACCGGCATAACGTTGTCGATCATTGATCCGTGGTTTGTTGGCCTTGATGACGCCGAAAAGGTGGCCATTGCAGCGCGCCTTGATCAACGTTTGCAGGACGAGGGCGTTGCTATGGATGCTGCATCTTATCGTGATGCGCCTCCGGGGCTGCGGATCTGGGCTGGCCCGACCGTTGAGCCAAGTGACATTGAGGCTTTGTTACCGTGGCTTGATTGGGCCTATGTCGAAATTCGGCAGGTTGCATCGGCTGCAGCTTAAATCTGTTGACGCAATTTTTAATCCCGCTGCGTGCGTTAGATTATAGTAATCAGCCGCGCGCAGCCTTGCCCTTTCTTGCGGGCGCTTTCCTAAAAGAGATGAGATGATGCCAAAGGTACTGATCAGCGACAAGCTAAGCCCATATGCCACCAAGATTTTTGAGGATCATGGTATTGATGTGGATGTGAAACATGGTCTGACACCAGACGAATTAAAAGCCATTATTGGCGATTATGATGGCCTGGCAATTCGGTCTGCAACCAAGGTTACGCCCGAAATTCTGGATGCGGGGACAAATCTTAAGGTTGTTGGCCGCGCGGGTATTGGGGTCGATAATGTCGATATTGCCGCCGCCACCAAACGCGGCGTGATCGTGCTGAATACGCCGCATGGTAATTCGGTCACAACGGCCGAGCACGCGATCACTATGATGCTGGCTTTGGCGCGGCAAATCCCCGATGCAAACGCGTCTACCAAGGCCGGCAAGTGGGAAAAATCCCGCTTTATGGGGACAGAAATTACTGGCAAGACACTCGGCCTTATTGGCTGCGGTAATATCGGCACGATTGTTGCCGAGCGTGCGCAAGGGCTGAAAATGCGGGTTATCGGTTATGATCCCTATCTAAGCCCAGAAAATGCAACACGACTTGGCATTGAAAAGCTAGAATTGGATGAATTGCTGGCGCGGGCTGATTTTATCACCCTGCACACGCCGTTAACCGATGCGACCCGTAATATCATAAGCGCTGATGCGTTAAATAAGACGAAAAAAGGGGTGCGGATTATCAATTGTGCGCGCGGCGGTCTGGTTGATGAATTGGCGTTGGCGGCGGCGTTGACCAGCGGTCATGTTGCCGGTGCCGCTCTTGATGTGTTTGAGGTTGAGCCTGCTGCCGACAATGTGCTGTTTGGCTTTGATAACGTGATTGCAACACCGCATCTTGGCGCCAGTACGACCGAGGCGCAGGAAAAAGTCGCGCTTCAGGTAGCCGAACAAATGTCCGATTATCTAATCAAGGGTGCCGTTACAAATGCGCTAAACATGGCATCAGTCTCGGCCGAAGAAGCGCCAATCCTGAAACCATATATGGCACTTGGCGGCTTGCTTGGGGCATTTCTGGGGCAGGTGGAATCTGATGGCGTCACCGCCGTGGTGATCGAGCTTGACGGCAAGGCATCATCACTGAATCCGGAACCGGTTGTTGCGACAACCTTGGCTGGGTTACTGGGGCCAGCAATGGAATCGGTCAATATGGTGAATGCGGCGGCGGTGGCATCGGCAAATGGCATTGCCGTATCAACCATACGCCATGATCGGCAATGCGATTACGAAACACTGCTTCGGGTAACGATCTCGCACAAAGCGGGTGATCGCACGATTGCTGGAACGTTGGTCGGCGGGAACAAGCCGCGTATCGTTGAGGTGCAGCATATTGCGGTCGAGTCTGACTTTCCGTCCAGCCTTTTATATCTGCGCAACTATGATAAACCGGGCTTTATCGGTGATCTTGGCAGCCTATGCGGCAAGCATGGAGTTAACATTGCGACCTTTCACCTTGGCCGGCGCGAAGCCGGCGGCGAGGCAATTGCGCTGGTCGAGATTGACGGCGCGTTGCCAGATACGATGTTGCCGGAAATTCGTGCACTTGATCAGGTGGTACGGGCAGATGCGCTGCATTTTGCGCAGGATCAATAAACGCCTATTTCCGGCATCGCTTTGCCTGGCGTCACGTCGTATGGCATCATGTCTGATGGGCCTAGCCGGGTGCTGCCGGTCGGAAATTAACCGGCCTAGCGGGCAAGGTATCGTTGCGTTTGTCGCGTGAACTCTGCTATAACCTGCCGCGGTTCATGCGGCCCGTCGGCATGATCTCTGGTTTCACGGTAGACGCGCATCCTCTGTTGCAATTACTGCAGCGGTTAGGCGTCTGCCTTGGTTTCGATCTTGATGTCGATCTCCGCATAGGGACAAAGGGTTTTTCATGACAAATGTAGCAGTTATCGGTGCGCAATGGGGCGATGAAGGCAAAGGCAAGATTGTCGATTGGTTGTCAAGTCGTGCCGATGTTGTTGTCAGATTTCAGGGCGGCCACAATGCTGGCCACACTCTGGTTATCGACGGTGTTGAATATAAATTGTCATTGCTGCCATCTGGTATTGTGCGGCCGGGAAAGCTGTCGGTGATCGGCAATGGCGTGGTCATTGATCCGGCACATTTGCTGAAAGAAATCGGGGTTTTGCGCGATCAGGGCGCCGTGATTAGCCCGTCGAGCCTGCTGGTTTCAGAATCTGCCGCGCTGATCCTGCCGGTTCATCAGGCAGTTGATGCTGCGCGTGAGGCGTTGCGTGGGGCCGCAAAAATTGGCACAACCGGACGCGGTATTGGCCCGGCTTATGAAGATAAGGTTGCACGGCGTGCGATTCGACTTGGCGATCTGGCGTCAGATGATGTGCTGTCGGAAAAGCTGGCGGCACTTGTTGCGCATCACAATGTCTGGCTCGCCGCCGCCGGTCAGCCGCTTGCCGATGCCGATGAGATGAATGCCGATCTGGTCACAATGCGTGATGAATTGCTCTCTTATACCGGCCAGAGCTGGCGCTGTCTTGCGGATGCGCGAGCGGCAAATAAGCGGGTGCTGTTTGAGGGCGCACAAGGCGTCATGCTTGATATCGACCATGGCACATATCCGTTCGTAACCTCCAGCAATACCGTGGCTGGTCAGGCGGCCACCGGATCAGGGACTGGCCCGACGGATATAGGCTTTGTTCTTGGGATCACCAAAGCCTATACAACCCGTGTTGGCAGTGGCCCATTCCCGACCGAGGATTTTGGCAGTGATGGTGACCGGATGGGCGAGCGGGGTCGCGAATTTGGAACCGTGACGGGTCGTAAGCGACGCTGTGGCTGGTTCGATGCGGTAATGGTGCGGCAGGCCGGTCATGTGGCGGGCATTAGCGGCATGGCATTAACCAAACTGGATGTGCTTGACGGATTTGAAACGCTAAAGATTTGTGTTGGCTATAAGCTTGACGGTAGCGATACTGTGATGGATTACTTCCCGTCAGATGCAGGTGCACAGGCCGCGTGCAAGCCAGTCTATGAGGAAATGCCCGGCTGGTCAGACAGCACCTATGGTGCGCGTAGCTGGGCCGAATTGCCGGCCAATGCGGTAAAATATATCCGCCGTGTCGAAGAGCTGACCAAGCTGCCGGTAACGCTGCTGTCAACCAGCCCCGAGCGTGATGACACGATTCTGGTCAAAGACCCGTTTGAGGGCTAGCCAGCCTCGCTATGATACGGCAATAGCTGTAATTCTTCGGCCTTGTCGCGCACGGCTTTTTGCAGCTTTTCGAAGGCGCGCACTTCAATCTGGCGGACTCTCTCACGGCTGACGTCAAATTCTGTGGCCAGGTCTTCTAAGGTCAGCGGTGGCTCTGCCAGCCTGCGGGCTTCCAGAATGCGTTGTTCGCGCGGGTTCAGCCCTTGCATCGCCATCACCATCAAATCGCGGCGTGCGCCATATTCTTCCTGTTCGGCAAAGCTGGTTTCCTGATCAATGCTGTCGTCCTCCAGCCAGTCCTGCCATTCGCCGCTGCCCTCACCGTCGCGGCTTAGCGGCACGTTCAGCGAACGGTCATTGCCTGACATACGCTGGTTCATCGAGATGACTTCTGCTTCGGATACGTCAAGCTGGGTGGCAATCTGGGTAACCTGTTCTGGTTTCAGGTCCCCATCATCAATCGCCTGAATCTGACCCTTAATCCGGCGCAGGTTGAAAAACAGCTTTTTCTGGCCTGCTGTCGTGCCAATTTTGACCAGCGACCATGACCGCAAAATATATTCCTGAATCGCCGCTTTGATCCACCACATCGCATAGGTGGCAAGCCGAAACCCCTTTTCCGGCTCAAATTTTTTGACCGCGTGCATCATGCCGAGATTGCCCTCGGAAATCAGATCGGCGACCGGCAGCCCATAGCCACGATAACCCATTGCGATTTTGGCAACGAGGCGCAAGTGGCTGGTAACGAGCTTGTGTGCGGCCTGAACGTCCCCTTTTTCTTTCCATGATTTGGCCAGCATATATTCTTCACCTGGTTCCAGCATTGGAAAGGCGCGGATCTGATCAAGATAGCGCGAAAGATTGCCATCAGGGCTCAGCGCGGGAAGCGTTGTTTTTGCAACCATCTTTAGCTCTCCTCTGTGTTCGAACTCAAATCATTTCAATAACGCTGGAAGCCTCAGCCTGCAAGGCTGACGCGGACTACCATCATTCCTAACCTAACCATTTAAACGCGGCCAGATTAAGGCTGTTTTTTGCAAAAGTCTTTTTCAATAATTCTAATTTTCGCACATATACGTGCTTTAAAAAGAATAATTACCTATAAATTTAGCAACAATAATGCCTATTCAGACGGGTGGGTTTTGCCGGTGGCGCGATCCAAGACAATGCGTTCCATAAGTGCTAGAAGCCCTGCCATATCGTCGGGAAGCGGTGTTTCAAACTTTAGAGGCTCGCCGGTGACCGGGTGGGCAAACCCAAGGTGTGCAGCGTGTAATGCCTGCCGCCCAAAAGCCCGCATTTGCGACAGGCCGGTGCGTGCTAAATTATCTGGCATCTGACCGGCGCGTGGTGCCCGCCCATAGAGCGCATCGCCAATGACGCCATGACCAATATGCGCCATATGAACACGAATTTGATGTGTCCGGCCAGTTTCGAGGTGGCATTCGATATGTGATCCAAACGGTGGAAAGCGGCGAAGCAACTGCCAATGCGTTACCGCATTACGCCCTTTTGTCGCGATGGCCTGACGTTTGCGGTCATAGCTGGCGCGGCCAATCGGCTGGTCAATAATACCGTCACGTTCAACATTCGTGCCCCAGACAAGCGCTTGATAGCGCCGGTCAAGATCATGCGCGGCAAACATTCCGGTTAGGCCGTGATGTGCCGCGTCGGTTTTGGCAACCACCATCGTGCCGGAGGTGTCTTTATCAAGGCGATGTACGATGCCCGGTCGCATCACCCCGCCAATGCCGGTAAGCGACGATCCGCAATGTGCAATCAGCGCATTAACCAATGTGCCGGTTAGTGAACCGGGAGCCGGGTGGACTACCAAGCCAGCAGGCTTGTTCAGGACAATCAAATGCGTATCCTCAAAAAGAATATCCAGCGCGATATTTTCGGCTTGTGGCACGGCGTCAACGGCTGGCGGTAAAATCAACACATAGGTTGCGCCAGGTTTGACCGGTGCCGATGGATCGGTTAGGGTGCGCCCATCTTCGCAGAGCTGTCCATCAAGGATCAGCGCCTTGATCCGGCTGCGTGACAATGGCTGGCTTGGCGTGCCAAAATGGGCAGTCAGAAACCGGTCAATGCGGTCTGCGGGAACATCGTCAGCGGCAAGATGAACGAGACGGGTTGATGGATCGTCAGAGGAATAAGTCATGGATAAGAACAATAACGTAAAACCGGCCAATACAACAGTCCCCCAATCGTCTGAAATGGCAACAGAGGCACCATCCGCGTTGGTTCGCAATCTTGCTCTGATAAAGGCGATGGCAATTATCATGGCAGTGCTGATTGTGGCGGCGCTCGTGGTAATCGTCGTGACTATTTACAGCCGTCTGACTGCAGCCAATTCGGTCAAGGCAATTCAGCAAACCGAACTGGCCATCCCGGCTAACAGCAGGATTACCGGCGCCAGTCTAGGCGAAAAAGGGAAAATGCTCGTGATCATCGAGGATCAAACTAGCCAGCAATTGTGGCAGCTTGATGCCGCCGGTAAAATCCAGCGTAAAACCCGCATTTTTCCCGCCCAATAGGTCAATAAAATAATCTGGTAATGGTCGTCAAAAATCTTTGACTGACCGGTAGGCGATGGTAACAGACCTAGAGTCCGAGATCTGATTTTGCGGATAATAGCAGCCGTTCCAGCGGCATATTAGCAAAGCCCCACACATCAAACCCCAGCACCAGCGGCAACAGATAATAGCGCAGGATGAATAGAATCAGCGCGGCATAAAGCGGCAGCAAACGGCTGATGATAAAATGCGGCTTGATAAGTCTGATCGCTGCATAGATCGGCGCATTGATGCCGCGTAATATCCGCAATAGGGCAAAGGCGCTATCTTCATTCATCACGATGATAAGCAGAAAATGTGCGGTGCTTGTCCACATCAGAACACCAAAAGGTAGGTCGATCAAAATGCCGATCGGTGGCGTAGTGGTTATCATGCTAGCAGACCCCAAATTGCTGGTGGCGATCATGATTTTAGGATGCCTTAATAAAAACCCAATATCGCATTTCGCGCAAGCCCAAGATATCTGATTTGGCTGGGCGCCTGCCGCCAGATTTTATCGGCGCTAAAACTGATCTGCCGCAAATTTTCCAGAAGATAATCCAGCCAGCGTGGCGCGTCCGCCCGATATTCATCAGAATTGATCGGGGGCTGGCATATTGCGGCAAAAAAAGATACACATGGGCGGGATGGATGTTGGTCGAATGCGGCACCCGATTTTTATCCAGTGCTGCTGTCCAATTATCTGACGCCAATCACTACTCGAACTTCGTTGAGAACGGGAAAAGGACGCAAAAATCATGGCAAGCCATCAGTATGTTTTTGTAATGAATCGCTTAAGTAAGGCTTGGCCCGGTGGTAAGGAAGTTTTGAAAAACATCAGCCTGTCATTCCTGCCCGGTTCCAAAATTGGCGTTTTGGGCTTGAACGGTGCCGGTAAGTCGACATTGCTGAAAATCATGGCGGGTATTGAGACCGAATTCCAAGGCGAGGCCTGGGCCGCCGATGGTATCAAGGTTGGTTATCTGGCGCAGGAGCCGGAACTGGATCCATCATTGGATGTGGCGGGAAATGTGCTGGCCGGTATGGGACGCGCGAAAGAGCTTGTCGACCGGTTTAACGAAGTCAGCGCGAAATTTGCCGAAGAAATGACTGATGATGAAATGAATGTGGTAATCGCTGAACAGGCGGAACTGCAGGAAGAAATTGACGCGATTGATGCGTGGGATCTTGAGCGAAAGGCCGAAATCGCCATGAATGCGCTGCGGGTGCCGCCCGGCAACGCCGATGTCACAAAGCTTTCGGGCGGGGAAAAGCGGCGGGTTGCGCTGTGCCAATTATTGCTGAGCGCGCCTGATATGCTGCTGCTTGACGAGCCGACAAACCATCTGGACGCCGAGTCTGTGGCCTGGTTGCAGAAGTTTCTGCATGACTTCCCCGGCACGGTCGTGACGATTACCCATGATCGCTATTTCCTTGACGAGGTTGCCGGCTGGATTCTCGAGCTTGATCGAGGCGCCGGTATTCCCTATCAGGGCAATTATTCGGGCTGGCTTGAGCAAAAGCAAAAGCGGCTTGAGCAGGAAGGTCGGGCTGATGATGCACGGGTTAAATCATTGTCGCGCGAACTGGAATGGGTGCGCTCGGCACCAAAGGCGCGTCAGGCCAAATCAAAGGCGCGGATTAATGCTTATGAAAAGCTGCTTGCCGATGATCAGCAGCGCCAGGCTGATGTGGCACGAATTTCCATTCCGGCTGGCCCACGTCTTGGCGATGTGGTGATCAATGCGAACGGCCTTCGCAAGGCCTTCGGCGATAAATTGCTGATTGATGATCTGTCATTCCGCTTGCCGCCGGGCGGTATTGTTGGGGTGATTGGCCCAAACGGTGCCGGTAAAACCACATTGTTCCGGATGATTACCGGCGATGAAGCTGCTGATGCCGGTGATTTTGTTGTCGGTGAAACGGTAAAGCTGGGCTATGTCGATCAGTCACGCGATGCGCTGGATGACAAACAGACCGTCTGGCAGGTTGTCTCTGACGGGATGGAAGAAATTCAGCTTGGCAAGCGCACGATGCAGTCGCGCGCCTATGTTGGTCAGTTCAACTTTAAAGGTGGCGACCAGCAAAAGATGGTTGGTCAGCTGTCCGGGGGTGAACGTAACCGCGTGCATTTGGCGCGTATGCTGAAATCGGGGGCCAACCTACTGTTGCTCGATGAGCCGACCAACGACCTTGATGTTGATACGCTCCGCGCACTTGAGGAGGCGCTATTGGAGTTTGCTGGCTGCGCTGTTGTGGTCAGCCACGACCGTTGGTTCCTTGACCGGATCGCAACCCATATTCTGGCATTTGAAGGCGACAGCCATGTTGAGTGGTTTGAGGGCAATTACGAAGCCTATGAGGCCGATAAAAAGCGCCGTCTTGGGGCTGATGCTGACCGGCCAACACGGATTAGATATAAGCCAATTTCACGCTAGTTAAGCGCCGCATCTGATCGGTTTATCCGGCTAGCGGCTGTGCGATAAAGTGAGAGGGGCTAACGGCTAGTGGGATTGCTGGCGGCTTTTCATTGCCTCAATAAGGGCTGAAAACTGGCCTCCATTCTTGCGGATGATGGCAATATTTTCCTGTTTCTGGGTCACCAGCATCGAGATGTTTTCGATTTCGATATCCAGAACCTTTGCCGGTGCTGCACTAGGGGTAATGACGCGCCAGCCTACCGAAATTGGCGGGCGTTTGCCACTGGCGTCATTGAATGTACCGCGCACTAGAACCATCTTATCGCCCTTTGCCTGACTGTCGATGGTGGTAAAATTCAGCCCCGATAATTGGTCGAAATTACGCACCACAGTGCCAACCATTACATCGCGCATGGTCTGGATATAGGTGATGCGTTCCTGATCAGTGGCGGCTCGCCAGTAAGGACCAGCCGAAAAACGGGCAATGCCTTCCAAATCAAAATGCGTGTCAAAAAGCCGGGCGATATTCTGGGTGCGCCTCGCAACATCACCAGGATCAGTGGCAAGATATGTTTCCACCTCGCCAATCATCTTGCTGATAACCTCGGTGGCAGCATTGATCTGGCTGTCGGCATGTGCAGGCAGGCCAGCCAACGCCATCGGTAAACATATTACCATCAGCATTTTTCCAAGCCAGCGCTTTACTATCGCCGATATTGCAGGAGTTTGTGTCAAAATCATCATTTTGAGCTCTCCAGGAACGACTCAAATTGATCATTGGTTGCGCGGTTATCGGTTGGTTTACCAATAGTGGCATTAATCCGGCCGGCTCGTCCCTGATAATAAAGCGAGCGGGTACGCGCGTAAGGGTCAAGTGAGTTATATTTCACATCGTTAAACGGCTCAAACAGGTTTGCGCGCTGGGCAACGACTGCCACCGGCGTACGCAGTGACTGCATGGTCTCGATCGAATCACCGGCTTTCAAGAACGACACGGGATTAGTCACCGTATCAACAAACCGTCCGGTCAGGCTACGGCTAGTGTTGGGGCCCAGCAGCGGTACCATCAGATAATTGCCTTCCGGCACATCAAATGACGCCAATGTCTGGCCAAAATCCTGTTCCTTGACCGCCTTCGGATCCTCGGTCAGGTCAATCAAACCCAGTGTCAGGCTGTTGATGGTGAAATGTATCGCCGAGAGTCCGGCATTTTCAAACCGGCCTTGCAGAGTTGAATTGAATGTGGTGGCGGGAAGCCCGATCCAGTCAATGTGATTGTCAACGGCACGCCGTCCGGCCAATGGCATGGTCTTTCTATAGCCGCTTGCCGCGGGCTCCAAAAGATACGTGTCAACCGCCATGTTAAAGGCAAATGCCTTGCGGTTCGAGGCCTCAAAGGGATCGCGCGGGTCGGTGCGTTCGGTTTCGGGAACAGAACTGCACGCAACCAAGAAAAGCATTGCCACCAGCGGCAAAAAGTGGGCTTGGCGTGCGATGCGGTCTGTTGATGTCAACATATTAATCTGTCCAGGGTTTTAGCTAGGTATATGCAACATATCGCAATAAACCCAGAATGCAAAAATGATTCAGCAGCGTTAATCGGCTTATCTGCTAAAACCCGTAAAAATAACTGCCGCGGATCGCCCTATTGCGATTGACCGAACCAGCCCTATTTGCGAGTTTTAGGGCATCATGATCGAAGTTGCAAAAACACCATCCAGCCCGTGGCTTGACGGGCTAAACCCGGCGCAAAGTGAGGCGGTGCGAACCCTTGACGGACCGCTTTTAGTTTTATCGGGTGCTGGGACCGGTAAAACCCGTGTTCTGACCGCGCGGCTGGCCGAGCTAGTGGCAAGTGGTACAGCAAAGCCATGGAATATTCTGGCGGTAACCTTTACCAACAAGGCGGCACGCGAAATGAAAATGCGGGTTACTGGCCTTGTTGGCCCGATGGCCGAGCAGGTTTGGCTTGGTACGTTTCATGCGCTGGCCGCCAAGATGCTGCGCCGTCATGCCGATCTTGTTGGGCTGCGGTCTGATTTCACCATTCTTGATACTGATGATCAGATACGCCTGCTCAAACAATTGATGGAAGTTGAAGATATTGATCCAAAACGCTGGCCCGCACGGATGCTTGGCGGGGTTATCCAGCGCTGGAAAGATCGCGGCTTACCGCCTGAAAAAGTCGGACTTGCCGAGGCGGGGGATATTGCCAATGGGCGGGTGCGGTCGCTGTACGAACGTTACCAGATGCGCCTGATCGCCCTAAACGCGGTGGATTTCGGTGATTTGCTGCTGCATATGCTGAGTATTTTTACCGCCCATGCCGATGTGTTGGCAGAATATCAGAATCGCATCACACATATTATGGTGGATGAGTATCAGGATACTAATGTGGCGCAATATCTATGGCTGCGTCTATTGACTGGCAACCGTAATAATCTGTGCTGTGTTGGTGATGATGACCAGTCTATCTATGGTTGGCGGGGCGCTGAAGTTGGCAATATTCTGCGCTTTGAGAGTGATTTCAACGGCGCGAAAACGGTTCGGCTTGAGGAAAATTATCGCTCGACCGGCCATATCCTGGCCGCCGCCTCAAAAATCATTGCGCATAATGAAACGCGGCTTGGAAAAACGCTTTTTACCTTGGCAGGCGATGGTGAAAAGCTGCGGGTCAATGGCTATTGGGACGGGCCGGATGAGGCGCGCAATATCGCAAGTCAGATCGAAACCATGATGAAGAACGGGGTGCATCTTTCACAAATTGCCGTTCTGGTCAGGGCCGGATTTCAAACGCGTGAATTTGAAGAACGGTTTATCGCTATTGGTCTTCCTTATCGGGTGGTTGGAGTGCGGTTTTACGAGCGCGCCGAGATACGTGATGCGGTTGCTTATTTGCGCCTGATTGCCCAGCCATCTGATGACCTTGCTTTCGAGCGTATTATTAACACGCCAAAGCGTGGTCTTGGTACGGCCAGCCTGCAGGCGGTGCATATTCAGGCGCGGGCATCTGACAAGCCGCTTTTGGCGGCGGCGATTGATTTGGTGCAAACCGAGGAATTACGCCCGGCAGCCCGTAATACGCTGCAAAGTTTTGTGCAGGATATCAAACGCTGGCGTGATCTTGCCAGTACGCTGCATCAGGCTGACCTTGCCAAAATAGTACTTGATGAGTCTGGCTACACGAAAATTTGGCAGCTGGATAAATCTCCCGATGCCGAGGGTAGATTGGAGAACCTGACCGAATTAATGAATGCGATGCAGGATTTTGACTCGCTTCAGGGCTTTCTCGAACATATCGCCCTTGTCACAGATGGCGATGCCGACCCTGAACATGGCGAGGTGACATTGATGACGTTGCACGCGGCAAAGGGACTGGAATTTGATGTTGTCTTTTTGCCCGGTTGGGAAGAAGGGATTTTCCCCAGCCAGCGCACCATGGATGAAAATGGCGCTGTCGGATTGGAAGAAGAACGCCGTCTTGCCTATGTAGGCATCACCCGGGCGCGGCGCAATCTATTTATCAGCTTTGCCAATAGCCGCCGGATTCACGGGCAGTGGCAATCCTCGATCCCGTCGCGATTTGTGCAGGAATTGCCCGATGAAAATATAACCGAGGATCTGGCGCAGGGCATGGGGTTTGGCCGGGTCAGTGCGCCGCGGCTTGGCGACGACGGCAGTAATGGATTTGCCGGCTATGCGGTTGGTGGGTACGGCGCCGGCTGGCGGCGGATGCAAGCGCGACGCGCAGAGCCGGCCGAAGGCAGCTGGGAACCGGCAAATAACAAAACCGAATTCTGCACCGGCGATCGGGTCTTTCACCAGAAATTCGGCATGGGAAATATTTTGACAATTGATGGAGATAAGCTATTGATTGCATTTGATAAAGCTGGACATAAAAAAGTGGTTTCAGGATTTGTGAGCAAACCATGACAGCACTTCAATCGGCGGCGCTATTACTGCCGGCACGGCTTGATGACAAGGTAATGGCGGCATTTGAGCTGGTATTCAGCGAGCTTCTGGACAGTGTTGCCACCTCGCATCAGCGAGACGATAATGGCGATTGGCAAATTGAGGCATTGTTCGAATATGCCCCGGATGCGGCGGTGATTGATAAGATGCTGGCACCGCTATATCGGCAACAGGGGATTACGCCGATGCCAATCACTTTGGTGCCGGTTGCGGCGCGTGACTGGCTGGCCGAAAATCGAGCCGCCTTTCCGCCGTTGCATATTGGCCGATTCTGGATTTATGGTAGCCATGTAACCCGGCCGCAGCCGCCGGCCAGTCTGCCTCTGCTGATTGATGCGGCGTTGGCGTTCGGATCTGGAACCCATCCAACGACCGAGGGCTGCTTGCGGGCACTGCAGATGATCCGCAGCATTGCTCCGCGGCGGGTGCTGGATATGGGGTGTGGCTCGGCGATTTTGGCAATGGCTGGGGCGCGTCTATGGCCGTCATGCCAGATTGTCGCGGCGGATAATGATCCGGTTGCAGTGCGTGTTGCGGCGCGTAACCGTGCGCTGAATGCGATTGCGCCAGCTAAAATGCGGCTGGCGGTCTCGCATGGCTTTGGCAGCCGGATCGTGTGCAATCAGGCGCCGTATGATTTGGTGCTAGCGAATATTCTTGCAGGGCCCCTATGCCGGATGGCGCCCGATCTTGTGCCACGGCTTGCCAATAACAGCTGGTTGATTTTATCCGGTATTCTTCGTCGGCAGGCGCGATCTGTCGAGATTGCATACCGGGCGCAAAAGATGCGGTTATGGCACCGGATCTGTCTTGGTGATTGGACCACGATCATCATGCGGCCAGCCGCAGCCAGTACGATGCCCCGGCTTTGGCGCGGAGGCGTGTAAGTTGTGAGCCAGCAGCATGAAACCCATAACAGGCGGCTCAAATTACTGCGTGCAGCGATGGTGGATGCCGGATTTTATGGCTGGATCATTGGCCGTGAGGATATGTATCAGGGCGAGGAGGTTCCGGCTGGCGATGAACGTCTTGCCTTTCTATCCGGCTTTACCGGATCGGCGGGGTTTGCCGTGGTGCTTGCTGACCGGGCAGCGCTGTTTAGCGATGGCCGTTATAGTCTGCAAATGGCGGCGCAAACCGACTCTGCTATCTGGCAATGCTTTACAATTCCCGACACGACTTTTGAAGATTGGTTGAAAACCGCCACTTTGCCCGAAGGTGCGGTGATCGGTGTTGATGGACGCCTGATTACGGTATCCCTGTTCCGGCGGGTTGAACGCTCGGTGTTGGCTGCCGGGGCGAATTTGGTCTGCCACGGGGAAAATTTGCTTGATCCATTATGGCCCGACAAGCCAGCAATGCCGCCTGCAGCAACTTGGCAAATGCCGGTCGAGCTTGCCGGTAAGGCGGTTGCCGACAAAATTGATGATCTGGCGGCGCAGATGAGTGCCAAGGATTGCGCTGCGGTTTTGCTGACCCGGGTGGATGTGGTTAATTGGCTGGTCAATATGCGGGGTGCTGATCTGCCTTGTACGCCGGTCAATCTGTGTTTTGCCTTTTATCACAAGGACGAGGGCTTGTGCCTGTTTGGGGAAAGGGCGCGACTGGCACCGGTCATTGGCGCTGATATCAGCGTTGCCCCGTTAAGCGAATTGCCGGAACGGCTTTGCAGGCTGGGTGAGAGGCGGTTGATGATCGAACCTGATAGCCTGCCGCGAATACTGTTTGATCAGATCGCTGCAAGTGGCGTGAAAACACTTGAGACTGATTGCCCGCTTGCACCGACAAAGGCCTGTAAAACGCCAGCGGAACTTGACGGATTTCGTGCTGCACATCGGCGTGATGGTGCGGCTATGGTCGAATTTCTCTGCTGGCTTGATAAGGCGGTTGCGGCATCACCGGCGACCTATAATGAAACTGAAATTGTCGACAGATTGCTTGTGTTCCGGCAGCAACAGGACGGGTTTCTGGCTCCCAGTTTTGAGACGATTGCTGGATCAGGCCCAAATGGGGCGATTGTGCATTACCGTGCGGTTGCCGGCGCCGACCGCAGGCTGGCGGCCGATGATTTGCTGCTGCTGGATTCGGGCGCACATTACCGCGATGGCACGACCGATATCACCCGTACCATTGCGATTGGCAATCCGCCAGTTGGGGCGGTGGCGGCCTATAGTCATGTTTTGCGCAGCCATATTCACCTTGCGGCGGCAAAATTCCCGGTCGGCACAAATGGTCAACAGCTGGACGCAATCGCGCGTGCGCCGCTGTGGTCGGCGCAACTGGATTTTGCGCATGGAACTGGCCACGGCGTTGGTCATGTGCTGTCGGTGCATGAGGGGCCGGCCAGTATTTCCAAGCGCGGTAAGGTGGCGCTTGAGGTCGGCATGGTGATGTCGAATGAGCCGGGTTATTACCAGACCGGTGACTGGGGAATTCGTACTGAAAATCTGCTTGTTGTAGCCGCATCACCGGCCGGGCAGTTTCTACAGTTTGAGACGCTCACCCTATGCCCGTTCGATCGCCGCCTGATTGATAAATCATTGCTGAGCTCCACTGAAATTGACTGGATTGATGCGTATCACCGGACCGTATATACGCAGTTACATCCGGCGTTGTCATCGGCGGCAAAAGCATGGCTTGCCTCGGCGTGCCGCCCGTTATAAGGCTGGCTACTAAAAAACACCTGCCGCAGATCAATCGGGGCTTTTTATCATTGGCTCGTTGTTGGCCTATGCTTGATTAATTAGTGCTAAATAGCCGTCTTCATCCAGCACGGTAACGCCGATTTCAGCCGCTTTTCGTGCCTTTGATCCGGCATCGGCGCCCGCAACCAGAAAATCAGTCTTTGCCGAAACCGTTCCGGCGACCCGCGCCCCAAGCGATTCTGCCTTGGCCTTGGCCTCGGCCCGCGACATACGCGCCAAGGTGCCGGTAAAGACCATTGTCTTGCCGCTTATCGGGCTGTTTTCGGCAGGCCGCTGCGGCGGTAAAATCGTCAATAAAGCAGCAAGGTCGACAATCAGCTGGTAAAGATCGCGATTGGCAAAAAAGCTGGTAATATCGTCGGCAACCGCGCTGCCAATTTGATCAATCTCAACCAGTGCCTGATGCGCCGCGTCAAGATCAGCATCAGGATTGAGGGCTGTCAGCATCGCCTCTGCAGAGCCGTAATAGAGTGCCAGCAACCGTGCGGTTGCCTGCCCGACTTGGCGTATTCCCAGTGCGTAAATAAAGCGTTCAAGGCCAATCTCGCGCCGCGCCGCAATTGCCTGCATTAGTTTTTTAATCGACAGCTCGCCATAGCCGTCGAGTGCCGCCAGCGCATCCGCCTTGTTATCAAGCCGGAAGATATCAGCCGGTGCCTTAACCCAGCCAAGCTCGATAAACTGTTCGATCTGTCGGGCGCCAAGCCCTTCGATATCAAACGCATTGCGCGCCACAAAATGCTTCAAACCTTCAAAAAGCTGTGCCGGGCAATTCAGCCCGCCAGTACAGCGCCGTACCGCCTCACCGTCAGGCCGGATCGCTGGTGCATTACAAACCGGACAATGGACGGGAAACTCAAACGTCTGTTCAGCGCCGCTTCGCACCTTCTCGATCACGTGGACAATCTGCGGAATGACGTCACCGGCGCGCTGGATCACCACACGATCACCGATCTTGATATCCTTGCGGGCGATTTCATCTTCGTTATGCAAAGTCGCGTTCGACACGATAACCCCGCCAACCAAAATTGGCACAAGGCGCGCCACCGGAGTTAGGGCGCCGGTTCGTCCAACCTGAATATCAATTGCCAAAATAACTGTTTCAGCCTGCTCGGCGGGGAATTTATGCGCCATTGCCCAGCGCGGCGCCCGTGCAACCTGCCCAAGACGCTCTTGGTAATCATGCCGGTCAATTTTATAGACGACCCCGTCTATATCATAAGGCAGGTCAACCCGCTGGCTGCCGATCGCCCGATAGGTGGCGATTAGTGCGTCAACATCATCACAGCGCCTCGAGAGGTTATTGACAGAAAACCCAAATTCCCGAAGCGCTTGGAGAAATTCCCAATGGCTATCGGCAATGCTGGCGCTGGTTTCGCCCATTGAGTAGGCAAAGAATTGCAGCTTACGCTGGCCGGTGATGGTGGCATCTTTTTGCCGAAGCGATCCGGCAGCGGCGTTCCTTGGATTGGCAAAGACCTTTTTGCCAGCGTCATTCTGCGCAGCATTCAGCGCCAGAAAATCCTGCCGGTTCATATACATCTCGCCGCGCACCTCTAAAACTGCTGGCGGTGACCCGGCAAGCTGTTTTGGCAACCTGGCAATTTGCATGACATTTGCGGTTACATCCTCGCCCTCGGTGCCATCGCCCCTGGTTGCAGCCTGTATCAGCCTGCCATGTTCATAGCGCAGGCTTAGTGACAGACCGTCAATCTTGGGCTCGGCGACAAATTGCGCCTTATCCGTATCGGCAAGCGACAGAAACTTGCGAACGCGGGTCACAAAACCCTCAATATCCTCATCGCTAAAACCGTTACTGAGCGAGAGCATCGGCCGCACGTGTCGGACCTTGCCAAACAGGCCTTGCGCTGGCAGGGCGGCGCCAACGCGCTGGCTTGGGCTATCGGCGCGGACAAGCAACGGAAAGGCGGCTTCAAGGGTACGATTACGGGCAATCAGCCGGTCATAATCGGCGTCAGATATCTCTGGCGCATCATGGCCGTGATAGAGCTGGTCATGGCGGGCAATTTCGGTGGCAAGGGCGGCCAGCTCGCTGGCGGCTGTGGCCTGATCCATGCTGGCCGGATCGTCACTGCCAAGGCGAAACTCGCTTTTTGCCATGATCTAGCCCCCAATCAGCGCAGCCGCTGCGGCGCGTGCTTCATCAGTTACCGTCTCGCCCGCCAGCATCCGTGCAATTTCTTCGGTGCGCTCGGCATCGCTCAACGCAACGGTAACGCTGACAACGCCACTGTTGGTTGTTGTTTTGGCGATGCGCAAATGCTGGCTGGCACGCGCTGCTACCTGCGGTGAATGAGTGATAACAAGGGTCTGGGTCGTCGCGCCAAGCCGGCATAGCCGTTGGCCAACCGCCGCAGCAACCGCGCCGCCAACTCCGGAATCAACCTCATCGAAAATCAGGCTCCGTGGGTGGCTGCTTTCTTCCAGACAGACTTTTAACGCCAGCAAGAACCGCGCCAGCTCGCCGCCTGACGCAATCTGGTCAATCGGACCCGCCTTCATGCCCTGATTGGTACTGGCCTCAAACCGGACTACTGTGGTGCCGCGTGGCCCCCACTGCGCCTTGGCAAGTGGGCTGACAACGGTGGTGAATTGCGCACCTTCAAGTTTTAGCGGCGGTAATTCGGCGCGTACCGCCTTATCAAGTTTCGTCGCGGCCTGTTTACGGCTGGTCTCAAGCTGTCCGGCCATATCAATGTAATAATCCTGCCATTTCTGCGCGATCTCACCAAGACTGCCAAGCGCGCCGGACGAATCCTCGATAGCTGCAAGCCGGTCGGCCAATGTCTGGTGTATTAATGGCAATTCATCGGTGCTGCACCCATGTTTGCGGGCTTGTTGGCGCAATTCATGCAAGCGGTCATCGAGCTGGTGCAATTCATTCGGATCAGCCTCAAGCGTATTGGCGGCAGAATGGATCGCACTGCTCGCCTCGCCAAGTTCGGCATCGGCGCGGATCAGCGCGTCTAAAGCCTGATCTAACTGGCCACCGGCAAGCGGTGCGGCTTTTTCCAGTGCCGCCAGCGCTTGGCCAAGGCTGGCTTGGGCGCCGTCGTCGCCAAAGACCGCTTCTTCAGCCAACGCCAAGCTCTCGCCAATCTTGGTGACGTTGGCAAGCAGGGTTCGTTTGTTCGTGAGCGCGTCTTCTTCCCCTGTCTCCGGGGCGAGACGGTCAAGTGCATCAACTGCATCACGCAACCAGTCTTCTTCAGCCTTGGCCTGATCCAGCGCGGCACGCGCCTCGTCGAGCGCCTGGCTAGCGGCATGCCATTGCTGCCAGCCTTGTTTGGTTTGTGCCAAAAGCTGGCGATGGGCTGCGGCGCGGTCAAGAAGCGCCATATGGGTTGAAACATCAAGCAAACCGCGGCCTTCAAACTGGCCCTGAATCTCGACCAGCAAATCGCCAACCTGGCGCAATAGTCCGATTGACACAGCAATATCATTAATGCTGGCGGTTGATTTACCATCATTTTTTAACCGGCGGCGAAGGATCATCTCATCTTCAGGCATGATACCGGCATCCTCGACGAGCTGCCATGCTGGATGCGTGGCTGGCAGGGCAAAGCTGGCACTGACATGTGCTTGCTCATGACCTTGCCGGATCAGGCCAAAATCGGCGCGACTACCAAGCGCCAGCCCCAGCGCATCAAGTAGGATTGATTTGCCAGCACCTGTTTCGCCGGTTAAGACCGTCAGCCCGGGTGGGAACTGCAGGGTTAATTGCTCGATCAATACAATATTGGAAACAGTTAGGCTGTGCAGCATGGTCAGTTAAAAATATTGGAGATCACGTCAACGGATCGCTCAAGTACGTCTTTTTTGCCGGGCTTTTCCGGATTGTCGCGCAGGCTGGCTAGCCGTTCGGTCCAGACCGAGTCCGGATAGTTATAGGCGGCAACCTCAAAGATGCGTTCCGACTGATCGGGCAGACCAAGCGCGTAATAGGCCTCGGCGGTGCGATAAAGGGCCTCGGGCACCTGATTGGTGGTGTCATAGCTCTTGATCACAATGTCAAAGCGGCGGATTGCGGCGGTATATTGCTGGCGGGTCAGGTAAAACCGGCCAACTGCCATTTCCTTGCCAGCAAGGTGCGATCTGGTCAGATCAATTTTCAGCTGACTATCACGCGTATAAATACCTTTGGGGAAACGGCGCACCAGCTCTTCAAACGCCGCAAGTGCCAATTTGGTCATTTCGGCGTCACGTTCCACATCAACGATCTGTTCGTAATGTGACAGCGCCTTTAGATAATACGCATATTCCACCAGCGGGTCGGCGGGATTAAGCTCGACAAACCGGTCAAGCGCGGCAATTGCCCGCGAATATTGATTGGCTTGATAAAATGACCATGCGGCCATGATCTGGGCGCGAACTGCAAGGCTTGAATAGGGGTGCTGGCGCTCGACTTCCTCAAATTTTGGGGCCGCTGCTTTCGCGTCGCCGCTCATTGCAGAAGTCATCGCATCGCGATACAGCACCTCAATCGGCTGTTCGACCTGTTCGACAATTTCGGGGCTGGACGAACATCCGGCCACGAACCAACAAGCAACAATCATCAGGAGTTTCTTTTGACTGGTCACATCCGGCTCCGCTGGCGGTTGATAAAAAAGGGAACAGACCGGTTCCAACGGGTTACAATAGCTGGATAAAAGCTTACTGAAAAGAGCGCGATGCGCATGGATGCAAATACACCCGCTTTTGATCAGTTATCGGGCTGTTTCGCACGAAAATATAGGTGGATCAATGATCGCCCGCAGGTTAGACCATCAGGGCGGCGGCATATTCCGGCATTGCAAAGCTGTCAGACCGGCTATGCTGGGCTCCAGCTTCAACAACTTTATAGGCTGTCGGGTCATTTAGTAATGCTTGAACTAGCTTGGCGCTAAGCGCATGACCGGGGCGAAGCACGGTCATCTTGGCCTTGATCGGTATGCCAACAAGGAACAGATCACCGAGGCAGTCCAGAACCTTATGGCGGACAAATTCACGCTCAATGCGCAAGCCGCCTTCGTTCAAAATTTTGCCATCATCAACAACCACGGCATTATTTAATGACCCACCAAGTGCGCGGCCGGCATTCTGCATTAGTTCGACGTCACGCAGCTGGCAGAATGTGCGTGCTGCGGCCAATTCGGCGGCGAAAGTGCCATCATGATGGGTATAACAATAGCTTTGGTGACCAATCGCCCGATCATCAAATTCGATTTTGGCGTCGATCTGCAAATGCTCAGCCGGATCAAGCCGCGCCCAAGCACCGCAGTCAAGTTGTGCCTCAACAGGCTTTGTTGCAATCATGTATTTACGCCGCGCAGGCAGCACTTCGATGCCAGCATTATTCAGCGCCTCTACAACTGGCTGGCTGCTACCGTCGAGAATGGGTGCCTCGGATGCGTCAATTTCGATAGTGGCATTATCCAGTCCGACACCAGCAAATGCAGCCATCAGATGCTCGATCGTTTCAAGCCTGATGCCTTCACTATTTACGATGCGGGTACACAGCCGCGCCTGTTCGGCATAGTTGGCATGAGCAACGACAGTCTGCAATTGCCCGTCAACGTCAATACGGCGGAATTTAATCCCACTATTCGCCGGAGCAGGGCAGATAGATATACGCACAAAACGGCCGGAATGCAGGCCAATACCCTCTAGCTGTGCGACTTCGCGAACCGTTGTTTGAAACGGCTGGTCAACAAACTGATTATAGGTAAGTGTGTCAGGCATTGAACTGCTGTAACTTTCTCGTTTCTGGCTAGTATCGGGGGTGATTTCCCTACACTAGTTTTACGCCTTTTAAGTGTCAGCCTAGCTAAAAATCGCCGGCCAAATAAAACCTGAGGAAAGATTACTCTTTTCCCCAGGTCAATCCAAATCACATTTGGTAACAGTTTGTAGCAATGGCCCAGCCGGGCCATTGCCGTGTTTCTAGTTGGCTTGTCGGCGTAGAAATGCCGGAATATCAAGGTCATCTTCATCCGCTTTCGGTGCTGTTTCTGGACCTCTTTCAAGGCCCTTACTGACCGTTTCTGCGCGTGATAAATCGAGGATAGACACGCCGACTTCATCCTTGGTCGCAGTCGCTTCTAATGAAGGTTCAGACTGGATTTTCTGAATTTTTTCGGTGGCTTTGGTGACTGGCTTGCTTGACCATAATCCAGAAATTCTGTTGATCAGGCTTGTCGGGCGCATCACCGGTGTTTCGACCGTTTGCGTAACGCTTTCCTCATCTGGCATGGCGATTGCCGCGGCTGAGATGAAACGTGCCTGTGTCGGTGCTGTCGTCGCATCTGAGGTGGTTAAAGGCATGGCTTGCGTGTCCCCCATCGCTGGTGCCATCTGGTCATTCCCGCTGGGTGCATTTTCCTTGCTTGCCTCAGCTGAAACCATCGCATCGATCGCTGCTGCTGCCGGTGCATTGCCAATAGCGTCATTGATGTCCATCTGCTGTTCATGGCTGGCATCAGTGCTGATGAATTCGTCTATTGCCGCGCCGGCAAGCTCATTGCTTAACTGATCGTCAAGCAGATCAGCCGGAGTATCGGCCAGCTGTGATGAACTGACAGTATCGCCTGCATTTTGCGCTTCATCGGTCATGCCAGAGCTAATCGCTTCAAACGTTGCGGCAGGGGTGGCGGTTAAGAGGCTACTGATCGGATTTGGTATAATGGTGCTTGGCGCGGTACCGTTGGGCGCGGCACTGCTCGGCCGAGCTGCTGAGGGTTGGGTCCGTTGTGGCATGACATTTGGCCGGTGCAGGCTCTGGCTGATACCACTGATGCCGGTTGCAACAACCGAGACGCGCATAACCCCTTCTAGTTTATCGTCAAACGCCGAACCGAAGATGATGGTCGCGTCTGGATCAACTTCCTTGCGGATCCGGTTGGCGGCTTCGTCAACTTCAAACAGGGTCATATCAAGACCACCAGTGATGTTGATAAGAACCGCATTGGCTCCCTTCATTGTGGTATCATCCAAAAGTGGGTTGTTAATTGCGGCTTCGGCGGCCTGTGTTGCCCGCGCTTCGCCAGACGCTTCGCCGGTGCCCATCATGGCTTTGCCCATCTCGCCCATAACCGCACGGATATCGGCAAAATCAAGATTAATCTGACCCGGCTTGATCATCAGGTCAGTGACGCCGCAAACGCCCTGATGCAGGACCGCATCTGCCATATGGAACGCATCGGCAAAAGTGGTCCGCTCATTTGCCAACCGGAACAGATTCTGGTTTGGAATAACGATCAGCGTGTCGACATAGGCCTGCAATTCCTCGATACCGTCTTCGGCTTGCTTCATCCGCCGCTGGCCTTCAAATTCAAACGGCTTGGTAATAACGCCAACGGTAAGGATACCGCGCTCGCGGGCGGCTCGGGCAATTACTGGTGCTGCGCCTGTGCCGGTACCGCCACCCATGCCAGCGGTAATAAAGACCATGTTGCAATCAGCGAGTTCAGCCATCACATCCTGCAGGCTTTCTTCAGCAGCGGCCCGGCCAATTTCTGGTTTTGAACCCGCGCCAAGCCCTTGCGTAATCGCGCTACCAAGTTGAATTTTCCGGCTTGATAGAGAATGGGCAAGTGCCTGCCCGTCAGTGTTGGCAACCAGAAAATCGACGCCCTCAAGATTGGCATTGATCATGTTGTTGACGGCGTTACAGCCAGCGCCACCAACACCAACAACGGTGATCCGTGGACGAAGCTCTTGCATTGTTTGAGGAACGGTGAGGTTGATTGTCATGACTGACTCCCTTCATTGTGAATAAGGTTATGGTGAATGGATTGTGGTCCGTCTCTGTGCGATAGGCGGTTGATACCGGCAGGGTGTTTCTGCCGGTTACCTTTGGTTTTCTGCATGGCTTGCCGGGTTGATTGCCAGCTAAAGACAGGGTTTGAACATATGGCCATCATTGATCTCCTTGCTTAAAGATTGTCACGAAGCCACGCACCGATACGTTCAAATGGCCCATGTGGCAGGGTGCGGGTCTGCCGGTCTGTTGGGTCATTTTCTCTAATCCGGCTTACATGGATCAGCGCGCCAATGCTGGCGGCAAATCCCGGGCCGCTGCTGTCCTCGTCAAGGCCGGCAATGCCGACAGGTTTGCCAATCCCAACCGATTTCTTGGCCTGTTTTGCAAACAGATCAGCAAGACCGGTTAATTGGCTGGCACCGCCGGTCAGCACATAACGGCTGCCGACGGTATGTTCCATCCGCGCACGCTCCATCCGGGTGTGCAGCAGTTCGAGAATCTCCTCAACGCGGGGCCGGATGATGGCGCTAAGCAAATTACGCTCAATGGTCTGGCCCGCTACCTCAGTGGTGCCAAGTGACGGGATGGTGATATTGTCACTGCGGCCAAGACGAACCACCTGTTGAAGCTGGTCTGGTGCAACGCCTGTGATGTCGGTTGGCATAACCGATCCGTCAATCGCCTTTAGCCGTTCGGCCTCGGCAATTGGTGTCGACAAAACGCGGGCAATATCGGTGGTGACGCGGTTGCCGCCAATCTTGATCGTGTCGACATAGACCAGCTTGCCCTCCATGAAGATAGCAATTGATGTCGTGCCGCCGCCCATATCAACGATCACGCTGCCAAGATCACGCTCCTCAGGACTAAGACAGGCAAGCCCACTGGCATAGGCAGAATGGAGAAACCGGTCAGTCTCGAGATGATTTAACGCCAACGCTTCACGTAGATTTGCAAGCGAGGTGCGCAGACCGCATACCAAAGTGTAGTCTACCGACAGATTTGTGCCGCGCATACCGCGTGGGTCGGCAATCCCGCGAACATCATCCAGCCCATATTGCAAGGTTTGCAGATGCATTGGCTGATAGTTTTCTGGATAATTACCATTATCACTGCGCGCCATAAGGCGGTCGATATCGCGGCGACGAACCACCGCATCGCTGAGCCGAACTGATTTTGTACAGATGCTGGAAAACGGCGTGCCGCCGGGGGCAACAACGGTTACTGATGTGATGGAAATACCGGCATCGCGTTCGGCCGCCTGAACCGTTTTGCCAATCACCGTGCTCAGCGCTTCAAGCTCGCTGACGTCGCCGCCACGGATACCTGCCGATGCGTGTGTGCCGTGCCCCAACAGACGGACACCGCCCGACCCATCAGCCTCACCAATCATACAGCAGATTTTTGATGAACCGATATCAAGAACGGCAAAGGGGCGCCGCGTAATGACTTTAGTCTTTCCAAGGATCATGTGCGGCTTCCTTTCCCTCTTACCGGAATGTTTGGCTCGACGATCAGTTGTTGCGGCACGCGTAGATCGATGACTGCGAGGTCGCGATTGGTAATGGCTTTTTTGCGATCAATCACCGCGAGACGAGACCATGCTGTTACCGGATCGATTTCCGGCAGGCGGACCTCCATGCCGTTTTTCAGATGCACGTCCCAGCGCCGTTGCGAGCGATAGCTGACCGCCCAGACTTCGCTGAATAATTCAGGTTCGGTTTTTAAAATCGCCAGAATGGCGGCTGCTTTAGGTGCGGCATTTTTACCGGCAACAACCGTAAGATGGGTAAAATGGCTGGGGTCTGCCCCGTCGATAATCGCGCCGCTGTGATCAATCAATTTATGCTGATCATTAGTCTGTAACAGGGCAATCGGCACGCGCTCACGAAGGGTAATATAGATCGTGCTTGGCAGGCGGCGCTCGACAGTTGCATCCTCAACCCAGCCAATCTGGCTGATGTTGCGGTGAAGCTGGCGCAAATCTATGCCAAGAATGGGCGTGCCAAGTTGCAGGTTCAACGCGGCCAACAGCGTAGCTTGCGGGGTATGGGCGCGCCCTTGAACCTGAATATCATCAAGTACCAGACCAGCATTTGCGCTTATCGCCAAAAGATCATTACCCAGTTTGCCGCGATCGGTCATTGCAACGCCGATTGTGCTGGCGGCAGCAATCATCACAAGTGACCAAAAGCCGATTTTAATTTTCTTCCACAGGCTCAACCTTGGCGGCGCGCTGCGCGGCTGCGGCTGCTGTTGCGGTTTAATCCACCCGATCAGTCGTCGCATTGTGCAATCTCCAATAGGTGGTTGACCAGCTCTTCGCCTGACATGCCGACAAAACGCGCCTGTTCCGGCACAAGTGATGTGGCGGTCATGCCCGGCTGGGTGTTCACTTCAAGCATGAACAGCGCATCATTCTTGTCGTCCCAGCGATAATCGGCGCGGATGATGCCGCGACAGCCAAGCTGGCGATAGGCGTGTTCAGCCCAGAGGCAGGCTTTAAGATTGACCGCTTCGGGGATGTCGGCAGGCAGGATATGGGTCGATCCGCCAACCGCATATTTGGCGTCAAAATCGTAGAACTCGCGTTCTGAAGTGATCTCAGTTACGCAAAGTGCAGTGCCATCAAGAACGGCAACGGTTAATTCACGACCGGGGATGTACGGCTCGCAGATCAGATTTTTATCAGCCGGCCACATGCTGCGGGCCGGTGGCCCAGTTTGATCATCAGGAATAATCACAACGCCAAAGCTGGAACCGTCATTGCGCGGCTTGATCACATGAGCACCGGTGCTGTCCTTGGGATAGACATGACTACCCTCGACAATTGGTAGGGTCGGCGGCACCATGATCCCGGTTCCGGCAAGCAGGGTTTTTGCCAATAGTTTATCCATGGCGATCGCTGATGCCGTCAGCCCGCTGTGGGTATAGGGAATATTCATGACATTCAGCAGACCCTGAATGTTACCATCTTCGCCGATTTGACCATGCAGCGCATTGAATACCCGACCCGGGTTGATCTCTTTCAATTTCTGCGCAATGCCGCGATCAACCTCGACTTCGATAGCATCCCAGCCGGCATTGCGCGCGGCCTGCGCACAAAAGCTTGCAGATACACGGCTAACCGCAGCTTCGGATGTCCAGCCGCCCATTAACACGGCGACGCGATCACGGTTATCGGTCATTCTGGTGCCCCTTCGTTCTGGTTGCGCCCAACACGGTGGATTTCCCATCTAAGCGGTGGCCCGCCGCCGGCCAAAACACGGTCACGGACAGTTTCGCCAAGGGTTTCAATATCCTTGGCTGTGGCGGTGCCGGTGTTAATCAGGAAGTTGCAATGTTTCTCCGAGACCTGCGCGCCGCCGATTGAAAGCCCACGACAACCGGCCTTGTCGATTTCCTGCCAAGCCTTGCTGCCATCCGGGTTGGCAAAGGTGCTGCCCCCGGTGCGGACGCCGCGTGGCTGGGCGTCGCCGCGACTGGCAACAATCGCTTTCATCCGCGCCTTGATCGCCGCTGGATCATCTGTTTGGCCCTGTAATTCGGCGATGGTGAAAATCCAGTCTGCCGGTGCCTCACTATGCCGATAGGCCATGCCCATTGCCGCTGGTGTTGCGCTAAATGGCTCGCCAATTCGATCAATCCCATGTGCCACGACCGTCACATCCTTAAATTCGCTGCCATAGGCTCCAGCATTCATCCGCAAGCCGCCGCCGATCGTGCCGGGAATACCGATCAGGAATTCCAGTCCGCCAATGCCGGCCTTTTGCGCATAGCGCGCCACATCGGCATCGCTGGCACCAGTCTCGGCAATGATGCGGGTGCCTTCATGCCGGATTGCCTTCATATGGGTGCTAAGTTTGATCACCACGCCGCTCACCCCACCATCTCGAACCAACAGGTTTGATCCAGCCCCGACGGCAAATAGCGGAATATTTGATGGACAGGCAGCCAGAAATTCTGCCAGATCCGCCGTATCAAGTGGGCTGAATAAAATTTCTGCGGGTCCGCCGACACCAAACCACGTATGGCGTGCCATTGGGTCATTTGGTGTATAGCTGCCCCGCACTTCGGGAAGCCGGTCACGTATCGAGGTCATGTCTGCCCTCCTGCCAGCTTGTCCAGCTGTTCTGGAAGGGCGGCAGCCCATGCGGTGATATCACCGGCACCAAGACACATGACAACGTCGCCAGCCTTGGCTCTTGAAGCAATCTCATTAGCCAGCTTGTCTGGTCCGTCAAGGCCAGCTGCAGCCTTATGACCGTAATCGCGCAATCCGGCGATCAATGCACCCTTGTCAGCGCCGTCAATCGGGGTCTCACCAGCGGCATAAACATCAGCGACGAGCACTTCATCAGCATCGTTAAAACAGCTGCAGAATTCGGTAAATAAATTGGCGAGGCGGCTATAGCGATGCGGCTGTACAACGGCAATCAGTTTGTTATTGCTAGATAGCATCCGGCCAGCCTTGAGTGCGGCCTTGATTTCCACCGGATGATGGCCGTAATCATCAATTATGGTGACGCCGTTGCTGATCCCTTTCGTCTCAAACCGCCGACCTACGCCGCCAAACGCAGCCAACGCGCCACGGATACGCGCCACATCAATATTCATTTCCAATGCTACCCCGATTGCGGCAAGGCAGTTCTGCACATTATGATCGCCAAGCATCGGCAACCGTACTTTCTGTAATGCTGCGCTATCACCATTGATCCGGTCTGACAGCCGCACATCAAATAGCATCGCGCCAGCATCCGCCCGCAAATTGATCGCCCGAACATCGGCATTCGCACTCATTCCGTAAGTGATGATACGGCGATCCTTGATGCCCGCCATAAGTCGCTGCACTGATGGATGATCAATACATAATGTGGCAAAGCCGTAAAACGGGATCGACGCAACAAAATTCAAAAAGGCGTTCTCAAGTGCCTCGAAGCTGCCATGATGGTCGAGATGTTCAGGATCAATGTTTGTGACCACGGCAACGGTTGGCTTTAGTTTGGCAAAGGATCCATCACTTTCATCCGCCTCGACAACCATCCAGCGGCCCTTTCCAAGGCGCGCATTGCTGCCCCATCCGGTAATAATGCCGCCATTTATCACGGTTGGGTCGATATCGGCGCTGTTGAGTAAAGTGGCGACCAGGCTGGTTGTCGTGGTTTTACCATGTGTGCCTGCAACGGCAATTGACCAGCGAAGCCGCATTAATTCGCCAAGCATTTCAGCACGATGAACGATGGGCAGGAATTTGGCGCGTGCGGCAACCACTTCAGGATTATTGGGCTTGATTGCGGTTGAGATAACCACCAGAGACGCATTTTCGACATTTTCGGCGCGTTGGCCGGTAACAATTGGAATGCCTTTGGCGCGAAGCCGTCGGACATTTGCATTATCAGACGCATCGCTGCCTTGAACCGCGTAGCCAAGCTCGAACAGAATTTCGGCAATGCCACTCATGCCGATGCCGCCGATACCGGTAAAATGCATGGTGCCGATAGAAAGTGGCAATTCACTCATGCGACTGCTCCTAAGTTTGGTGCGTTGCGTTTCGTGATCAGCCCTTCGGCCAGATTGGCAATATCACTTGCGGCGTGCGGGCTGGCAAGGCTTGTGGCGTTGGCGGCCATTTTGCCAAGCTCCTCCGGAGCCTCAAACAGCTGCATGATCCGGGTTGCCAGAAAGGCCGGGCTGACGGTGGCCTCGTCAAGGCAATAGCCGCCCCCGGCCTGTTCCATTTGCATGGCATTTGCGCGCTGGTGATCATCCATTGCGCTAGGCAATGGCAGCATTAATGAAGCGCGCCCTGTTGCGGCCAACTCGGCAATTGACGAGGCGCCAGACCGACTGATCACCAGATCACTCTTTGCCAGTAACGTGGGCATGTCGCTAAAGAAAGGCTTGATTGACGCGCAGACCCCCAGTTTTTTGTAATGCGCCTGCAGATCATTAATCTGTTCGATACGCGCCTGTTGATAGATTTTGATCTGGTTGCGCAAGGGCGTATCAATCATCGCGATGGCCCGCGGCACTAATGTGCCAAGAATACTGGCACCCTGCGAGCCGCCAAGAACGCTTAGCACGCGTTTATCACCGGTGCAGCTTGGCCGCCGCTTGGCAAAAAAAGCGTTGCGAACAGGCATGCCGGTGATATGGGTTTGCACGCCATCCGGCAGGTTTTTGGTTTGTGGCCAGCTCAGCGCAAGCAGATGGGCATGTGTGGCAATCACACGATTGGCACGGCCAAGATAGGCGTTTTGCTCATGCACCATCACCGGCACGCCAAACAGCCGCGCAATCAGCACCGGGGCAAATGACGGATACCCGCCAAACCCGATCATTACATGAGGTCGGCGCAGGCCGATATGCCGGAGACTGGACAATGCCCCCAGACCTAATTTGCCAGTGGCGATAATCCGGCGACGCAAGCCTGACTGGAATGGTGAGGCAGCGCTAATCACATGCAGGCCTACCGGCGAATTTTCGATATCTGCAAGAAGATTGGCACCACGCTTGTCGGTGAACAGGCAGGTCTCATGGCCCTTGGCATGCATTGCCTCGGCAACCGCCAGTGCGGGGAATATATGACCACCGGTACCACCGGCGGCAAGATAGATGCGTGCCGCGCTCATGCTTGCCACCGATCTGCGAAATGGTCGCTGGTCGTACGTTTTCGGGTCAGTGCGAGGATCAGCCCCATTGTAATGCTGCTGGCCAATAATGACGACCCGCCATAGCTGATGAATGGCAGGGTCATGCCCTTGGTTGGAATTAGGTTCACCGATGAGGCCATATGGATGCTGGCCTGAACGCCGATTTGCATAACCAGACTGGAGGCAGCAATCAGGCAGAACAGCCCTTCACCGGTAATGGCTCTGGCGAAGCCGCGTATAATCACAAAACCGTAAAGGCAAAGAAGCGCAAGACAGGCAATCGCGCCGTATTCTTCGGCAGCAACGGCAAAGATGAAATCGGAATGCGCATCCGGTAGATGCAGCTTGACCACGCCATCCCCGGGGCCGACACCGAAATAACCGCCTCTGGCAAAGCTTTCCATCGCTTGTTCGACCTGCCATGAACCGCCTTCAAAGAACTTGTCGACCCGAAGCCGCACATGGTCAAGATTAAGATAGGCAAGATAGAAACCAATCGGTGCCAGTGCAGCGGCGCCGATAACAAACATCATCGGCATACCGGCAAGGAACATCTGAAAGCCCCACGTCATCAGGATCAATGCGGTCATGCCAATGTCAGGCTGTGCAACCAGTATCGCCACAATCACAGCGGCTAAACCCGACGCATAGGCCCAGCCGGGAAAATCCTGCCCTTCACGCCACAGCGTCAGCAACCAGGCTGAAACAATCGCGAATAGCGGTTTTGCCAGCTCGGACGGCTGCAAGGTGAAACCGGCGATCGAAATCCATCTTGTTGCGCCCTTGATTTCACTGCCGGCGACAATCGCCAGGATCATCAGCCCGATCGTTACTGTCAGGCCGATCAGTGACAGGGCGCGAATAGGGCGTGGCTCTAGCATTGAGACGGTCAGCATTATCAGGAGTGCTGGTGCCAGATAGATAATCTGGCGCAGGATGAAATGCTGCGATGACAGGTTAATCAGGCTGGCGACAGCGGGGCTTGCCGCCATCACCAGAATCATGCCCAGCGTCATCAATAAGAGGGCGCCGGCTAACAGCCATTTATCAACAGTCCACCACCAGATACCAACAAGCGAGCGATCAGTACGGTCAAGCATGTGCGCCTCCCGATCTATTGGTGCAAAGGCTCTTGGCAAGTGCCGTAAAGGCGGCACCACGCACACCAAAATTGCTGAACTGATCAAATGAGGCGGCGGCGGGAGCCAATAGAATGGTACCACCATTAGCGGCCGCGCTGGCATCATCAAATGCGGCGCGGGTGGCGGTTTCCAGATCGCCGCAAATTGCTGTCTGGCAATGACCAGCCAGACTGGTGGCGAATTCGGCGGCAGCGGTACCAATCAGGTAAGCCTTTTTTACCGCGCCAAGACAATTCAGTGCCGGTGCCAGACCATCCTGCTTGGCAAGACCGCCAGCCACCCAATAGATATCGTTAAACGCCAGCAACGCTCTCGCAGCGGCGGCACCGTTAGTGGCTTTGGAATCATTAATGAATTGAATATTGCCGCAATGCGCCACGGGTTGCAGGCGGTGGGGCAGGCTGACATAGCTCTCAATGCCGCGATTGATCATATCAGTGTCAAGCCCAAGCGCACCAAGCGCTAACGCTGCCGCCGCGGCGTTTTCGGCATTATGCAAACCTGCAAGTGAGGCCGAATGTCTTTGTACTTCTGGTGCCAAATCGGGGTGGGCAATCAGGGTTTTGATGCCACGCTGGCGGGTTCTTTCGGCCAAGGTGCGCACATGATCATCGCCATCGCCAATAATCGCCAGACTATCGGGGCCAAGGCGATCAAGGCTAATCGCCTTGGCGGCGATATAGCCGCCCATACCCCCATGTCGGTCGAGATGGTCGGGGCTGATATTTAGCAAAATCGAGATTGCCGGTGCCAGTGACGGGGTGATTTCCAATTGATATGATGATAGTTCAAGCACCAGCACGCCGTGCTTGCCCGGATCGTCAAGCGAACTTGCTGGATCGCCAAGATTACCGCCAATCGCCACGGCGCGTCCGGCGGCTTTGAGGCAATGGCCGATCAGTGCGGTGGTGGTGGATTTACCGTTCGTGCCGGTAATCACTACCAGTGCCGCCGCTGGTTTGGCGCGAAGTGCCAGTTCGACCTCGCTAATCACCTCGATATTGCGGCGCATCGCCAAGGCGGCAGCGGGATGCGGTTTTGGATGTTGGTGTGGGATGCCCGGACTAATCACCATGGCATCAAGGTCCTGCCACGGCCATTCCTGCCAGTCGGCCATCAAAATGTCGGGGATATCATGCTGGGATTTCACATCGTCAAACGCAAAGACATGAGCCCCAGCGGCGCGCAACGCGGCAACAGCGGCAATGCCAGACCCGCCAAGGCCCAAGACCCCAATCGTCTGTCCGTTCATGTCATGCGGAATCAGCATTTAAATCCTTTCTTAGCGCAGCTTTAGCGAGGATAGGCCGGCCACAGCCAGCACCACCGCAATTATCCAGAAACGAATAACGATTGTGGGTTCGGCCCACCCCTTTTTCTCAAAATGATGATGCAGCGGTGCCATCAAGAAAATTCGTTTGCCGGTTAATTTGAACGACGCTACCTGCAAGATCACTGACAGGGTTTCGACAACAAACAAGCCGCCGGTAATGGCCAGCACCAGCTCATGGCGTGTCGCCACTGAAATTGCGCCCAATGTTCCGCCAAGCGCCAAGGATCCGGTATCACCCATAAACACGCGGGCAGGTGGCGCGTTAAACCATAAAAACCCCAATCCGGCACCGATCAGGGCACCGCACATAACCGCCAGATCGCCAGTTCCCGGCACATAGATTATCTGCAAATAGGTGGCAAAATTGTAATTGCCGACAAGATAGGCAATCAGCGCAAAACACGCGGCAACAATCATCACCGGAACAATTGCCAGCCCGTCCAGACCATCGGTCAGATTAACCGCGTTTGATGCTCCAACCATTACCATCATGGCAAAGGGAACATAAAATATCCCCATCGTGATCAGCGTGTCCTTCAAAAATGGAACCGCAACGCCATAGCGCAGCTGTTCGGGCGAAAGTTCGATGAAAATCAGTGTGGCAAAAAACGCAACCACCAGCTGCAATAGCATTTTCATCCGCGCCGACATGCCGTTATGCGAGCGTTTGCGCAATTTCATCCAATCATCAACACTGCCAATCGCACCAAAGCTGAGCGAGATCAGCAGCACCGGCCATAGGTAAGGATTGGAAAGCGGCATCCATAATAATGTCGAAACCGCAAAGGCGATCAAGATCAATAGCCCACCCATTGTTGGCGTGCCAATTTTGGTGATCAGATGCGATTGTGGCCCGTCATCGCGAATTGGCTGACCCTCGGCCTGATGCGTTTTCAACCAGCGAATAAAGGCTGGCCCAAAAATTAGCGCAATCAGCAGGGCAGTGATTGTCGCACCGCCGGTTCTAAAGGTGATATAGCGGAACAGGTTAAACGGCTGAAACTGGTCAGCTAGGGGAACAAGCAGGTCAGGCAGCATGGCTGTTCCCTCCGTTTTTCTCTGGTGTACTGGATGATGCCGCAGGATCAAGGCTGGCAAGAATGACATCACGCACCCGCCATGATCCCGATCCGAGTGAGCCTTTGATAAAAATAATATCGCCATCTTCAACGGCATCATTGAGGTTTTTAACGGCGTCAGCGGTGTCGTCTGCGGCGATGGCCGCAATACTGGCTTCCAGCAGACCAAGGACGTCATGCATGGCGTCGCCCAGCGCAATGACCAATCGCGGTGAAAGGGCATTAATCTGCGGTATTAAGGCGGCATGTTTGGCGGCGGTAGCACCACCAAGCTCGCGCATTTCGCTGAGGATCATGATCGTTGGCGGTGTTGCCGTCATGCTGGCAAAGGCCGCCCTCATTGAGGCTGGACTGGCGTTATAGCTGTCATCAATTAAGGTGATGTTACAATCGTGGTAGAGCCCCGACTGCCGGCCGCCGCGCCCCTTTGGCGTTGGGCAGCCGGCAAGACGCGCAGCCGCCGTTTCAACGCAAAGCCCAAGCGCATCAACACAAGCCAGAATACCAAGCGCATTCTGTGCCCAATGGATGCCGTGCATCGCGATTTCAAACCGCAATTCATGTCCGCCGATTTCAGCCTGGACAGCCATGCCGCGATCATGCTGGCGCGCGTCAAGCAGACAGAATTCAGCGTCATCATTGCGGCCAAATCTGATAATATGGGCCGCACCTGCCTCGCGTGCAGCATCGGCAAGCACTGGATAGAACGGATCATCAAGATTAAGGATTGCTGTTCCAGCAAAGGCAAGCCCCTGAAAAATCTCAGCTTTTGCCTTGGCGATATCGCCAAGACTATCAAAAAAGCCGCCATGCGTGCTGGCGATGCGGGTGATCAGAGCGATATCGGGGCGTGCCAGCTGGGTTAGACTGGCAATCTCGCCAGCGGCATTCATCCCCATTTCCTGAACTGCAAAATCAGCATCGGCCGGCAGGCCGGCAAGCGTTAGCGGTACCCCAATATGATTGTTAAAACTGCGCTGGCTTGCGTGGGTTTTACCAAAGGCGGCCAAGGCGTGCGCCAGCATATCCTTGCTGCCGGTTTTGCCGACTGATCCGGTGATGCCGATCATCTTTCCGGCAAACCGGGCGCGTCCGGCACGGCCAAGACGGGCAAGGCTGGCAAGGGTATCCTCAACAAGAATTTGGGCAATTGGGGCGGCCTCGTTTGGACGGCTGACAAGACAGGCGGCCGCACCGGCTTGTGCCGCATTGCCAATAAATTCATGGCCGTCATTCTGCGTTCCATCAAGCGCGACAAATAGGTCACCTGCCTGGCAGTTACGGCTGTCAATCTCGATGCCCAGAACCGGTTCACAAATTGCTTCCGGATCAACTAATGTTCCACCAGTGCCGGCAATCAGATCATCGGCTGTCCAAAGTGGCGCGGTCATTGCAGCGCCTCCTGCATCGCGCGGATTTTGTTGTTGGCAACCGCCGTATCATCAAACGGCAGGGTTTCATTGCCGATTAGCTGGCCAGTTTCATGACCCTTGCCGGCAATCAACAGCACATCGCCTGCTTTTAACCTGGCTAAGGCTAGATTGATGGCCTTGTCACGCGGCACGATTTCAGTGGCCTTGTTACAGCAAGCCAAAATGGCTTTGCGGATGCTAGTAGGGTCTTCGCTGCGCGGATTATCATCGGTGACGATAACCTCATCGGCAATTTCGCAAGCAGTTTTACCCATTAACCCGCGTTTTCCCGGATCACGGTCTCCGCCGCAGCCAAACAGTACCGTAAGTTTACCAGTGACCTCAGGGCGAAGCGCGCCAAGCGCAGCGGCAAGGGCATCAGGTGTATGCGCGTAATCAACAATCACCCGCGCTCCAAATGGATGGCCGTGAACGTTTTGCATCCGCCCCGGCGCAGCCTTCAGATAGGGCAGGGCGCCAAGCGAGTCATGTAGCGGCAAGCCGCCAAGGTGCGCCATGATCGCTGCAGTAAGTGCGTTAAGCGCCTGAAAGGTGCCGGAAAGCGCTAACGGCATATGCCAAGTCTCGCCGCGATAGGCCACCTCAATGTCAAGCCCGTCACTCGACGGCGTGATTGATAGGATCCGGAAATCGGCCTTTTCATTATAGCCAAATGTTTTCACCACAATCGCCCGGTCTTTAATGCTGTCGAGGATTTGCTGGCTGTAGGGATCATCAAGATTGATCACAGCGCTACCGCCCTCGCTCAACAGCGCAGTGAACAGGCGGTTTTTTGCCGCAAAATAGCTGTCCATATCCTGATGATGGTCCAGATGATCACGGCTAATGTTGGTGAAGGCGGCGATGTGAATATTGAGGCCATCAAGCCGGTATTGCTCAAGGCCATGACTGCTGGCCTCCAGCGCAAGATGCGTGACACCGGCTTTGCTTAATGGTGCAATCGCGGCGTGCAGGCTGATGCTATCAGGGGTGGTAAGCGGCGGCAGGCTTAATAATGCGCCGCTGGATTTGACCAGTTCAGTGCCGGTGATGCCAAGCGTGCCAACTGCGACCGCTGACCATGTTGCGCGTTGCCATAACTGGCGCAGGAATTCGGTAGTTGAAGTTTTGCCGTTTGTGCCGGTGACCGCACCAACCATGCCCGGCTGTAGCGTCCAGTATCGTGCTGCCATCAATGCCATGACCCGGCGCGGGTTCTCACATTGCAAAATCGGGATGGCAGCATCTTTTGCCAGCTTGGTTATCTCACCCGCCACTGGCTCGGCATCGGTCACAACTGCAACCGCCCCGGCGTCAACTGCATCACCGATGAATTCGCGGCCATTACGTCGGGTACCGGCAAGCGCAAAAAACACATGACCGGCGGCGACCCGCTGTGAATCGACCGAAAGGCCGGTCACGTTAATCGTGCCAGCCGGTTCTGGAATAGTGATCAGCTGATGACATAGATCAATAAGATGCAAGCGTTGCCTCCTCATCACCAATCGTGAAATCAAGCAGCAGTTTTTGGCGAATTAACGGCGATTTTTCGTCAACAGGAAGAACTCCCAGCATCGGTGCAATCTGTTCAACAATGCGCCGCACCGCTGGGGCGACTACCCAGCCAGCCGTCGCATAGCCGTAGGAATGTTTCTGGCCCTTTGGCTCGTCAACCAGAATGACGATAACATAACGCGGATCATGTACCGGAAAGGTCGCAACAAAGGTGGCGAGGTTAGCCTTTTTATTATAGCCGCCAATTTTGATTTTTTCGGCAGTACCGGTTTTGCCGCCAACCATATAGCCGCGCGCCTCCGCGTTATTGCCGGTGCCATCCTCATGCGAGACAACTAGCCGCATCATCGAGCGGACAGCCCGAGCCGTCTGTTCGGAAAAAACCCGCAGCCGCAGGGGGCTATCGCCGGTCTGGCGCTTCAGCAGGGTTGGCTGAATCCAGAGACCATTACCGGATGCGGCGGCAACAGCGCTGGCGAGGTGGGCTGGCGAAATGGAGATGCCATGGCCATATGAAACGGTGACCGTGGTGGTGCGATGCCAGCGCGTTGGCGATAAAGGCCGCGATGTTTCCGGCAGTTCGAGGTCTAGCCGGTCAAGCAGGCCTAGCTTGTCCATAAAGGTACGCTGGGTTTGGGCGCCAATGGCCTCTGCCATGCGGGCCGAACCGATGTTGGACGAATAGACTAGAATCTCCGGCACGTTCAGCGGCTTGTTATGCGGATGAAAATCGGTGATGGTAAAGCGTGAAATCCGCATCGGCTTTGATACTTCAAAACGCTGATTAGTCGTCGCCGCACCGGATTCCAGGGCAATGGCGGTATTCAGCACCTTAAAGGTAGAGCCCATTTCGTAAAGGCCTTTGGTGGCGCGGTTAAAGCGCACATCGTCACTGGCAAGAGAGAATTTGTTGGGGTTGAAATCAGGAAGTGAGGCGACCGCTAGCATTTCGCCGGTTTGAATATCGAGCAGGACACCAGCGCCGCCAATCGCCTCAAAACTGTCGATCTGCCGTTGAATTTCACGCCGCATCACCGCCTGCAGGCCAAGGTCAACCGACAGGGTGACATCCTGCCCTGCCGCCAGTTTTGTATTCATCGATTTTTCGATACCGGCAATGCCGTAATTATCTGTATCAACGTAACCCAGAATATGCGCTGCCGCATGATCGCGCGGATAAACACGGGTCGCGCCCTTGGCAAAATAAACACCGGGGATGCCTAGCTGTAATATCTGAGCATGGCGTTTTGGCGGCAGTTGCCGGTCAAGTTCAACATAGCGGGTTTCTTTACTTAATAGCTTGGTCAGACTTGCCTGATCATGGTCATTTAACAGCGGTGCCAATTTCGTCGCCGCGGCTTGTATATCCATGATCTCGCTTGGATCGGCGTGCAATATTGTGATTGGCAAATTTCCCGCCAGCAAACGGCCTTTACGGTCAAGAATACGGCCACGCTCGGCGGTGACGGCAGCACCGCTATTGGCAAGGCGGGTGTTGGCATTCGCATCGGCAAGACCCACAATGCGCACGCCGATGCTGATGAAAATTCCAAGCGCAACCAGACAGCAAATCAATAAGCGGCCTTCGGCAATACGGCGAGATCGTGCCGGATCGGGGCGGGGTGGCAAAATCAGGTGCCGCAATTTACGAAGCGACGTGTTCATTCGCTGATATCTCTCCGGATTGAGTGATCTTTGCTAGCTGGCTGATCGGCAGAATCTGACCGATCTTTGCTAGTTGACCGTTTGGCGGTAAAGGCGATTTCCTTGATACTGACCGGATCCAGCTCAAGGCGCATTGGAATGGCATCAAGCGGTAAAATCCGATCCTGTCCGATCGGCGTCATCTTCAGCAGATCGCCGGACAGGGTCATAATCCGCTCGGAGCGCGACAGATACGCCCATTCTGCCTCGAGGACAGCGATATCGCGCTTGGTATCGGCGATGCGCAGCTCTATGTCATGCAGCCGGTCCTGGCGCTCGTCAATACCAGTTTTGACCTGATATAATGTCGTTCCAAGCCCCACCAGAATAAGAGCGCAAAGCAGAATTAGCCGCATAGGTTTTGCTCCTTCATGCTATTGGGATGGCCAGGCCACCCCAAATCAGATCCATCAATGCCTGCGATATTTCCAAGCGGCGCATCAGTTCGTCGTGCAACGCGCAATTTGGCTGAACGGGCGCGGCTGTTCTGCAGGCGTTCCTCTTCAACCGGCAAAATGGCTTTGCGGCTAAGCAGCTCAAAACTTGGGGCGGGGCTATCGACTTCGGGGCGGTGGCGTGACGGCCGCGCAGCGTGCTGACTGCGCGTTGCCAAAAAGCGTTTGACGATACGGTCTTCCAGCGAGTGGAATGATACTACCGCCAAGATCCCGCCGGGCCGTAACAGCCGTTCAACCGCTTCGAGGCCGGCGCGCAATTCATCAAGCTCGCGATTGATGAAAATCCGCAATGCCTGAAAGCTGCGCGTGGCCGGATCGATCTGGCCAGGGCGTTTTGCCGGCATCACATCATAGATGATCGCGGCAAGCTGGCCGGTGCTGGCAATCGGGGTCTCGGCGCGCACCCGGCAAATTGCCTTGGCGATGCGGCGCGATGCTTTTTCTTCGCCATATTCCCAGAAAATGCGGGCAAGATCGGCTTCGTCCATATGCATGACAACATCGGCGGCGCTTTGCCCTGATTTTGACATCCGCATATCCAGCGGACCGTTAGCCCGAAAAGAAAACCCGCGCTCAGGCTGATCGAGCTGGGTTGAACAAACGCCCAGATCAAATGCCGCGCCATCCAGCCCATCAAAATCTTCGATATGCGCCTGCAACAGCGCGGTCATGTCTGAAAAACAGCCCTCGGCAAGGTGAAATCGGCCGTCATATTTGGCCAGCAGTGAGCCGCCGCGTGCAATGGCATCGGGGTCACGGTCAATCGCCAGTAGCCGACAATTTGCAGCGTCAAGAATGGCACGGCTATAGCCACCATTGCCAAAGGTTGCGTCAAGGTAGCAGCCTCGATCTTCTGGGCCAAGCGCCTCCACCACCTCATTCAACAGGACAGATTGGTGAAGCGTTTGTCCGGACATCAACTGCCTCCGTTTTCAGCGGGGGGCTGATGTGTGCGGCCGAGGCGAAGACTGGGCAATCCGGTGGTTTTGGCGCGGGCGCGTGCTTCGGCCTCACGGCTGCGATAGCGGTCAGGCAGCCAGATCTGGAACGAGCGCCCGATACCGGCATAAAGCGCGGCGTCGTCGAGCTCGGCAAAGGCAATGAAATCGGCGTTCAGCATAATCCTGCCCTCGGCATCAAGCTTCATTTCCTGCGCGCTTGATAACATGGTGTGCAAGGTGGCGACCTCGGCTGAAAGGCTGTCCATTGCATCGATCGCATCGACGATTTGGCCGATACGTTCCGGCCCACAGCCCTCCAGGCATGGCTCGGTCAATGATTTGAATAGATAAAGCGGGTCGCGGCGGCGCTCGAGCACAGATCTAAAAGGGGCCGGCACGGACAGGCGCCCCTTTTTGTCTATACGATGTTCAAATGTGGATAGAAACAGATCCACGATACCCAAAGCTCCTATTCATCCCCGCGCCGGCCAATCCGGGATATGGTCGCTGAAACCGTGAGGTTTAGCTGTTTCCCGACCCAGTTTTTGTTTAGTTTCAGAGGTTTGTGGCTAGGGAGGCAGGCCAGAACCGCAGGAAACCCTATAACTGGGATATTATGGGATATCATGGGAACTTATGGACGTCAATGGGTTTTACCTTGCTCTTTATGGGAAAAACTAATCTTTTCAATTAGTTAAAATGTTCTATGAACAATATTCAGCAACCTACTGAATCATAACAATATATATCAATTTGATATTATTTTGTTCTGTTTTTGTTCTATTTTTGCTAAAGGTGTCTCAGATTGATGCAAGTGGCTCATATGCTCGCGCTACAGCAGGATCATCCTTGTGGGTGCTGTCATCACTGGGTTGGTGGCGTTTAGTCGTCAGCCGATCACTGCGAGATACGGAGAGCGATAAATAACCCAAATGGGCAAAGGCAAGTCGTCATCACTGGTTCGTATAATCTGTCAGATGGTCTGTAAGCCGGGTTCTGTAACGCTGCTGCCAGCATTGGCGACTATTCATCTAGAACGGCTGTTGCCAGCCGCCTCAAGCAACCTACCCGGACATGATGCAGGATCGCACCTGAACGGGCGTGCCGTTCGTATGTCCCTATATGGTCTTGCTCCGGATGGGGTTTACCATGCCCGTTCTGTTACCAGACCGGCGGTGCGCTCTT
This sequence comes from Candidatus Puniceispirillum sp., assembly GCA_016778895.1. GTDB lineage: Bacteria > Pseudomonadota > Alphaproteobacteria > Puniceispirillales > Puniceispirillaceae > UBA3439. The sequence continues at coordinate 138,923 of JADHOR010000003.1, forward strand.
ACCGCACCATTTCACCCTTACCATGGCAGGCCATGGCGGTTTCTTTTCTGTGGCACTTTCCCTAGGGTTGCCCCCGCCGGGCGTTACCCGGCATCCTGATCCTGTGGAGCCCGGACTTTCCTCTCCCCCCTGTCTTGCGATAAGGGGCAGCAGTCACCCGACCATCTGACAGGGCGGGACTATAGAGCCGGCGATGGCGTGCCGTCAATATATGTCGCCGAATGGCGGGCGGGATTTGCGCTGGCATCGAATATTAGATCGGGGGCAAGATATGCGCTACTGGATTGGTTAGGGGGCTTGCCGCCTATTCGGCGGTTCTTTCCAAGGCCTCGGCTTTTTCCGCGGCCTCTAGCCATTCCATTTCTTTTAGCTCTTTGCTGTTGCGCAGCGCCGTTAGGCTGTCGGCAAGCTGGTTGAACTCCTCGGGGTCATTTTGAAAAAGGTTGGGGGCGGCTAGCTTGGTTTCGGTTGCGGCAATTTTGGCGTCGATTGCGTCGATTTCACCCGGCAGGGTATCAAGCCGGTGCTTGTCCCGAAAACTCAGCCGGGCAGGGCGGTTGCCTTTCGGTTTGTCTGGCGCAGATTTTTTCGGCTTCTTGTTGTCTACCTTGCCGGTTTTGCGAGCGTCCGCCGCCTTTTTGCGCGCCAGATAATCCGAATATCCGCCAGCATGAACGACGATTTTGGCATCACCTTCAAAGGCTAGAATGGCGGTTACGGTGCGATCCAGAAAATCGCGGTCATGGCTTACAATCAGCACGGTTCCGTCATAATCGGCAATCACCTCCTGTAGCAGTTCCAGCGTTTCGATATCAAGATCATTGGTTGGCTCATCAAGCACCAGAAAATTATGCGTCTGGGCAAACAGCTTGGCCAGTAATAGCCGGTTTTGCTCGCCGCCCGACAGCGTCGATACGCGCTGGGTCATTTTCACATCGTCAAACATGAAGTCACGAAGATAGCTGGTGACATGTTTGGTCTGGCCGGCAACCTCGATCATGTCACTGCCGCCCTCGCTGAGGATTGTCCAGGGTGACTGATCACGGTCGAGTGCTTCGCGTCGCTGGTCAAAATAGGCTGGTATCAGGCCAAATCCCTGCCGCACGCGCCCGCTATCGGGCTTGGTAATTTCCAGCAATAATCGGACCAGCGTAGACTTTCCGACGCCGTTTGGCCCGACAATGCCAATGCGGTCAGTGCGCCTTACCAGCAAATTAAAATGCTGCAATAATTGTCGGCGCGCGGCGGGGCGATCATCGGCTTTGTCCTGATCTGAACCGTGCTGGGTGATCGGCACCGAGGCGCATAGATCAATCGCCTCAAGCACCAGCTGCCCGCCGCCATCTGCAGGGCCTGTTTCCATGCGCATGGCGCGCTGGGTAATGCCGCCCGCCTTGGCACGTTCGGTGCGAAGTCCGGCAAGTTCGCGCAGCCGCCCCTGATTCCGTTTGCGGCGTGCCGAAATGCCCTCACGCGACCATTTGGTCTCGCTGGCAATGCGGCGATCCATTTTGTGAAGCACCACCGCTTCTTCGGTAAGAATATCATCCGACCAGGCTTCAAACTCGTCGAAATGGCCATCGCGCCGTCGCAATTTGCTATCGTGCAGCCAGATGATCCCTGTGCCAAGATTCCGTAAAAACGCTCGGTCGTGACTGACCACCAAAAGCGCCCCTTTATGCTGGCGCAACATATCTTCCATCCATTCAATCGTTGGCAGATCCATATGGTTGGTTGGCTCGTCAAGAAGCAGAATATCCGGTTTGGTGTAAAGCGCGCGTGCGAGCGACACCCGCCGTGCCTCGCCACCTGACAGCCCGTCACTGATCCGCATCGGGTCAAGCCCCATACGCATCAGCATTGCATCGGCCTTATGGCCGTGGGTGGCGTCTTCCATGCCGGCAATAACAATCGAGCGCAGGCTCATGCCGGATGGTATTTGTGGGGCTTGCGGCAGATAGGCGATCTCGGCACCGGGCGCCATCCATAACGTGCCCTCATCCATTTCGCCATGCCCTGATAACAGCTTCATCAGCGTCGATTTACCGGCGCCATTTGGTCCGACAAGTGCCAGCCGGTCGCCAGCATGCAGTGATAGGTCAGCGCCCCGCAGCAGCCAGCGATCGCCAAGGTTGACGCCAGCATCGGCAATGGTCAAAAGCGGGGGCGTCATTCGTTCTGTTCACCTGTCGTTAAAGCCCGCGATGGCGGGCGATAGTGTCATAGGCCGCATTGATTTTGGCAAGCCGGTCATTGGCTGCGGCGATAAATTCTTCAGGCATCCCCTCGGCGGTCAACGTATCCGGGTGATGGATACGCGCCAGATGTTTCCAATGTTTGCGCAGCGCCGCATCATCAATATCGCTGCTCACACCTAAAATTTCATATGGCGAGGGACCATTTGACTGGTGCAGTGCCAACAACCGTTCAAAGCTGGCCTGATCAAACCCGAAAATATCGGCAACTGTGGTCAAATAGGCTAATTCTGGCCCGGTAATATCACCATCTGACTGGGCGATATGGAACAGCAGATCAAGCAATTGTTCCAGTACTGGTGCGCGCGGGACGAATAGCCGTGACACCTGTTTGGCGTAATCTTCAAATCCGTCGGGTGTCTGGCGTGCCAAATCCCAAAACTGGCCCACCTGTCTAACCTCGGAAGGGGGGACATGGACACGGGCGCGAAACGCGGCAATTTCATTACGCGTCACGACGCCATCAGCCTTGGCCATTTTTGCCGACAAGGCGATTACCGCAACGGTAAAGGCAACGCGCCGGGTTGCCTGCGGATCAGGTTTTGCTGGTACGAATTTAGACTCGACCGCATGGCCAGTCATCGCCCCAAGCAATCCGCCAATCGGCCCACCAAGCGCAAACCCTGCCGTGCCGCCAATAATAATGCCCCAAATGCTCATGGCCTTATCTAGCTGGCAACCGGTGTGAAAGGCAAGGTTTATCGGGCGAATGAGCGGTGAAAAACGTGGGGTTGTAAATTCGCAAAATGGGGCTGGCATTTCGTTGTAGCTGGATTTATGGTGGCTCGCATGAATGAAACATCAAACACCCGCCCCACACCGGTTGCCGGCGACGAAGCCGCATCGGTAACGATGGATTTGACCGGCCTTAAGTGCCCCCTGCCGGTGTTAAAGGCGCGCCGTCAAATTGGCCAGATGCCAGCGCGTGCTGTACTTGTGGTGATGGCTGATGATCCGGCGGCACCCCTGGATTTTGATCATTTCTGCCAGACTGGCGGGCATGAGTTGTTGGAAAGCACGGCCAAGAATGGCGTCTTTACGATACGAATTGCCAAAGCCGCTGGGTGAGGTCGTCCACGGTTATCTGATCTGCTAGGTGATCTGGTTAATCAAACCGTCTCGGCGTCAATTGGGATCGCAGTGCCAGAAGCAAGGCTTGGTGAAACTGTGCCGCCGCAGCGCCGTTGGCCGCGCCCTGATAAAGCCCTATCTCGTTGCAGAGCTGAAAAAAGCCGGGCGCCGGTAAGCCGCCCCGGTTTCGTGATATAACCAGTGCGGCGCGAGGCGGCCTGCCGGCGGCATGGTCCTCGCATATTGTCGCCTCCAGCCATTGGGCCAGTTTATTTATCCTATGCGGTGCGGGAATGCTGGCGGCATCGGCCAGTTCAGCATAGGTTATCGTGCGACCGGTCTCGGCAACGCTGGCAAGGGCCATTAAGGCACGCCGATGCCAAATGTGATCTTGGTCATGTGTCGATGGCATCTGCCCGTTCCCTATTGCCGGATTAATGTCAGCCTATCGGCGTTATCCTATCAGTCCAGATTTTCAAGTTATGCTGTACTTTGTCTATTGAAGCCAGACTGATTTCTGCCTAACATCCGCCCATGGTTTATCTGAAATCTCTTGTTTTTAACAGCTTGTTCTATGTTGGTACCGGGGCTCTGGTCATTGTCATGGGGCCGGTGTTATTATTGCCATCGCGCTGTGCGCGGGGGGTCGCCCGATTTTGGGGCTATATGACCTATCTGCTGCTGGCTATAATCGGTATTAAACAGTCGGTAAGTGGTAATCGCCAGCTGGATCGTCAGGTGCTTTATGCGGTTAAGCATCAATCGGCATGGGAAACAATCATTCTCAGCTGGCTTTTATCGGCTCCGGCTTTTGTGTTGAAAAAAGAGTTATTACGCCTGCCGATCATTGGCTGGTTTTTTCTGAAAACCGGCTGTATTCCGGTTGACCGATCGGCGGGGATGAAGGCGCTTCGTGATATGCGTGTTGCCGGAAAAGAGCTGGCGAAAAAAGGTCGCTCAATGCTGATTTTTCCGCAAGGAACGCGTGTTGCTCCGGGCGTTAATCATCCCTATGAAATTGGTGTTTTCGCGCTGTATGAGGCAACCGGCCTGCCTGTGGTTCCGGTGGCGCTGAACTCGGGCCATGTCTGGCCGCGCAATAGCTGGATGAAATATCCGGGGCTGGTAAAAGTCGAGTTTCTAGAGCCAATTAATCCGGGGCTTGACCGAAAAAACTTCATGTCGACGCTGAAACAGCGTATTGAAGGCAGGATGGCAATTCTTGATGACGGGTTTGCCGATAATCAAAAAAGGGCATGACAGACATGGATGGATCAGGCGGTCGCCCTCAACGGCAAATGAATGTACTTGGTAGCCCTCTTGAAAGCTGCTCGCATGACCCGGTTACCGGTTTTTTTCGGGATGGCTGCTGTAATACAGGCCCGTCCGATATGGGGCTGCATACGGTATGCGCAATTATGACCGAGGCTTTTCTGACCTATAGCAAAGACGCTGGCAATGATCTGTCGACGCCGCATCCTGAATTTGGCTTTCCCGGATTGAAACCCGGTGATCAATGGTGCCTGTGCGCGGCGCGGTGGGAACAGGCGCGGGTTGCTGGCATGGCGCCCAAGGTGCGGCTGGCGGCAACCAATCAGGTGACGTTGGCAGTGTGTCAGCTAGATGATCTGAAGGCACATGCGATTGATTTGAATTAATCCGGCTAGCGTGGGTCGTTGTAATGACCGATAGAAAGGGGATCACTGCCGATGCTTAGCCTAGACAAAAAAGTGAATTTGACCTGTATTGACAATGACCAGATAGCGGCGGGTACGATTGTGCGCGTTCAGGGCAGCCGCGTTGACGTGGCGCTGGATCAGGGCGGGCTTTTAATCTCGTTGCAGATGAAAAAGCCGGGCCTTTATGTTGGCAGCCAATCGGGCCTTGAGTTTATGATAAAGATATAGCTTGGTGACAAAGTTAAGAGGAACAGCCACCGGGGTGGAGATGGATCAAGCCAACCGACAAGATGATCAAAATGAACCGGCGCGTCATGCCGATTATTCAGTCTGGATGATCTGGCTGGGACTGGTGTTGCTGGCGGTGGCGGTGCTGCCATTTGCCGTGCGTAACAGTGAAATTGTCCGCCAGATTGCGGCTATGTGCGGTTTTACTGTAAACTAGGATGTCGCTGGTTTTGGATCATTATTTGGAGACGGCACGACAATGATTATTCTTGATGGTGGCTTGGGTCGTCATTTACAGGCGATGGGCGCGCCGTTTCGTCAGCCAGAATGGTCGGCGCTTGCCCTGATGGAAGGCCCCGAATTTATTACCAAAGCGCATGCCGCCTTCATTGAGGCTGGTGCCAATATCATCACCACCAACAGCTATGCAGTCGTCCCGTTTCATATCGGTGAAGATCGGTTTCGGGATCAGGCTGGGGCGTTGCTCGACCTTGCCGGTCAATTGGCGCGCGGTGCAGCCGATGCGGCACCGCACCCGGTTAAGGTTGCAGCTGGTGTGCCGCCAATGTTTGGATCTTATCAGCCAGACAAGTTTGATGCCAAGCGGGCGGCCGATATGATTGCCCTGTTCCGTCGTCATCTTGACCCTTATGCCGATTTGTTTATGGCCGAGACGCATAGCTCGATTGCCGAGGCGCGCTGTTTTTTAGAGGTGTTCGCCGATACAACAAAACCGGTATGGCTGTCTTTGACATTGGAGGATGCACACCCGGTTGCTGGCAAGCCAATGCTGCGCTCGGGTGAATTATTGACTGATCTTCTGGCGATAATCGGCGCAGGGTCTAATATGGCCGTGCCGAGCGCGACCTTGTTTAATTGCAGCCAGCCCGAGATTATGGATGATGCGGTGCAGGCAGTTGTTACCTATCTCAATGATAGGGCTAATTTTAATGATAAGGCCGGTTTTGCTGATAAAGTGCCGCCGCTTGTCGGGGTGCTGGCGAATGCCTTTCCGCTGATCGAAAAGACCTATGGTGGCGCCAATCAAACCTTGCATGAATTGCGCGGTGATATCACCCCCGATGCCTATGCTGATTATGCGGTGAAATGGGCGGCGTCAGGTGCAAGGATTATTGGTGGCTGTTGCGGTATCTCGCCTGAGCATCTGCGGCAGGTGGTTGCGCGGTTAAACGGCTAGCCCCGGTTTATGCCATCGGGTGGAAACAGCGGTGATCATTTTGCTGTTTGCCAGAAGTGGCGGTGAAGTTTTATAATTTCCGCCTGATTTACCTATGCGCAAGCTATAGCTTGTGTGATTATTAGCCGCATTCCTCTTACGGACTCACACGAGTTGAAAGGCCCATCCTATGAAAAATGCTAAACAATATCTTGAAGAAGCCAATGCGATCGTGCCGCGCATTTCGCCGGCAGACGGCATTGCCAAACACGACGCTGGTGCCAGTTTATTTATTGATGTGCGCGACAGCGGTGATATCGCGAAAAGCGGCACAATCGCCGGTGCGCTTCGCATTCCGCGAGGTTTTCTGGAATTTGCCGCTGATGAAAATCTGCCATATTTCAATGCCAAATTGTCCAAAGACGCCGACATCGTTCTTGTCTGTGGTGCTGGCGGGCAGGCCGCGCTTGCCGGAAAAACACTAAGGGAAATGGGCTATCATAATGTGTCTAATGTTGGCGGCATCTCTGAGTGGATTGCGGCTGGCGGTAAATCTGAGGCTTAGGGCCGCCGGATGCACGGTTAGATCATTTCTGTCCGCGATTGACATTGACGCGATAAATTTGCTTGGGCGATAAAAAAAGGGGGGCGTTTGCCCCCCTTTTCGTGATCGGTCATCAAACAGACCTGTTTTCAGGATGTTATCTCTGTCAATTTCTGCTCTAGGCGCGCCCAGAAGGCTGCTCCTGAGCCCGCAAAACAGAAACCAAGCCGTTTGAACCTAACCGTGTATCACTAGACATCAGATCACCTCCTTTTCATAAGTTGCATAAGTCAGGATAGCCTATGAGTAAAATACCCTGCTGTCATGTGTTTTCTAGTGATGCGGAGGCGTTGGGGACTTGCGTTTGTTGACTGCGGCACCCACTTATCAACGCATGACACGAAAACTGATCCACCGACTATTGCTGATTGTTGCCGTTTTTCTGCTTAAAGGAGGCATGATGCCTGCCGTTGCTGCCACTGCCTATGATTTCAGTTTTTCTAGTATTGATGGTGATAATTTACCATTGTCAAAGTTTCAGGGGAACGTCATTTTGCTGGTGAATACTGCCTCAATGTGCGGTTTTACCGGTCAATATGAGGGGTTACAGAGCCTGTGGGCGGAATATAGGGACAAGGGTCTGGTCGTAATCGGCGTTCCAAGCGATGATTTTGGCGGGCAGGAACTGGACGATGCCAAACAGGTAAAAGAATTCTGCACGATCAATTATGGCATTGATTTTCCAATGGCCGATATCGTTCATGTCAAAGGCCCGAATGCGCATCCCTATTACAAATGGATTGCCGAGGCGCATGGCGGATTAGCGGTTCCGCGCTGGAATTTCCACAAGCATTTGATCGACGGTAATGGTGCCTTGGTTGATTGGTTTGCCTCGACCACCGGCCCGAATAGCGCCCGCCTTCGCAAAGCAATCGACGCGGCGCTGGCTAAGTGATTTCCAGCTTGGCCTATTTCGCTTTTTAGTCAGGATATCTGTGCTAGATTTGCCGTTGTTATTAGCGGCGTGATCAGGAAAAACACCCCGTGAGTGATGACAAGGGGGGTGGGATTTTATGGAAATCAGCGTCGTTCTCGTCGTGCTTGGTGCGGCCTTTTTGCACGCATTCTGGAATTTTTTGGTTCGGGGCACTGCTGACAAGGCGTTAGGTATGGCGGCGGTTATGTTCGGCCATTTACCGCTGGCGTTTGTCGGGCTGTTCTATGCTGGATTACCGCCCGAAGGCGCGTGGCCGTATGTTATGGCGAGTGGGTTTCTGCATCTGGGGTATCAGGTGTTCCTGCTGAACGCTTACCGGTTTGGCGAGCTGACGCAGATTTATCCGGTTGCGCGCGGTGCATCGCCCTTATTGATCACGCTATTTACCATGGTTACGGTTCCGGGGGTTTTAAAACCAATGGAAATTGTGGGCGTGGTCATGGTATCGGGCGCGATCATGGCATATGGCATCGCCCAATATCGCAACAAGTCGGTTGGGATAACCGGCATTGTGCTGGCCGTAATTACCGGCTGCTTTATTGCCAGCTATTCGATTGTTGATGCAACCGGCACGCGCCTGACACAGAGCGCGATTAGTTATTATGGTGCTTCTACCACGGCGAATGCAGTTCTGTTGGGCATCTATCTGGCGCGGTTTCATCTGACCGTTTTGCAGCGCATGTACGCCGATGCGCCGCGCACCTTTATCATTGGCGGCGCGGCGTCTTATTTTGCCTATGTCGCCGTGTTATGGGCCTGTTTATCGGCGCCTGTGGCGGTGGTATCGTCGCTTCGTGAAACCTCGGTTCTGTTCGCTGTTGCCCTTGGTGTTCTGTTTTTAAAGGAAAAGATGACCCTGTTTAAAATGGTGATTATTTTGCTGATTTTCTCCGGCGTAGTTGTGTTACGCATGGCCTGATCTGGTTGGCGCATATCGCCGCAGGCACATTTATTGGGGCTGGACAGGCTCGCTGGAACAACGCATCCTAACCCTTGGGCCGTTTATGATTTCCCCGGGATGCTTGTTTTAAGGACGCTTTGATGCAGGAATATGCCCTTCGGCGCGTTTTATCTGATGAATTGCACGCTCGCGCGTTCCACGATTTTGAGGGGGCTGGCCGGTTTATCCGCTTTGTCTATCTGGTTGGCAGTGATGATGGCAAGGTCGTTGCCTATGTCAATAAATTCCTGTCGGGCGCTGGAATTGCCCCCATTGATGCGGGTGAAAAATTCCGCCGTCAGGAGATGGATGGTTACGCGCTGCGAATTGAGCGTCACACAGAGTTTTTATCCATCAGCTTTGTTGAAAAAGGATTGCGCGCCAAAAATGGGTTGCCGGCTAATTCGTTTGATGAGGCCGGTTTGCAGCATCTGCCGTTTTCTTGGGCGCGCAGCGCGCCAGCCCCACTGTTTCATGCGATATGGGTCGAAGTGGGAGGCAATCCACCGCGCGGCCTTGCCCAGCCGCGGATGCTGGAAATTTTAGAAAGCCGTGCCGTCGCGTCAAATAAATTCAGCGATGATGCGGCACAGGTTCATTTCGCTTTTGATATTGATCAGGCTGGCTTTTCGCGGGTGGTGATTTTTAATCAGGAGATCGAGTCTAGCCGCATGGGGCGCGTGGTACAACGGGTTGTCGAGGTGGAAACCTACCGGTTGCTGGCCTTGCTCGGGCTTGCAACAGTCAAGGAATATTCGTCTCGGCTTGGCATGATCGAGGATGTTGTCAGCACATTGACGAATGATCTGGCTGAACAGATCAAACTGCCCGATGGACAGGTACAGGCACTTTTATCAATCTTGTCATCACAAGCGGCCGAGGTTGAGGATATTTATTCGAAAACGGCGTACCGGCTAGCAGCAACAACGGCCTATCTCAATATCCTGACATCGCGGCTTGATCGAATGCAGATGACGGGCCTGCCAGGCTTTCAGGGGGTTCGGGGATTTCTTGACCGGCGAATGGCACCAGCGATGCAAAGCTGTTCGGCCTTTTCTGAACGGCTGGCCAGCCTATCACGCCGCATTAGCCGTGCTGGCGAATTGCTGCGCACCCAGACCGAACTGGTGATCCAACGGCAAAACCGCGATCTGCTGCAATCAATGGATGAGCGTGCCAAGCATCAACTCCGCATCCAACAAATGGTCGAGCGTCTGTCGATTGCGGCGGTGACCTATTATGGTGTTGGGCTTGTCGGGTATATAGCGGTTAGCCTGCCGATCGCCGAATGGGGATTGTCGCTGACCTATATCAAGGCAGCATCGGTGCCGGCGATTGCCGTTGCTGTGTGGCTGACCATGCGGCAGGTGAAAGATGTCGTTGTCAGGCCAGCGCGCCGAGACGAGGACGCCAGTTAATCAGCGCTGGAAAAAGCCGATAGCGATAATTCACGCGCATAGCCGGTTTTCAGATCATACATAACAGCACCGCCCGACGGCACAGATCGCATGGTGATCGCTTGTATCGTTACGTAATGCGTAACCATAATCACCGGCGCGCCATCACGGGGCAGGCTGGCAAGCTTGGCCTCTAATGTGGCCAATGTTGCCTCACGCGGGGCATGGTTCTCATAAAAGGAATTTAACCCGCTAAAGGGTGTAACCGCGCCAAGATCAAGCAATAATGCAGTTTCAAGACACCGGCACCATTCGCTGGAATAGATGCCGGCAATTTTCAGATTGGCCGCGGCGATACGTTTGCCGATAGCGCGTGCTTGGCGCCGGCCAGTTTCGTCAAGATTACGCTGCGTCTTGCAGTCTTTCAGATTGAAATTATACGGATCACCATTGCCCGGTGCCAATGCGTGGCGCAGGAAAATCACTGTTCCGTCAAAGCGGCCATCATCTGCCGTTGCAGGGAGGCTGGCGGTAAAAATCATGGTGATGATCAGCCCGGCCAGCACCAGTAACCGCCGAAACAGCTTTGACATTAGCTGGGGCTGTTTTGGTGTGGGCTTTTTAGGGGTGGCCGGGACAATTATCATCATTATGCGTTGCGGCGGCTGACTTCGGCCATAAAGCGATGGCGGATTACTGGGGCGTCCATCTCGATGACCGGCACCTTGATGTTGCCGGACTCGCATTTGCTGACAATGATGGTCATTTTATCGCCATCTAGTGCTGCCTGAACGGCGGCGGCGGTGTCTTCGGCGCTGCATTCGACAACATTTTCGCATCCACAAGCGGTGGCAACCTTTGCCAGCGACGTCTTCATGCCGGCATAGGTTGGCTGGTCACCGGTTGAGCCATAGCTGCCATTATCAATGATCAGCAGAATGAAATTATCGGCCGGATTATTCGCAATTGTTGGCAATGTGCCAAAATTGGTCAGAACCGAACCATCACCATCAATGGAAATCACCTTGGCCTTTTGTGCCAGCGCGAGGCCAAGACCGATTGATGAGGCGAGCCCCATGGTGCCAAGCATATAGAAATTGGTCGGTTGGTCATCAAGCAGATGCAGTTCTTGTGATGGCAGGCCGATGTTGGATACAACCAACTGATCAGAAATGATCGGGATCAGTGTTTTCAGAACTTCGCTTCTAATCATCGATTATGCTCCCTGCCAAAAGCTGGCATCGGTAAGAATGGCAACAGGCTTTTTCGCCATGAAGCTGTGGTTCAAAATACCATCCAACTCATCAGCATCGCGTTGCTCATGGAAATGATAGGTCGGGATGTTCAACTGGTTCAACAAGGCTTTGGTGTGAACTGCCATTTCAACCTGACATGCGACCGGCTCGCCAATTTCGCCGCGATAGCTGATCAGCATCGGCAGCGGGATATTGTAATATTGGATCAGTGTTACCAGCGTGTTGATGGTGACGCCGATTGCGGTATTTTGCATAATTATCGCTGAACGCTTGCCCCCCATATAAGCACCGGCGCACAGCCCCATACCCTCATCCTCTTTGTTTGACGGAATATGAAAGATATCCTTCGAGGCTTCTATCTCGTCAATGACTCCGGCTAGTTGCTTGCAGGGGACGGTGGTGACAAATTTGATTCTATTTTTGATAAAATCATTAACAATCTTTTGGTTAATAGACATGAGAGCGGCACTCTTTCTGGCTCGTTTCCAACGTTAAGTCGCGATATGTGCAACGTGAGGATTATTTTTTGGGACTAAAAGTCTCACCCAAGTGGCCGGAGTAAAACATAAAGTTTAATCAATAAAAAGCGCAAATTTAAGCTTACCATTATTGCGCTAAAAAAGATGCATTTCTTGAGACTTTAACGATAGGTTTGCTGGCAGATCAGCGGTGTATGCCGCCTTATCATTGCTTGCTGTGCAATGGAAATTCGGCGTTCGGCAGATGGCTATTGAAAACAGGGAAGCCATGGCTTTGACATCGCCTATCCTGCATCATTACCCGGCCTTATGAGCGTTAGAGGCAGCGCTTGCTGCGCGCGGTACGGGCGTATCAGAAGAATTAGATGCCGTTGATGCGCTGGCCATTGCCCGGGAGGCCACGCCCAAATCGCCGGTCGACCTGATGCATGGGGCAGTGGCTTCACCATTGGCCAGATTGTTCGAATACGACCAAAGGGCGACACGGCAGCCCCTGACGTTATTGGCCGCCTCCGCTATTGCGACCCAATGCGGGTTTCAATTGATCACGAGCATGAAGAGGTTGGGTTAATCGCGGTGCATTTCCGGTTTTAGGCTATGTCGTCACACCGGTAGACGCGCCAGCATAAGCATAAGCATTTGCGCTTTGTGGGATTTGCCATAACCGATCAGGCGCTGTTCGACACCACCCCGTTAAGAAAATCTGCGCCCGACAAATCTGCGTGGCTTGCTACCGAAGCGGCGCCAGCAAGCTGCGCAGTGTCAGGCACTGCTATCGCAATGCTGATCGGTGCCGTTATTGGCGTCACTTTAACTATTGGTGGCATCTGGGTTTTGATCTAGCCACCAGCGATAACGCCGACTGGCGATAGGCCTTACAAAAAAGCGCCTGAAAGAAAAAACCTGAAGAGCAACGAACCGCTTTTATTTACCGGCTAAATATGAAAATCCAAATATTAAAAACCCATCTGATGGGCAGGCATGGCATACCCCTAGGAGGTTATTGCATAAAGACCCGAACGCTCACCGCCAATATGGACGATTTTTTTGCCGCTGATGAGCCGGTTAAAGGATCGATAGACGGTTGGCATCGGGATATTGCGAACCAGATAATGCGCGCGGATATCATGAATTGATACCGGTTTATTGGTATCATCAGACAATAGAACGACGGCGGCATAAACCTGCTGATCATTTGCCGTGAAGTCAGCCAGGCCGACATCTTGTTCCATGTCGGTGATGGTTTCAAGTAAACGTGCAAACACAAGGCGGTTAGACATTTCTATTTCTCCTAACACACTTCAGCATTCCAAATAAGAATAACATTGTTAACATAAGTCCCGCAACATCACCAACGATGAACCGCGTCAAAATGTCAAACGTATCCTGAACCGGAAAGCGACCCTCCATAAAAAAGGTTGAGAAAAAAGAGTTGAGGATTGAGCTTAAGAACCCAGCAAAAACCAATGTGCGCCAGCTGATGACGCCGTCTTCCTTTGGGTAAACATCTATCCTAACAAGCCGCATTAATTCAAAAGCCAACGGTGCGCACAAAGCGCCAATCAGCGGGATGATGATATCGGCTTGGGTTAATGCGCCGATATCTGCTTGGCTAACTAGGGAGACCATGAATGATGCTGGGATCAGGGCAAAAATGACGCGTGGTCCAATCAACCATGCCGCCAACACACGCACCGCATGCGGCAGATAGAGCAGACTGACCACTGTAACATTGCGCTCAATAACCGTTTGCTCGATCGGCATAATGATCTGGGTCTGAATGACCGAGAGGGAGATATAGGTAATCAACACCAGCGTTGACCAATGCTGACACAGATTTATGAGACGTTTTTTCAACGTCACAGGCATGGAACTTTTGTGGATTTCAATTTTTGCTGAAAAAACATTAGGTACATAATTTGCTTTGTCACCTTGGAACAACCGATAGATTAAACAGACGCAGCCTAAAACGCTACACTCAAAAAAACAAAGCTATGATCAGAACCAGCGTACCATGCCAATTAATCCTGCTGTTGCATAAAATAACTGTAGGAACAAAATGCCGCGGTGCCTGCCAAAATGGGCCCATATGCCAATCAAGCCGGCCGAGAGGAACAACAATAAAAAGCCGATAAATTCCGCGCCGATGTTCAGCGCGATTAACATTGAATATAAGATTGCCGTTCCAACCCCAGTCCATTCAAGCCATTTTTGTCGATCCATGCCAATTCGCCTTTATGCTGGGTCTATCTGCTTAAATAATCTGCTGGGGTTGGCGCAGTATCATTCTGATTTAGGTGCGTTTATTGTGCAACCAACCAGCCCCCGTCAACGTCAATCGTGGTGCCCGTGATAAAATCGTTTTCGATCGCAAAGATGATTGCTGATGCAACCTCGGCTGGTAGGCCGGCCCGGTCGATCAAATGGGTCTTGGTGACATTCTGGTAATGCTTGCTGCGCTCGTCACCACTCAACGCCACCATTGGCGTATCAATAATGCCCGGTGAGACAACATTAACCCGCTTTGGCGCGATTTCCGCGGCGATTGCACGGGTAAAGGCCTCGACCGCACCGCCAACGGCCGAAAGCGCAATCTGCCCCGGCTTTGGCTTGCGGGCAGGGCTGCCACTGACGAGAACAATGCTGCCATTATCGCGAACGTGCGATGCGCCATACCGGACAACATTGGCATAGCCCCATAATTTATCAAAAGAGCCCTGAAATCCCTTTATGTCCATTTCCATAAAAGGGCCAAAAGCGCGTGAGCCACCGGTGGCTGAATTCACTAGAATATCGATATCGCCTTCGGCCTTAAAAAAGGCTTCAACTGCCGCGCCGTCGCGCGTGTCCAGCGCGGCAAGGCGAATGCCATCGGGAATGTCGCCAGCCTTGCTTGGTTCGCGGCTCACGGCAACAACTTCTGCACCTTTTTCAACAAGCATAAGGCTTGCCGCAAGGCCAATGCCCGACGTACCCCCTATGACAATGGCTTTTTTACCTGCAATATCCATGATGTTTTCTGATCCTTTGTAATAAATGATAAGTAATAGACCGCCAAGCTAGAGCATTTTACCTGTTGCCATCAATATTTGAATGCGTTGGTTGGCTGATTTGGGTCGGTTTTTGCGTGAATTTTTGACCTGCAGCAACTGACCGTTCAATGATAATCAATAGCTTACAGCGGCAGGCCGGTCTTGGTTATTTTAACTTGGCAACCGATTTCTTGATTTGACGCAGATTGCTTGTTGCAGCTTTCAAATTTTGCTCCAGCTGCTCAATCTGCGCCGTGAGCTGCTGTATTTTCCTGATGGCTGCATCATCGCCGGCAGGCCGCCTGCCGAGCCCGCTTAAAAGATAGGGCGGCGAAATATTTAAAATGCCAGCAAGCGCAACAAGCTTATTTGCCCGTGGCTCCGACCTGTCGGCTTCCCACGCTTCATAGGTTGCCGCCTTGACCCCAAGCCGCTTGACGACATCAACAACGCTAAGACCAGATGCTTCGCGTGCCATCGAAATTCGGCCGCCAAGGGTGGTGCCTTCTTCATTTTCATGAAAAATTGTCCGTTGCGTCATGGTGGTGAGCCTCATAAGCAGTTATGTCGGTTTCAGCACTCGCCTGAACGCAGCGCCGCATCGTTAGCGTAGCCAAGACCAGGGTAGCGATCAAGCCTTGTGACCTATTAAGGACGAAACCGGGCGGATATCGGCGAAAATGGGCTTATGGTAACCGCAGGCTAAAACCTGCCGAAATAGGTTATCTCTTCTTGTTACCATCTGTTTCTGGTGCTGGCTGTGATCAGCAATTGACGAACCTAACTTTCTGCATAAACATCATGCTGGCCGATCGGTTATTATAATCCGAAAAATCGCCTTTCAGGCTAGTGTTTTTTAAATGTCATCGGCGTGCCAGATATGGTTAGTGAAAAACTGCTGAAGTGAGAAATGCCGTTATGTTGAGTTTTCAGTTTGTAATTGTGGGCATTGCTGCTTGTGTCATTTTTGATCTGTGGCAACGTATTTTTCAGAAATTGACGGCTATCCCACCAAGCAATTGGGCAACGGTCGGACGCTGGAGCCTTGGTCTGGTGACCACTGGTCAGTTAATTGCGCATGATCTCGAGGCGAGGCCAGAGCGGCGCCATGAATTGGCGCTTGGCTGGGCGGTTCACTATGGCGTTGCAATCGGCTATGCGGCAGTTTTTGCGTGGTTAATGGATCGCGATCTTCTTCTCGCCGGCGTTCTGGATGGGTTGATCTTTGGCGTTGTCAGCGTACTGGTGCCGTGGCTATTTTTTCTGCCCTGTCTCGGCAAAGGTATAATGGCACGTCGAACGCCGAATCCGCCGCTTGTTTGCGCTTTGGCGTTGATGATGCACTCACTTTTCGGTGTTTCAATCGGGCTTGGCTTTGCGCTTCTGGCCAGCTAATCAGCAGTAAATGGCGCCGTCGGGCGCTTGTGATCTGACTTCATGAACCTCGATAATATTCCCGTCAGGGTCATAAAAGAAAATCTGCTGCCAGCCGGCAACTGCCGTTTCACCCCAGTCAGAAAAGGCAATGCCCTTGGCGTGCAGATGCGCCTTGAAAGCGTCGAGATCATCAGTGCGATAGGCAATATGGCCGCGCTCAACTGGATTTACTACATGACCGGTGCGAAACCCGACTTGAAGATCTTTTTGCGCGAGATGCGTTTGGATATGACCGTCCGAAACAAACGCAACATCTCCATCATAGCCCTTCTTCTTTTCCAGAACAGGTAGGCCTTCAGTTTCGGTTTTCAGCCCCAAAACATCCCGGTAAAACTGATCCATGCCGGCAACATTGTTGGTCGATAGATTAATGTGATGCAGCTTTAATTTCATATTTTCCTCGGTTGATCGCTTTTGTGCAGCCTCTATCAATCCATCTTGTCAAGCTTACGTCAATCAGGGACAGTCGACGGGTGACTATTTTATCCGCTGCGGTGAAGCTGATAGACAAAAGACAGGCGTTAAAAGAAAGGCGCTTATAGATGATCGCCGACATACTGACGACCCGAACGCCCGGATAATGATTACTGAAACTCGCTTTGGAGGCACAATTAATGAAAATGGTAATTGTAACAGGGGCGGCACGCGGTATCGGGCTTGCCACAGCGCGGCTTTTTAACGATCAGGGCTATCAGGTGGCGTTGGTTGACCGGGATGCGGATGTGCTGGGCGTGGTGGCGGCAACCCTTGACAGGGGCAGGGCCTTTATCTGTGATGTGTCTGATCCTGAGGCAGTTGAGGCAATGGTGGCAGACGTGCTGGCATTTTCCGGGCGGATTGATTGTCTGATCAATAACGCTGGTGTGGCCGATTTCTGCCCGATCGAGGAGGCGAGCTTTTTGCGCTGCCGGACAATCATGGCAACCAATCTGGATGGCGCCTATCTCTGCTCGCGCGCGGTTTTGCCGGCGCTCAAGAAAAGCCGTGGCAATATCGTCAATATCGCGTCGATTTCAGGTTTGCGGGCATCAACCTTACGCGTTGCCTATGGCACCTCAAAGGCGGCGGTGATCCAAATGACCCAGCAATTTGCCGCCGAGATGGGCGAGCATGGTATTCGGGTGAATTGTGTTGCCCCGGGCCCGGTGCGGACAAAACTGGCAATGGCGGTTCACAGTCAGGCCATCATTGATGCCTATCATGATGCAATTCCGCTGAACCGATATGGCAGCGAGACTGAAATTGCCGAAGCGATTGTGTTCCTAGGATCGGAAAAAGCCAGCTATATCACCGGCCAAACACTGGCTGTTGATGGTGGTTTTGAGGCAACCGGCGTTGGGTTGCCCGCGTTGCGCGTCTAGCTCAGGATTTTGTGCGTTTAAACCGGACAGTCGACTATTATCGACCCTGATGCAAGAGAGTTTATGTGATTATTATGGGGTTAGTTCCAGCATAATATTGCCCCTTGTGCGGGCGGCAGCGTGATAGCCGTTTTGCAGCAACCAGCCCAGAATGTCGCGTTCCCACCGGGCATTAATCCCGTCTTCCATCACAATCAACTTTGGATATTGAGCTTTGCTAATCACCTCAAAATAGGGGAATAAGGCGCGGTCCTCCATGCCCTCAATATCAATTTTGATGATATCGGCCTTGGCAACGCCACTGGCTTTTAGAATATCAACAAGCAGCATGAGGCCAACCTCGACATGCGATGAGCCAACAGTATCATTTATGATCGAACTACTGCCAAAATCATTCTCGGAGACGGTCAGTTTTGCTACGCCTTCTGCCGCGCCAACGGCAACCGGGTGAACAGTGATCTTTGAGGCAAGCTCATTCAGCGCAATATGATCACGCAGCCGCGCCAAAATAGGCGGATTCGGTTCAATGGCAATAACCTGATCGGCGTTCATTAGCGCGGCATTCAGCGCGTAATAGCCGATATTCGCGCCAATATCGACAAAGACGCCGCCATCGCGAAGGTGATGCCGGATCATGTTTAATTCGTCTGCCTCCCGCTGTTTTGCGCTGAACATAATCTTGGCGTCTATCGTATTGCGGCGCGGTTGCAGGCGCAATTTTAGTGCGTGATAGATCAGATCAACAGGCTCGTCACCATTCAGTCGGTTCCAAAGCCTGGAAAATAGCAATTTTAACCGGCCGCGCCCAAATCCAATTTTGGCAAGGGCCAGAATAGTACGGCTCGCACCGGTTGGCGCAAAAGTCCCAAAAATTTGCAATTGAGTGAACCCTTACTGATGAGATCGTAACCTAAACCCGCTGTAACTTATACTGTCTGTCGGCGCCTGCCAAGACGATCCGTCTGCCGTCTTTTCATTGCGCATGAGAATTTGCATAAAGATTGCGCATAAACGGGGAACCGCATCGTCAGCCGGGCGTGGTAAAGACCGCGACGCTGACCAGTACTATAAGGAGTGCTCCGCGGGTAATCGGCGGCACCAGCTTCATGATTGTCGGGTGTGGCGGGATATTCTGCTTTGCCCGCATCGTGAGGTGAATATTCAGAAAAGCCACCGCACCAAGCAAAATTGATGCGCCAAGCATTTTAAAATGGAAGGCTAATCCGAGGCTGAAACTGCCATAAAGCTGATGGGTTAGCAAAAGGCCGGTTATCCATAATGCTAGAATTGCAACTAGGCCAAGCCGCGCCAGTGCCATCATGGTTTTTTGAACTGGTGGGGCTGGCGGCATACCGGCCCGTTGATGATTTTTGAACAGCATAACATTGGCAACACCCAAACCGCCTGCCAGAAATAGCGAAATGTAATGGAAAAACTTCATAATTATGACAATGGTCATTCACCTGCGTCCCTGTCCTGTGGGTCTTCCGTCGTTGTCGCGGCGCTTACCGCCTGAATATCAACAGCCTGATCAAGCGCCAGAGCCCTCGGATCAAGATTGCCCGAATAAAGGGGTTTTGCAAGAGGCGCTGAAATAGAGCGCGGGGTTTTCTGGGTGCGCGGTTTGAGACGTGTAACTGAGTTGTTGCCGCGCTTATGGCCAGCACCAACAGGCAGGCCAAAACAGGTATGAGAGGGATCTGTAGCATCTGAGGGTTTTCGTCATTTTGCAAACTGGAGCCAGTTTAGCGGTGGCCACCACGATATAGCAACCGTGTTACAGGTAGGTCTGCTGCCATGGGATGCCAAAGCGGCTGTTGACGCGGGTCATGCTAGATCGCCTACCGAGAGGCACCTCCGGTGAGGCGTGTAACAGGAATATCAGTATTTTGGTGAGGGGAGAATGGTGCTGGCGGAGAGACTCGAATAGTCTTCTTAGGTGACATAATTGTCAATTAAACCAACAGTATCATACAATTAGTAAGCTAAGCTGGTACAAAGTTTGGTACAAATATTTAGTGAATTATCACCATTCCGTTGA